>JADDQH010000038.1 GCA_016781485.1 Chloroflexota bacterium | reverse complement strand
AGCGGCGAAGACGACGACGTTGGCCCCGCCGTCGCCGCCGGCCCTGAGGCGTCCACCGCCGGGCGTCGACGAGCCCGGATCCTCGAGCAGATCGAGCAGCGGGTCGGGGCGGCTCCCCTGTTCGGCGGCGGGACGCTCGTCCATGTGCGGCAGCCCGGATCACTGATCCGCGATGCCACCTCCCGCGATCGACTCGTGGCGCTCGTCGCCGACGTCCCGCCTGGGAACGCGCTCGCATTCACCGACCTCACCACGGGCCCATCGCAGCGCTCGGCGTCCAGCGATCCGTTGCGCGACGCGGTCGAGCGCGCGGGAGGAATGGTCAAGGAGTTCCCCGCGCTCACTCGCGACCGGATGGAACACTGGATCGAGGGGCGATCGCGGGAGCTCGGAGTGCGTCTCGCCCCCGGTGCCGGCCGTCTGCTCGCTGAGAGGGTCGGAGCGTACGTCCGGGAAGGGGACGTCGACCGGCGTCGTCAGACCCAGCTCGCGAACAGCGAACTCGAGAAGCTTGCGCTGCTACGCCCAGGCGGCGTCGTCGAACGCGCCGAGGTGGCAGAGCTCGTCCCGGAGGCAGTGCCCGGTTCGATGTGGGGCTTCCTCGACGCGGTCGGGATGCGGCGCGGCGCCGAGGCGACCCGCCTCGCCGACCGGCTGCTCACGGATGGGATGCCGCTGCCCATCATCGTTTCGCAGCTCCACCGGAGAGTCCGGGAGCTGATCGGGGTCCGGGAGCTCCTGGACCGCGGCACGCGGCCGTCAGAGCTGCCGCGGATCCTCAAGGTGCAGCCGTATCGGGCCGAGCGACTCGCGGAACAGGGGGCGCGCTGGAGCACGCGCGAGCTCGAGGACGCGTTGTTCGGCCTGCTGGACCTCGACCTCGAGAGCAAAGGGATCGGAGCGGACGGCTCGCCATCGTCCGTCTCGCAGGAACGGTCGCTGCTGTCGTTATTGGTGTGGATCAGCGTGCGGATGGCGGAAGGACGGGCTGCGGGCGGCCGTTCAGTCGGCTCCTGACCACGCCTCTTCCTGGAGCACCCGGTCCGACTCGATCGCAAAGACACAGCGTCCGGTGGCGACATCGAGGAGCGCGATGAGCTCGGGATCCACGTACAGCTGGTGACAGTCCTCGCAGAGTCCGGCAGGGATCCCGAAACAGAGCCGTTCGGTGCCGTCGGACATCCGGAAGGTCGTGTCGAAGCGCGAGTTGATGAGGCGACGATCGCACTCAGGGCACTTCTCGCGATACGGGGCCATCGTTCCGAAGCCTCTTGCCGCGGGTCGGGCTGTGCCGACCACCTGAGTGCATGCTAGGAAGGTCCGGTGCGCTTCCTGCATGGCTCGGAGGTACCGAACGGCTGGTACCTCCGGCGTCTCGGACCCGCTTCGAGTCCTGCTACTGGACGCGGAGCAGCGTCGGCGCCTCGGCCCAAAGCCGCTCGAGCGCGTAGTAGTCACGCTCCGGAGGGGCGAAGATGTGGACGATCACGGCCCCCAGATCCAGGAGCACCCAGTGCGCGGCGGGGCTTCCTTCGCGACCCAGCGGCGAGACGCCGTCCTCCTTCACCCCTTCCGCGATACCGTCGGCGATCGCGCCGAGTTGGCGCTCCGATGCGCCCGAGCACAGCACGAAGTAATCGGCGACTCCGGTCAGCTCCCCGACGGCGAGGAGGACGATGTCGCTCGCCTTCTTGTCGGCGGCCAGGTCCACCACCCTGCGCGCGAGCTCCAGTGCGGACCGCTCCTGGTCGCCCTGTCGCTCCGTCGGAGCGAGGGCCGGGCGGTCGCGCGCGGGCAGGCCGAGGCGCCGACCTGGATCCTCGGCGGTTTCGATCGCGCCGATCCGTTCTTCTGTCACCTGGTCCTGAGCCTCCTCCTCATGTCTTCACTGGTCTGCTGACGCTGCGCGCGCCGTCGATCGTGTCGTCCATCCCTCGTCGTCGCGGCCGCGTCCGAGCTCCACCTCGTCGCTTCGATCGCGTCCACCAGCCGATCTCGATCCCTCCTGCCCGCGGCGATACAGGCCGTGTCGGTGGATGTACGCCTCCACGTCGGGCGGCACGAGGTAGCGGATCGATCGTCCCTCGCCAACGAGGCGCCTGATCTCAGAGGCCGAGTGTCCCAGTTCGGGTCCCTTCAGGAACACGAGGCGATCCTTCTGTCCGGGGAAGTGCTCCTGAAGCCAGGCCCTGCTCGGGACGGGATAGCCACGGCGAGGCACGACGGCCACCGTGGACAGCTCGAGGATGCGGGCCGGATCTCGCCAGCGGGGCATCTCCGCGAGGGCTTCGGCTGACAGGATGAACACGTGCTCACCACCCTCGCCCCGCTCCGTGGCGAGCCGTTCCAGCGTCTCCACCAGGTAGCTCGGTCCCGGGCGGTCGAGCTCCAGCCGGCTGAGTCGGAACCACGGGTTGTCCGCGATCGCTAGCTGGACCATCGCGACCCGGTGCTCGGCCGCCGTCACGGGCATGTCTCGCTTGTGCGGCGGGGTCGCGGCCGGCAAGAACGCGACGGACGCGAGGTCGAGCTCCTCTCGTGCGTGCTCGGCGATCGCGAGGTGCGCGTAGTGGATGGGGTCGAAGGTGCCGCCGAGCAAGCCGAATACGGCCCCCGTCCCCGAGTCTGGCGTCGCGGTCAGTGGCCTAACTCCAGAGCTCGGCGTCCCACTCGAGCTCCTGCCCTCCGATCCGGACCGTGTCCCCAGCGCCCACCCCGGCTCTCCGCAACTCCCGGTCGACGCCGAGCCGGACCAGGTCCCGTTGGAACCGCTCCGCCGATTCCTCGTTGGAGAAATCGGTCTGCGCCGCCAGGCGCTCGACCCGCCGACCACGGACGCGGAATCCGTCCCCTTCCCGCTCCACGGCGAAGGCGGCACCGACCGACTCGAACCGGTGGACGACGACTCCGGTGGCCTCGGACGGGGCGGCGAGCTCTTCCGCAGTGGGCAGGAGCCGCGCGAGTTTCGCGACGAGCTGCTCGAGGCCTCGCCGTTCCATCGCTGACACCGCGACCGTTTCGAGCTCGTCGCGGGCGCGGGCCTGGCAGAACGGCTCGAGTCGGTCGTTCGCGCCCGGAAGGTCGAGCTTGTTCGCGACGACCAGCGTCCTCTTATCGAGCAGGCGGGGATCGTGGAGGCGCAACTCCTCGCGGATGACCCCGAAATCTCGTTCGGGATCCGGGGCGGCGAGGTCGACGACGTGGCAGATGATGCGCGTCCGCTCGACGTGGCGCAGGAACGCGTGCCCGAGCCCTGCACCCGAGCTCGCACCCTCGATGAGTCCGGGCACGTCCGCGACGGTCGGTCGGCGTTCGTCCCCCGGGTCGACCGAAGCCAGGTCGAGCACTCCGAGGTTCGGCTCGAGCGTCGTGAACGGGTAGTCGGCGATCTTCGGGGTGGCCGCGGTGAGGGCCGCGAGCAAGGTGGACTTCCCCGCGTTCGGCAGCCCGACCAGCCCGATGTCGGCGATCAGCCGGAGCTCGAGCCGAAGCCGGCGCTCCTCGCCCGGCTCCCCCTTCTGTGCGTGGCGCGGAGCCTGGTGGGTCGATGTCGCGAAGTGGACGTTGCCGAGCCCGCCCCTGCCGCCCCGGGCGACCATCACGCGCTGGCCCGTCGCGAGGAGATCGGCGATCAGGTCGCCGGACGCCTCGTCGAAGACGCCGGTTCCGGGTGGGACCTTCAGTTCCAGGTCTGCTCCAGCCTTGCCGTGGCGTCTGGAGCGTGACCCCGGACCCCCCGATCCCGCTCGGAACTCGTTCTTGAACCTGTAGTCCCGCAGGCTGGTCTCGCCTGGGTCGACGCGAAGGTAGACCGATCCACCGCGACCGCCATCGCCACCGTCCGGACCGCCCATCGGGACGTGCGCCTCGCGGCGGAACGTCGCGGCACCGTCGCCACCGCTGCCGGCACGGACACGGATCGCGACCCTGTCCAGGAACATCGTCGGCATCCTAGCAGGCGCGGCAGCCCGCGCCGCCGGACGTCGCGGGTCAGAGGTATCTGAGGGGGTTGATCCGGTAGCCGCCGTTCCAGATCGGGCCGACCCACAGTTCGAAGTGGAGGTGCGGACCGCTGCACCAGCCGCTGCAGCCGACGCGTCCGATGGTCTGCCCGCGCGAGACGTACGCACCAGTGCGGACGAGGACGCGCGACATGTGGCTGTAGGTGGTGGAGCGGCCATCGCCGTGGCGGAGCCACACCTGGTACCCGCCGCCGTTGCTCTTCCAACCCGCGAACTGGATCTTGCCCCCGTGCGCGGCGTAGACACGGGTGCCGTACGGAGCACGGATGTCGATGCCGCGGTGGCCGCTGTGGTAGTACTGGCTGATCGTGCCGCCGGCAACGGGCCATCGCAACGAGTAGTGGGCGGTGGCGGCCGTCGGGGCGGATACCAGGAGGGCCAGCGCCAGCATCGGCGCGAGCCACTGGACGAGGCGCAGCTCGTGGGGTGCCACGGGCAGCGGGTGGCGTGACACCCGTCGGATGACGCGGCGCGCAAGGGCCCGCGGCTGCAGCAATATGCTCTCCTTTTGCTCCCGGGCGGCGTGGTCGAGCGCTGGGGGACGATCGACGAGTCGACGCTACCCCGGGAGGGGCGCGGATATGGAGCTGGGGTTCTCACATATGCGCTGGGGCCCGCCGCGCTTCGGCCTGGGGTGCCTTTGGGCTGCGCGAGGGGGGTTAACGGTTGCGGGACCTTAACAAAGGCCGAAACAGCGCGTCAACCCTCTCGGACCGGAGAGGATCCCCGGACAGGGGATCGTGAGGCTAGACCTCTGCGGTGGCGTTCTTCGTGAGCGAGGCGAGGAAGGCGGCGTTCGACGGGGTCTTGGCGAGTCGGTTGAGCAGCAGCTCGATGCCTTCGTTCGTGCCGACGGCGCCCAGCATCCGACGCATCGTCCAGACCATCCTGAGCGTCCCCTCTTCGAGGAGCAGCTCCTCGCGGCGCGTCCCGGAGCGCTGGACGTCGATCGCCGGGAAGATCCGCTTCTCCGCCAGCTTCCGGTCGAGGATGAGCTCCGAGTTGCCGGTCCCCTTGAACTCCTCGTAGATCACGTCGTCCATCCGCGAGCCGGTGTCGACGAGGCAGGTCGCGATGATCGTGAGCGACCCGCCCTCTTCGATCTTCCGCGCCGCGCCGAAGAACCGCTTGGGCGGGTAGAGCGCGATCGGGTCGATACCGCCCGACAGGGTGCGCCCCGATGGCGGGAGCGCCAGGTTGTACGCCCTCGCCAGCCGCGTGATGGAGTCGAGCAGGATGACCACGTCACGCCCCGTCTCGACCTGGCGCTTCGCGATCTCGAGCGCCATCTCGGCGACGTGCGTGTGGTTCTCGGTGGGCTCGTCGAAGGTCGACGAGATGACCTCGCCCTTCACCGAACGGCGCATGTCGGTCACCTCCTCGGGTCGCTCGCCGATGAGCGCCACCATGAGGAGGATCTCTGGGTAGTTCGCGGTGATCCCGTTCGCGATCTGCTTCAGCAGCATCGTCTTGCCGGCCTTCGGCGGGCTCACGATGAGCGCACGCTGCCCCTTCCCGAGCGGGTTGACGAGGTTGATCAGCCGCTGGCTGAGGTTCTTTGGATCGGTCTCGAGATTGATGAGCTCTTCGGGATGGATCGGCGTGAGGACATCGAAATGCGGCCGGCGCTTCGCCGTCTCGGGGTCGACGCCGTTGACCGACTCCACGCGCAGGAGGCCCCAGTACTTCTCCGCGTCCTTCGGGGCGCGCGTGACGCCGCCGACGCGGTCGCCCGCGCGGAGACCGAATCGGCGGACCTGGCTGGAGCTGACGTAGATGTCGTCGGGACTCGGCATCAGGCCGTGACGGCGGAGGAACCCGAACCCCTCATCGACGATGTCGAGGATGCCCGTCGCGTAGACCTGCCCGCCTCGCTCGACCTGCCGCTGAAGGATCCTCTCGACGAGGTCCTCTTTGCGCATGTCGCGGGCGTTCATCACGTCGAGGTCGCCGCCGATCTCGACCAGCTGGTTGAAGTTCTTGCTCTTGAGTTCGTTGATGTTCATCGGGTCCTGCAAAGATCCTCGAGCGGGGGTAGGGGGCGCGTCAGCGTCGGATGACACACGGGGGCGAGCGACCGACAGAGGAGGGGTGACTCGCGCTCGACGCGTTCCAGCGGGGGCGACGGACCCCGAATCGACGGCTACCGGCCGCGCGATGGGGGGAGCGAGGGTCGCAGCGATGATAGCACCCCGGCCGACGCGGTCAAGCGAAGCACCGCGAGACTGTGCATGACGTGACCGTGAGGGGGCCTCGATGTCCCGGATCCTGCTGACGTCGCCGACTCGGACTCGACGTGGACCCGGGCGGTCACGCCGCGTCCGTCACCGCCGGTCGAAGACGAGTCCGTACGTACTGGGGTCGCCGGTCACGCTGGACCGAGGCTCCCACGTCCCGCTCGACGGATCTCGCGTCGCCAGGTCGTGCGAGGCGACGAGCCGGGGAACTACTACGACGCAGCGAGGACCTCGAACGGCTACTACGCCCCCGGCTTGGTCGCGACCGCGTCCGTCTTGATCGCCTCTCGCGCATCGTCGGCCCGCTGCCCATCGCCCGACTGCTCCGCTGCGTTCTTGTCGGCAGCCGCCTTGCGGGCCTTGTCCCAGTCGTCACGGAAGGTCTTGATGCCCTTGTCCGTGAGCGGATGCTTGATCATCTGCCCCAGCACCTTGAAGGGGAGTGTCACGACGTGGGCGCCCGCGAGCGCCGACTCGGTCACGTGGCGCGGATGGCGCAGGGATGCCGCGAGGACCTCGCTCTCCAGCCCGTGGATCTCGACGATCTGGACGAGCTCCCGGACGACGTCCATCCCCTCCATGTTGATGTCGTCGACCCGACCCACGAAGGGGGACAGGAGTGACGCGCCCGCCTTGGCGGCGAGGAGGCCCTGGTTCGCCGAGAAGATGAGCGTGCAGTTCGTCTTGATGCCCTCTTCCGCGAACCGGGAGATGGCCTCGAGGCCCTCCTCACTCATGGGCACCTTCACGACGATGTTCGGCGCGAGCTTCGCGAAGGCGCGTCCCTCACGGAGCATCCCTTCCACGTCCGCCGCGACCACCTCTGCGCTCACCGGGCCCGACGTGATCCCGCAGATCTCGCGCAGGATGTCCTCGTAGGAGCCGCCCACCTTCGCATAGAGGCTCGGGTTCGTCGTCACCCCGTCCAACACGCCCCAGCGCGCCACAGTGCGGATCTCGTTGATGTCGGCGGTGTCGAGGAAGATCTTCATCGGGGACTCCCTTCCGGAGTGCAGCGCGCGGGTGGCTCAGACGAGACGCGTCGAGAAAAGTCGACGACCCGGCGCGCTGTCGCTGTCCGGGTCGTCCTCAGGTCGATATTCGAGCGCTCCGTCGAGGCTCTTGGTCGACTCTTCCTCGAAGCGCGACGCGCTCATCTCGTGGAAGGGAGCCTACGCGGCGGTGGGACTAACGCGCATCGAACGCGCCGCCCGGAGACATATCAGTTCGGTTACGACGCTTCTCGAACTGCTACGCGGGGACCGTGACCTCGATCCCTGCGTGCCGCCCGGGCTCCTCGAGTGACCGGATCGACGCCTCGACGAACGCATGGAACAGCGGGTGCGGGCGATCGGGACGGCTCTTGAACTCGGGGTGGAATTGGCTCGCGACGAACCAGGGGTGATCGGCGAGTTCGACGATCTCGACGAGGCGGCCGTCGGGCGACTGCCCGGAAAGCACCATCCCTGCAGATTCCAGAGCAGGACGATAGCGGTTGCTGACCTCGAACCGGTGCCGATGGCGCTCGTAGATGATCTCGGATCCGTATGCCTCCGCCGCCTTCGAACCGGGTGTGAGCCGCGCCGGGTACAGGCCGAGGCGCATGCTTCCCCCCTTGTTCTCGACCTCCCTCTGGTCGGGCATGAGGTCGATCACCGGATCGCGCGTGAACAGATCGAACTCGGTCGAGTTGGCGTCAGTAAGGCCGAGGACGTCTCGGGCGAACTCGATGACGGCACACTGGAGTCCGAGGCAGAGGCCGAGATACGGCACCTGCCGCTCTCGGGCGTACCGCGCGGCCAACACCTTGCCCTCGACCCCGCGATGGCCGAAGCCTCCGGGGACGACGATCCCCGCGGCGCCGCCGAGACGCTCCTCGAGGCTGTCCGCTCGCAGCGTCTCGGAATCCACCCATCGGATGACGAGGTTCCGCTCGTGCGCCCACCCCGCGTGTCGTAGCGCCTCGGTGACGGACAGATAGGCGTCGGGGAGCTCGATGTACTTGCCGACGAGCGCCACCTCGAGTGTCGGCTTGGGACGCTTGATCAGGTCTACGAGCGCGCGCCACGTGTCCAGGTCGCCCGGTCGCGCCTTTTCGACGAGGCCGAGATCGCGAGCGAGCAGGTCGCCCAGCCCCTGCGCCTCGAACATCAGCGGGACCTCGTAGATCGTGTCGGCGGTCGCGGCGGTGATGACGGCCTCGCTCGGGACGTCACAGAACAGCGCGATCTTCTCGCGCAGCTCGTCAGGGACGGGCAGGTCGCTCCGGGCGACGATGACGTCGGGTTGGACGCCGATCGCGCGCAACTCCCGGACCGAGTGCTGCGTCGGCTTTGTCTTCAGCTCGCCAGTCGCCGCGAGCGCCGGCAGTAGCGTGACGTGGACGTACAGGACGTTCGTCCGCCCCACGTCATTGCGCATCTGCCGGATCGCCTCGAGGAACGGCAGCGACTCGATATCCCCGACCGTCCCGCCGACCTCGACGATGACCACGTCGACATTGCCGTCGCGTTGGACGCGCTGGATCCGCTCCTTGATCTCGTTCGTGATATGCGGGATGACCTGGACCGTCCCGCCGAGGTAGTCGCCACGTCGCTCCTTGCCGATCACCGCCTGGTAGATACGGCCCGTGGTGACATTACTCAGCTGGGTCAGGTTCTCGTCGACGAAGCGCTCGTAGTGCCCCAGATCGAGATCGGTCTCCGCCCCGTCGTCCGTGACGAACACCTCGCCGTGCTGGTACGGCGACATCGTGCCCGGGTCGACGTTGATGTACGGGTCGAGCTTGAGGATCCTGACCGATAGGCCTCGACTCTTGAGCAGGCGGCCGATGCTGGCGGCCGTGATGCCCTTGCCCAATGAGCTGGTGACGCCGCCGGTCACGAAGACGAACTTCGCCATGGGTCAGGTCCTCCCGGGGTTTTTCCAATGCTAACGACTGGACCCGGTCAGCGCAACGCCGAGACCCCCTCTGGCCGCACGGCAGCCCCGTGCGGGAGCAGTCCTGTGTCCGAGCTGGCGAGGGGGATGCTAGGCGCCTTCCTGCTCCAGCTCGAGCGCCTCTTCGTCCGCCTCTTCGGTCAGCTTGAGCCAGATGAACAGGCCCGCGAGCACGACCAGCGGGATGACCACGAGGGCGGCCAGGGTGACAAGAAGTGCGATCGCGATGATCCTCAGTGCTCTCAACGTCGACCTCCGATCTGCTTGCTGGACTGGTTCAGCGGTTCCCACAGCCGGTGTTCATCCAGTTCGCGGGCGGCCGTGTGCGCGAGTACTCCGCTCATCCCATCACTGGCGCCTGTCGCTCCGCGCCTCATCCGCCCCTCCTGGATCATCGCGTCGAGCTCGACGCGGGTGAACTCGACGACGGTGTGCTTCGGCCCTGTGCCGGTCTGGACGAGTAGCCGGAGGACGAAGTCGCCACCCATCTCGAAGAAGAAGACGTCGCGTGGCTTCTGCTGGTCGATGTACCGCCCGATGACCCGCAGCGCCTTCTCGTAAAAGCCGGCAATCCTCGCGTTCGGCTCCCCTCGCCCACCTCCTCGCCGTGCGCGCGCCTCCTGCATGAACCTCGAGATGTCGTCGTCCAGGAAGGTCAGCGTCTCCTTCTCCAGGCGCGAGGCGGGCTGGGACCAGCCACGCCCCTCACCGTCACTACCGAGGAGCGCCTGGACGATGAATCCATCCTGGACCTCGGTCAACAGGATGTCACGTAGCCCGTGCTCGTCGAAGAAGGCGCCGATCGAACGCAGGACTTCCTCGTAGTCCTGCCGTGGGCTGCCCTCGTAGATCCGCAACGCCGTCTCCTACGACCCGCTGGTCTGATCGATGAGGCCGCGGTCCTTCGCCCTGTGCTCGCTCACCCGAAAGGCGACCGCGGCGGCGAGTGTAACGAGGAGCGTGGTGCCCAGCAAGGCGAGGAGCAGCGCCGGCGTGTCCGGCGCCTCTCGCCCTGTCAGCTCCGTGAACAGGGAACCCGGCCCGCCGACGGCCGAAACGCCCCCAGGGAACAGCGAGCGGCGGACGCCCTCCATCCACCACGTCAGCGGCAGCACGAGGCCGATCGCCTGGACAGGGCCCGGGAGGACGGCGAGCGGGAAGACCGCACCGACGAGGAGGAACATGGCTCCGGCGACGGCTTCGGGGTACGACCATGAGTCCTGGCGCGTCTGGAGCACCACCGCCGCCATCCCGAGGCCGAGCGCGATGATCGCGACGAGCCCGAGCGCCATCGAGGCCACGAACAGCAGCACATCTACCCGGGCCGGGTCGACCGGCATCCCAAGGACGAGCGCACCGAAGGCGAGCGTCGTCAGGGCGCCCATGCCACCGATCGCGACACGTGCGGTACCACGACCGAGGAGCGCGACTGCGAACGTGGTCGGGCTGACGTAGACGTACTTCAGCATCCGGTACCGCTCGCGGTCCTCCAGCACGGACATCGCGAGGCCGGCGAAGCCGCCCTGGACGAAGGACCAGAGGGCGACGCCGGTGACGACGTACCTCCGGTACGCAGGTGCCTGGCCGCCGCTGACGATGTCGAGCATCACGACGAGGATGAGTGCGGCCGCGATCGGCTTCGCCACGCTGTAGGTGAAGAACAGGATCGGGTCGGCCCAGTTCGCCTCCACGGCCCAGCCGATACGCGCCGCGGTGAGATATCCCCGGAACGTCTCGCGGAGGCCGCGGCCCTCCGTCCGCCCGAGGTCGAAGCTGGGAGTGAGCCCGGTCACTGCCCGCGCGCCGTGAGGCGCCCTTCGCGTCGTGCGAGGCGTTCGATCGTGCGCAGGAAGAATCGCGCGGCGAACAGGAAGATGGCGGTCATCGCGACCAGGACGAGGGCTTCGACCTCGGGCGAGGGGGTGCCGAATGACGCGACTCCGCCGGCGAACGCGAGCTGACGGAGTGCGTCGAGACCGACGGCCAGCGGGATCGTCGAGATGGCGAGGGCGCCCACGAAGCCGAGTCGTCCCACCGGGAAATTCAGTCCCGACACGAAGTAGACGGGCTCCTGCATCAGCTGCGTCAGATGCCACGCCTCGCGCCCCCACAACAGGAAGAGGCTCGCGAGGACCATGCCGAGCCCGTAGAGCGACGAGAGCGTCAGGAAGAACACGACGAGCAGCAGGCCCCACTGCTCGACCGAGAACGTCACCCCGTACAGCGCCGTCCCGATCGACAGGACGACGACGGCCCGGAAGCAGGTGGCGAGGAGGCCCCCGACCGCCATCCCGAACAGGATGCTCATGAGATCGATCGGCGCCGTGAAGTAGAGCTCCAGGTTGCCGTTGTCCTTCTCCCACCAGAGCTGTGCGGCCATCAGCCACATGACGTTCAGCCAGAACGCGGACATCGCCCCACCGAGGACGACGAACCCGACGTACTCCGTAGGTGCATCGAGCGCCCGGTAGACGAACACGAACGCGGAGGTCGTGAGGAACGGGAGGAGTACCTCGAACAGGACCCACGACGGCTCGCGGGTCGAGCCGATGACACGTGGATACGCTCTGCCGATGACGCTCCGCAGGTTCGTCATCACATCGCGTCGGCGGCTCCAGCGCGCGGCGTCGGTCGGGCTCCCCGCACCGCGGCGGACGTAGAGGCTCACCGCTCCGGCAGTCCCGTTGCGGCGAGCGGGGCGTCTTCGGTCATCCGCTCGGTCGCGGCCGTCGGCGGCGGCGGCGCTGACGGGTCGGCCATCGCGCCGTCGGTGCCGGAAGATGAGCCTCGCCCGTCGGTGTCCGATCCGCCATCCTCGGAGTCGTCCGCGAAGCTTCGGCCGACCAGTTGCACGAAGACCTCCTCGAGGGTGGGCTCGGATTTCTCCAGGGAGACGATCTGCGAGCCGCGCTGCCCGAGCGCCGTGACGACCGGCCCCAGGGCGTTGTCGTCGGCAAGGACGAGCTTCACCGCGGTGCGCTGACGCGCCCCACCCGATGTGGAGCTGCCATCACTCGCGGTCACTGCCTTGAGCACGCCGGGCAGCCCCGAGAGCGACGATGCTCCGCCGTCGAGTCGATCGAGCTCCAGGCGGAAGATGGAGTCCCGCTGGATCCGCCGCTTGAGATCGGCCGGGGTCCCGATGGCGACGATCCGGCCACGGTCCACGATCGCGAGCCGGTCGCACAGTTCCTCCACCTCGGCCATGTAGTGGCTCGTCAGGAGGACGGTCCGCCCGACGACCGCGCCCTTCCACTCGCGGATCAGTGTCCGGACCGCGCGAGCCGCCGAGACGTCGAGCCCGAGTGTCGGTTCGTCGAGGAACAGGATCCACGGGTCATTGAGAAGCCCGCGCGCCATGTTCATCTTCTGGCGCTGACCGGTGGAAAGCGACGAGACCTTCTGGAGCCGCTGATCCTGGAGCCCCACCGCCTCGATCAGCTCGTCGACGCGCCGCCAGCCCTCTCGCGCGCCGAGCCCGTAGAACTGACTGAACATCCACAGCTGCTCCCGCACCAGCAGCAGCCCGTACCCGGACTGCTCTCCGCCGGAGACGATGTTCATGATCCGACGGATCCGCTTCGTCTCGCGTTCCACGTCGAAGCCGAAGACGTGCGCCGTCCCGGCAGTGGGGAGCAGCAGCGTGGTGAGGATCTTGATGAGCGTCGTCTTCCCCGCCCCGTTCGGGCCGAGCAACCCGAAGAACTCGCCCGGTTCGACGCGCAGGTCGACGCCAGCGAGCGCAGTGATCGGGCGCGGCTTCGCCTTGTAGACGCGCTCGATGCCACGGGTATCGATGGCGAGCGGGATGGAGGGCATCGGAGGACCTGCTGGTCGAGACCGGCCGGCGCGGGGAGGCGCCGACGGTCGGAGGGTCGGATCGGAGCGGATCCGAACACGTGACGGAGGACCGGGTCGTGTACAGGCGGCCGCTCGCCGACCCCGGTGCCGCCGCTGATGGTACACCTCCGGCGCACGCTGCCGTACCTTCGGAATGCTCGGGCGAAATGCTCGGGACCCCTGGCGGGTAGGAAGCCGCCGGATCGCAGGCGGGGCTATGATTACGACCTCCGAGCGATCAGCGGGTGCCCTACGAGGTAGGAGCGGGCCACGCGATACGGCCTGTCCGCAAGGAGCGAGACGCGCATGACGATCACCGCCGAGCGAGTCGACCACAAGCTCGCGATCGACACCATCCGGACGCTCTCGATCGATGCGGTCCAGCAGGCGAACAGCGGCCACCCGGGCGCGCCGATGGGCGCGGCGCCCATGGCCTACGTCCTCTGGACGCGATTCCTCAAGCACTCCCCGACCCAGACGACCTGGCCTGATCGCGACCGCTTCGTGCTGTCTGCGGGGCACGCGAGCATGCTCCTTTACTCGCTGCTCCACCTGACCGGTTACGACCTGCCGCTCGAGGAGTTGAAGCGGTTCCGGCAGTACGGGTCGCACACACCGGGGCATCCGGAGTTCGGCGTTACGGCGGGAGTCGAGGCGACCACGGGGCCGCTGGGGCAGGGCTTCGCGAACGCCGTCGGGATGGCGATGGCCGAGCGGCGTCTGGCGGCGGAGTTCAACCGGCCGGGACACGACATCGTCGACCACTGGACGTACGCCGTCGCCTCGGACGGGGACCTGCAGGAGGGGATCACCGCGGAGGCGGCGAGCCTGGCCGGGCACCTCCGACTCGGCAAACTCCTGGTGCTCTACGACGACAACGGGATCCAACTCGACGGACCGACATCGTGGGCGTTCAGCGAGGACGTCCTGAAGCGCTTCGAGGCGTACGGGTGGGACGCGCGCCGGGTCGAGGACGGCAATGACCTGGAGGCGATCGAGGAGGCCATCGAGGCCGCGCGCCAGGACGACCGGCCGAGCCTCATCGCCGTCCGGACACACATCGGATACGGGTCGCCGAACAAGCAGGACACCCAGAAGGCGCACGGGCAGCCACTCGGGGTGGACGAGGTCCGCCTCGTGAAGCAGTTCTACGGGTGGGACCCGGACAAGACGTTCGAGATCCCTGACGCCGCGCTCGCGATCTTCCGGCAGGCCGTCCCCCGCGGCCGGGAGCTCGTGACCGAGTGGACGGAGCGGTTCGAGCGCTACCGAGCGGAGCACCCGGATCTGGCGGCGGAGTTCGAGCGACGCTTCGCGAACCGGCTCCGCGCCGGCTGGGACGCCGAGTCGCCGACCTTCGAGGGTGAGCCGATAGCGACCCGGAACGCGTCGCAGGCGACGCTGCAGGCGCTGGCGCGGACGGTCCCGGAGCTGTTCGGCGGCGCAGCCGACCTGTCGGAGAGCAACCTGACCGACATCAAGGGTGCCGGCGACTTCGGCCCCGACGAGGCCGGCCGCAACATCCGCTTCGGCGTCCGGGAGCACGGCATGGGCGGCATCTGCAACGGCATCGCCTACCACGGCGGGTTGATGCCGTACGCGGGGACGTTCCTCAACTTCAGCGACTACATGCGGGGCAGCGTCCGCCTCGCGGCTCTGTCGCGGCTGCACGTCATCTACGTCTGGACGCATGACTCCGTGGGCCTGGGCGAGGACGGACCGACGCACCAGCCCGTCGAGCACTACGCCGCCCTGAGGGCGATGCCCAACCTGTGGTTCGTGCGGCCAGGCGACGCGAACGAGGCGGCGGCCGCCTGGCGGCTCGCCGTCCAGCGACAGGACGGACCCGTCGCACTCGCGTTCACGCGCCAGAAGCTCCCGGTCCTCGAGGGAACGGCACGGCTCGCGCGGGACGGCGTGGAGAAGGGTGGGTACGTCCTGTTCGATGCCCAGGGCGAGTCGGGCGACACCGCACGACCCGACCTCATCCTGATCGCGACCGGGTCCGAGCTCCATCTCGCGGCCGCAGCGCGCGAGGAGCTGACGCGCGAGGGGATCCGTACGCGAGTCGTGTCGATGCCGTGCTGGGAGCGGTTCGCTGCGCAGTCACAGGAGTACCGCGACGAGGTGCTGCCGCCGGAGTGCACGCGGCGGGTGAGTGTGGAGGCGGGCTCCTCGCTCGGTTGGGACCGGTGGGTGGGGCCGGAGGGGACGATGGTGGCGATCGAACGGTTCGGAGCGTCCGCCCCCGCGAAGGACATCTTCGACCGCTTCGGGTTCGGAGCGGAGCGGATCGTGGAGGTCGCCCGGCGGACGCTGACCGGAGAGCTCCACGGCGTGGTCTCGCCCGAGCCCGACCACCAGGCACCGTCCGAGCCCGTCGACGAGCCGGCGCGACCCGGAGGCCGGGGTGTGCCTGGGGATCGAGGGGCGACGGAGTGAGCGGGGGCGCGACGCCGACGCGGAGGGACCGAGGATGAGGGAAGCCGTTCGGAACGCCGTCTCCCGCCTGCCGGAGCCGCTCGCACCCGTGGTCGAGGCAGAGCTGGAGCGCGCGGTCGCGGAACGCTGGGCGGAGCGGATCTGGTCGCGGGACGCATCGCTCTGGGCAGCGGACCCGGGCGTCCAAGCGCTCATCGCCGACCGCCTGGGCTGGCTCGATGCTCCGGAGCTGTTCCGGGCGAGGCTCGCCGAGCTCGACGCTTTCGCAGCCTCGGTGCGCAGCGAGGGGTTCACGCGCGCGGTCGTGTGCGGGATGGGCGGAAGTTCGCTCGCACCGGAGGTCATCGCACGGTCCCTCGGGCGCGGGGCGCAGGGGATGATCCTCCACGTCCTGGACTCGACCGACCCCGCAGCGGTCGCCGCGGTGACCGAGGACATCGGTGACGAGCGGACCCTGTTCATCATCGGGACCAAGTCCGGAACGACCACCGAGACCCTCAGCTTCCTCGCCCACTTCTGGTCCCTAAAGGAGGCCGCACACAGTGAGCACGGCGAGGAGCCGGGACATCACTTCGTCGCGGTCGTCGATCCCGGGAAGGCGTCCGCGATCCCCCACTCCGACACGTTCCGGAAGGTCTTCGACCACCCCGCGGACGTGGGCGGCCGCTACAGCGCGCTGACGTACGTCGGGCTCGTGCCCGCCGTGCTGCTCGATCAGGACGTCGCCCGCCTCCTCGAGGACGGCGACGCGATGGCGCAGCGATGCCGGACGGATGGGCCGGACAATCCCGGGATCGAGCTCGGCGTGACGATCGGGGCGCTTGCCCGGGCCGGACGGGACAAGCTGACGTTCGTCATCGAGCCCTCACTCGCGTCCTTCGGTGCGTGGGCCGAACAGCTGATCGCGGAGAGCACCGGAAAGCACGGGGTGGGGATCGTACCGATCGACGGAGAGCCGCTCGGCGAGCCGACGGTGTACGGCCAGGACCGCGTCTTCGTGCGCATCGGACACGGCGGCGCCGTCGACTGGTGGGCAGACACGGACCGGTCGCTCGACCGGCTCGCCGGTTCCCACCCCGTCATCGACCTCCGCCTCGCCGACGACGAGGGTCTGGGGAGCGAGTTCTTTCGCTGGGAGTTCGCGACGGCAGTGGGGGGGGCCGTGCTGGGCATCGACCCCTTCGACGAGCCGAACGTGACCGAGTCGAAGGACAACACGAAGCGCGTCCTGGGCGAATACCGGGAAACGGGCGCGTTGCCCGTGGAGGAGCCACTCAGCCAGGAGGGACCGATCACGCTGTACGGCGACTCCGCGCTCCGGCTGACTGCGCGGCGTGACCGGCTCGAGGGTGAGCTCGCTCGTCACCTGGAGCGCGCACGCGCGACGGGATACGTGAGCATCCAGGCCTACATCCGGGCCACGCCGGCGCGAGACGAAGCACTCAACGAGATCCGGCGGGTCATCAGGGACCGGACGGCACGAGCCACGACGCTCGGCTACGGGCCGCGGTTCCTCCACTCGACAGGACAGCTCCACAAGGGCGGCCCTCGGACGGGGTGCTTCATCCAGCTCGTCGCCGAGCACCCGGTCGACCTCCCGATCCCCGGGCAGCAGGAGTCGTTCGGGACCCTCATCGACGCGCAGGCGCTGGGTGACTTCGTCTCCCTCGAGAGCCACGAGCTTCCCGTGCTCCGGATCCACCTCTCCGACGATCCGGACGAGGGTCTCGCCGCGCTCGTACCGGCGTTCGGTCGCGCGCTGTGACGCGGACGTGACGCCGACGAACGCCATCAACCACCAGCCAGCAGCGGAAGGGATCTGACCGTGGACGTCGCGATCGTGGGACTCGGCCGGATGGGCGGCAACATGGCGCGTCGGCTGCACCGCGCTGGCCACAGGGTCATCGCGTACAACCGAACGCCGGATAAGACGAGGGAGATCGTAGAGGAGGAGGGGGTCGAGGGCGCCTTCGCACCGGCCGAGGTCGCGACGATGCTCCAGCCGCCTCGCGCGGTCTGGGTGATGGTGCCCGCGGGTGATGCGACCGAGGCGACGATCGAGGAGTTCGCGTCCTGCCTCGAGCCGGGCGACACGATCATCGACGGTGGCAACAGCAACTTCCACGACACCAAGCGGCGTCATGCCGCCCTCAAGGAGCGGGGGCTGAACTTCGTCGACGCCGGTATCTCCGGCGGCGTCTGGGGGCTCCAGTACGGGTACGGAACGATGGTCGGCGGTGACCGCGAAGCGGTCGAACCGCTCGAGCCACTGTTCACCGCACTCGCGCCGACCGGCGGCTACATCCACTGCGGGCCGCCGGGTGCGGGGCACTACGTGAAGATGGTCCACAACGGGATCGAGTACGGGCTGATGCAGGCGTACGCGGAAGGCTTCGAGATCTTCCACGCCTCCGAGTACCCGCTCGACTCCGCGGCGATCGCGAAGGCGTGGATGCACGGGACCGTGATCCGCTCCTGGCTGCTCGAGCTGCTCGGACTCGCCTTCGAGCAGCATGGTTCCGAGCTGGGCGACCTTCGCGGCTGGGTCGCTGATTCCGGCGAGGGACGCTGGACGGTCCAGGAGGCGATGGACCTCGACGTGCCCGCGCCGGTCATCACGCTCTCGCTCCAGACGCGGTTCCGCAGCCGACAGGACGAAAGCTACACCGCGAAGGTCCTCGCCGCGCTCCGTCAGCAGTTCGGCGGGCACGCGGTTCGGCCCGGGTAGGAGGCCACCAACGATGACGAGACACGGAAGCTCGAGGCGGTTCGGCCGGCGCGCCGTTCCGCGCAGCTGATGGCGACGACACGTGGGACGACGAACATCAGTCGCACCCGCCCGGGCGCGGGCACGCCGCGCGGCTCACTCGCGGGCCCGCCGAACGCGGTCGAGAACCCACTTCGCGCCGGTCTGCGGCTGGAGCGGGTCCCTCAACCCGCCACGATCGTCATCTTCGGGGCGACCGGAGACCTCACCGCGCGGAAGATCCTGCCCGCCCTGTACAACCTCCGGCGCGTCGGCCTGCTGCCGCCCGAGTCCAGCATCGTGGCCTTCGCCCGCCGGCCCCTCCGAGACGACACCTACCGGGACACCGTGGCGGAGGCGCTGCGCAAGCACTCGCGCACAGCCGTGGAGGAGGCGCATTGGCGGGATTTCGCGAGCTCGATCGAGTACCACCAGGGCGAGTTCGGTGACGCGAGGGCGTACCGGGCGCTCGCCGAGCGCCTGGAGGCGACCGACGCCGAGCGGGGGACGCGAGGCAACCGCCTGTTCTACCTTGCGACGCCGCCCAGCAGCTACCCGCAGATCGTCGCGAACCTGGGCAAGGTCGGCCTCAGTCGGCAAGGCCGTGGCGCAGGCTGGTCGCGGATCGTCATCGAGAAGCCGTTCGGCGTCGACCTCGAGTCCGCGCGAGAGCTGAACGACACACTGACGCACGTCTTCGACGAGTCGCAGGTCTACCGGATCGACCACTACCTGGGCAAGGAGACGGTCCGGAACCTTCTCGTCTTCCGGTTCGCCAACGGGATCTTCGAGCCGCTGTGGAACCGCCGGTACGTCGACCACGTGCAGATCACGGTCGCGGAGGACCTCGGCCTCGATACCCGCGGCTCGTTCTACGAGGAGGCCGGCGCTGTCCGCGACATCCTCCAGAACCACATGCTCCAGGTGCTGAGCTTCGTCGCGATGGAACCGCCGATCGAGTTCGAGGCGGACGCGCTCCGGGACGAGAAGGTGCGTGTGCTGCGTGCGATCGAGGTCGACACGGCACCGCCCGGGATCGCGGACAACGTGGTTCGAGGCCAGTACGCACGAGGCTGGGTCGGCGATAGAGAGGTGCCGGGGTACGTCGAGGAGCCCGAGGTCGCACCGGACTCGACGACGGAGACCTTCGTGGCCGTGAAGCTCGAGGTCCAGAACTGGCGCTGGGCAGGCGTGCCGTTCTACCTGCGGACCGGGAAGCGGCTGGCGAAGCGGGCGACGGAGATCGCGATCCAGTTCAATCGGCCCCCGCTCATGCTCTTCGAGGGCACCGCCGATCCGGAGCCGAACCTGCTCGCGCTCCGCGTCCAGCCGGACGAGGGGATCCTGCTGCGATTCGCCGCCAAGGTGCCCGAGCTGGGGATGGACGTTCGGAGCGTGAACATGGACTTCACGTACGGCACGTCATTCACCGCCGAGGCCCCCGAGGCGTACGAGACGCTCCTCCTCGACGCGATGCTGGGCGACGCCTCGCTGTTCACCCGGGCGGACGAGGTCGAGGCGGCGTGGTCCGCGGTCACCCCCATCCTCGAGACGTGGCGCGAGTGGGACGCCAACGGCGGAGGCATCCCGGTACAGCCCTACCCTGCGGGCTCGTGGGGGCCGCCCGCGGCCGATCAGCTGCTCCACCGCGAGGGTCGCCGGTGGCGCCGGCTGTGACGGGATGACCACGCTCGGGACTCGCACTGCCACACCTGCCGTGCGGCGGTGGACGGCGCGCGCAAAGACGCTCGCGGACGTCGACCGGGAGCTCACACGGATCTGGGCGAACGCGGCGGAACACGCGGACGCTGCCGAGCTCTCGGCCGGCGACCGCGCCGACGCCATGGGCGATCCGCACCTCAGCGGCCGGCTCGACCACGCCGGCGATGTCCGCGTCAGGACGCGAACGAGCGTGTTGACGCTGGTCGTCGTCGCGCCCCGACCCGAGACCCGAGAGCGCGCACTCGACACCATCAACACGCTCGCCGGGCAGCACCCGTCGCGCGCGATCATCCTCGCCCCCGAGGATCCGGATGGCCCTCCCTGGATCGATGCCCAGATATTCGCCCAATGCCGGCTTTCGACGAAGGGCGAGGGGGAGACGTGCAGCGAGGAGATCCTCCTCCGCGCCGGCGGCGAACTCGCGCAGCATCCCGCGAGCTGCGTCACCCCGCTCCTCATCCACGACCTGCCCGTGGTCGTCTGGTGGCCGGACGACCCGCCGATCGGATCGCGCCCGTTCCGCGAGCTCGTCGAGACCTCGGATCGGCTGCTCGTGGACTCAGGAGGGTTCCGGGACGACGGCGCCAAGCGGCTCGCCGCTCTCGCCGCGATGGTGGCGGACGCAGGACGAGCCGTGTACGACATCGGCTGGATGCGCCTGGATCTGTGGCGCGAACTGCTCGCTGGCCTGTTCGATCACCCCCTCCTGATGCGTGAGCTCGATTCCATCAGGAACGTCCGGATCGACGTCGTGCGCCCGGCCGGGACATTCCGGGTGACGAAGGCTGCGTGCTTCGCCGGCTGGCTCGCCGCCATGCTCGACTGGGAGGTAGTACGACCGCTCGAGCGTCGCGGCGAAGAGGAGAGTCTGGTCGGGGCGTTCCGGCACGGGCGCCATGAGATCAAGCTTGAATTGAGGCCGGTGCTCGGCGGCGGCAAGGCGGTCCGCTCGTCAGGATCGCTGGTCCGCGTCGAGCTCGAGCTCGCCACCCGGCGGGGGCACCTCCGCGCGAAGGTGACGCGTCAGGCCGACCACCTGCTCGCGACGGCAGACTGGGAGGGTGCGCAGATCACTCGGCGTGCCGGGCAGCTCGAGCCATTCGGAGAGGCGCCCTATCTCGCCGAGGCACTCCACTCCACCCGTCCCGACGTCATCTTCGAGCGATCCCTGGCTCGCGCGACGCGGCTCATCGCGGGCTGACGGGCCGTGCAGCCGTCGACGGGAGAGCCTGAGCTTCTCGTCCTGCCCGACCCGCAGGCGCTGGCTGAAGAGGCGGCGGATCGGGTACTGGCGTTGCTGGGTCAGGCGACCGAGAGCAGGGGTGAGGCACACGTCGCGCTCACCGGGGGATCCACCGCAGGAGGGCTCTACGCCCGTCTCGCCACGCCTCCCCGCCGAGACGCCATCGACTGGGGCCGGGTCCACCTCTGGTGGGGCGACGAGCGATACGTCCCGCTCGACCATCCGGACTCGAACACCCGCCTCGCGCTGGACATCCTGCTCGGCGTCGCCGCCCACCACAGCGGGACCGGTACGGGGGCGTTGGGGACGGACATAGACGCCGGTGAGCTCCCGGGGGTCCGAGTGCCGATGGATCAGGTCCACCCCGTCGAGACCGCCGAGGCGATCCGAGAGCAGAAGGGGCCCGAATGGGCCGCGGCCGACTACGCGGTGAAGCTCGAGCACGGCCTGCCCCACCGGAACGACGACGCCCCGTCGTTCGACCTGGTCCTGCTGGGCGTCGGCCCGGACGGTCACATCCTGTCGGTCTTCCCCGGCAGCGCGGCCCTGGCGCCCGACGCGCCGCTCGCGGTGGACGTTCCCGCGCCCGAGCACGTTACGCCGCGCGTTGCGCGCATCACGGTGAACCCGCGACTGGTTGCGGCGGCGGAGCGGGTCCTGGTGATGGTGACCGGTGCAGGGAAAGCGGACGTGGCCGCCGAGGTTCTCCGTGCGCCGCGGGATATCGGCCGGCTGCCTGCGCAGCTCGCGCGGCGGCACGGTGCTCTGTGGCTACTCGATCGAGCCGCAGCTTCTCGACTGGGCTAGCCAAGCCGTCGACGTCGATCCGGCCCGCTACCCCGAGATCACCGCGGAGGGGGAAGAACCGCGGTCAGCGTCAGGACGATAGGACCAGCCCGCCGCGTCTGGTGCCACCACCGCCCCGCCGCTCCGATGCTCGATCGGGTCGCCGCCCGCGCGACGGCGGTCGCTCATGTGTCGGCAGCACCGCTCCTCTCCACCCAAGACGTCCCTCTCCGGGGACCGGACGCGGTGATGCTCCATCCACCGGTACCTTCGCCGACCGGTCGTGGCCGTGAAGCGTGATTCTCGTGACCCCTCCCGGCAGAGAACATCGGGTCGAAGAAGACGCCCTGCCAGGAAGACCCGATGAACCTCCGACTTCGCCGCCTCGTCCTCGCGATCAGCGTCGGTCTGCTGCTCACGACGTCCATCCCCGGACCCGTCGCGGCGCAGAGCGTGCCGTACAGCAGGTACACGCCGTTCGCGCTGTGGGAGGTGCCGATCGGCGATCTGCCGACCGTGGCGAAGAACCACAAGCTCATCGTCAAGGCCTTCGACGCGACGATGAACCCCGTCAGGTACCTCGACGCCGCCCGGGCGTACGGGCTCAAGGTCGTCGTCTACTTCAGCGAGACGGTCGATTACAAGTCGGGGACGATCCACCCGTCGAAGATCGCGCCCCGCGTCGAGAAGGTGAAGGGCCATCCGGCGCTCTACGGCTATCTCTCCGTGAAGGAGCCCTCCTGGTGGGGGATCTCGCTGAGCGAGATGCGGACGCTCTACAAGACGTACCGGGCGCTCGACCCCTACCACAGGGTCATCGCGCTCCTCGGCGACACTCCGCACTTCGGGACCAGCAGGAATCCGTGGGGGACCGGCGTCGCGAACATGCTGTGGGTCAACTGGTACCCCGTGACCTGCTACTCCGGGTACTACACCGGCGCCGCCGTCCACTTCCCCAAGGTCCGCGCGTACGTCGAGAAGGTGACGCCGTGGGTCCCGCTCTGGCTGATGGTCCAGGGCCACGAGTACCGCAAGGGCAACAAGTGCACGCCCACGACGTCGCAGCTGACACGTCAGGTCTACGAGGGCTTCAAGTACCTCAAGGCCGAGGGGATCCTGTGGTACACGTGGAACAACCCGATGTTCGATCGCGACCTGAAGCGGACCCCGACGCTCCAGACGCACATGGTCACGATCATGTCGAAGGTGCGGAACCTGACGTTCTAGGCCTCCGTTCGCCGCGCCGGGCGCGCCGCTCGTGTCCGATCGGGAGGGGGGCGCGCACGTCCGGCGGCGCGACCCCCCTGCTGTCGCCGCATGACCTCCTCGACTTCGGACCTCCGCTCGATGCAGACCCTGGTCCCGGCCGGCGGCACGTCGGGAAGGCGTCGGGTACCCACCGCCAAAGCCGTCTTCTGGCTCGGCCTGCCGATCGTCGCGCTGTGGCTGCTGGCTTCTCCTGCAGCTCCGAGCGGCGGCATGGACCTCCCCGAGACGTTCGCCATCTGCACGATCGTCCTCGCGCTCGCGCGTCATAGCCTGCTGCTCTCCGAGCGCACCCGGATGCTGGAACGGGAGAAGGCGGCGCTGGACGGAGAACGCAAGGCCCGACGCGAAGCCGAGAAGGAGCTGCAGGGGCAGACCGAGAGCCAGCAGCACTACCGCCGAGAGGTGGAGGTGTTCGACCGGCTCACCGAGCAGTTGACGTCTGCGTTCGACGAGGAGGAGCTCATCGAGGCGGCGACGCGGGCGATCGCCCGACTCGTCGCGAACACCGGCGGGGACGTGCTCCTCGTGAACCCCTCGCAGGACCGCGTGACGCTCGCGGCAGCGTGGGGCGGTCGAGCCATCGCACCGGGAGCGGCGACCGAGGGGGACGCCTCGACGCGGTGCCCCCGCGTCTGCGGAGGATCCGTGCATCCGCTGACGGACGCCCGCGACGAGATGCTCGCGGGCGCGGCACATCCCCTCTCCGATCGCCCGCTGCTGTGCGTCCCGATGCTTGCGCTCGGTGACGCGGTCGGCGTCATCCACGTGGAACGCGACGAACCGTCCGCCTTCGGCGGTGACGAGCAGCGGCAGGTATGGCGCGTTGCAGAGCAGGCGGCCCTCGCCCTGGCGAACCGGCGGCTGATCAGGACCATGGAGAGCCTCGCGATGACCGATCCGCTCACGGGCATCAGCAACGCGCGGTTCTTCGACCCCTACCTCGAGCGTGAGCTGGCGGCTGCGAAGCGCGACGGGACTTCGCTGGCGCTGATCATGCTCGACATCGACCGGTTCAAGCAGTTCAACGACACCCACGGGCACCCGGCAGGAGACGAGCTGCTCAAGGCGTTCGGCAACGCGGTTCGAGCGGCGCTGGGGAGTCGGACACGATCGCGCGTTACGGCGGCGAGGAATTCGTGTTCGCGTTGCGCCACGCCGACATCGAGGCGGCGACGAAGATCGGCGAGAAGATCCGCATCGCCGTAGAGCAGCTCCTGATCGAGATCGCGCCCGGCCGGTTCGCACGGGTGACCGCGTCACTTGGCGTCGTCAGCACGCTCGCCGGGGACCTCGAACGGTCGACCCTGATGCGCATGGCCGACCAGGCACTGTACCGGGCGAAGCAGCTCGGTCGGAACCGGGTGGTGGCCGCGAACGAGCTCTGCGAAGCCCCTCCCGCGGACCCACTCATCGATCCGGGTTCGGCGCCTGCGCACCGTTGACGAACTCGTCGATCGTCTCCAGGAACAGCTGCACGTCGATCGGTTTCGTGAGATAGCCGTCGGCTCCCTCCGATCGCAGCCGCTCGACCTGCCCTGGCGTCGCGTCGGCGCTGAGGATGATCACAGGGATCTCCCTCGTAGCCGGTTCCGCGCGCAGTCGAAGCAGTACCTCGGATCCCGGGATGTCGGGCAGATTGAGGTCCAGGAGGATGAGGTCGGGACGCAGTTCTCGCGCGAGATCGAGACCGATCCCGCCCTGCATGCCGGCCTCGAGCCGGACATTCGGGCGCCGCTTGATGATGCGCTCGACCAGGTCCAGGTTCGACAGGTTGTCCTCGATGTAGAGGACGACCCGCGCCGGCCTGTCGGGCTCCGGCTCGGGCTCCCGCTCGGGCTCATCCTGGGCGTCCAGACGTTCGTACGCGGCGATCGGGTCCTCCGCGCGCACCAGGTCCACCCAGAATGTCGTCCCCTCGCCCGGCGTGCTCTCGACGCCGATGGTCCCGTCCATCACCTCGACGAGGCGCTTCGAGAGCGCGAGGCCGATGCCCGTGCCCTCGATCGAACTCTGCTCCGCACCGAGACGATCGAACGGAGTGAAGAGGCGCTCGACCTTGTCTGCCGTGAACCCGGCGCCAGTGTCGCTGACCCGGATCCTCAGGCGCTCGGGCGACAGCACCTCCCATCCGACGGTGACCCGGCCGCCGTGGCGGTTGTACTTGATGGCGTTCGAGAGCAGGTTCAGCAGCACCTGACGAAGCCGCTGGCGGTCGGCGAAGACGAATGGTTGAGGGCCGCCGGGATCGTCGATCCGGACCTGGACGGCGCGATCGGCCGCGATCGGCTGCACCAGTGCGAGCAGCTCATCGAGCGCGCCGCGCACACCGACCGGTTCGGTCGAGAGCGCGAGATCGCCTGACTCGATGCGGGAGATGTCGAGGACCTCGTTGATGAGATCGAGCAGGTGCCGCCCAGCCTTGACGATGTGGTCTGCGCTCTCCCGCTGATCCGCCGTGAGCCCGTCCAGCTGGAGCAGCTGTCCGAACCCGAGGACGGCGTTGAGTGGGGTCCGTAGCTCGTGGCTCATCCGGGACAGGAAGCTGCTCTTCGCGATGTTCGCCTGCTCCGCCGCCTGCCGGGCCTGCTCCGCGTTCTGTCGAGCCTGCTCCGCGTTCTGTCGAGCCTCGTCCGCGGCTCTGCGGGCCTGCTCGAGCGCCTCTTCGGCCCGCTTGCGTCGGGTGATGTCGGTGGAGATGCTGCACACCGCGTATGGGACGCCGTCTGGACCTCGTAGTGGGAACTTGACCGAGATATACGTGTGAAGCCCGTCCTCCTGTGGGACGACTTCCTCGAACTCCAGCGCCGTTCCCTCGAGGAGGACGCGCTCGTCGTTGGCGCGGATCGCCCTCGCGACCTCCGGTGAGAACACGTCCTCACTCGTGCGCCCGATCTCCGCGCCGCCCCTCGACGCGAACGTCTCCCGATAGCGCCGGTTGAGGAGCAGATACCGACCGTCGAGATCCTTCACGGAAACGACGGCCGGCGCATTGTCGAGGATCGCCTGGAGCCGTTCCTCGCTCGCCCGCAGTGCGTGCTCTGCCTGGTCACGCCGCGCCTCGGACCGCTCCTGCGCCCCCGCGGTCCACCACACGACCCCGATGAACAGCAGGACGACCACCATCGTCATGATCGAGACGCCGAACGCGGTGTCGTACAGGCCGCGCCGCTCCCCCTCGAGCCGCACCCAACCGACGACGATCGGGATCAGGAGAGCCGCAGCCAGGAGTCTGCGGGACCGGGCGGCGGCGGGACTGTCCCCGTGGAGGAGCCGGAGCGGACCGCGGCCGGGGAGGAGCCCGACCACTCCCAACGCTGCAACGAAGAACGTGACGGCCGTCGGCAGAGCCATCTGCGTGTAGGCCGCGAGGAAGCTCGGCGTCTTCGCGCCGTAGAGGAAGTCAAGGATGTTCAACGTGCCGAGCACGAACGCAGGGAGCGTCAGGGCGAGCACGCCTCGCTGCGTCTTCAACCAGCGCGCGACCCCGATCGCTGTTCCAAGCGCCACGAAGCAGAGTGCGGTCTGGGGAGACATCCGACCGGGGATCACGGTCCCGACCGCGCCGGGCGGCTCGTGGAACAGGAGCTGGTCGATGCCGAGGTCGATCCCGCTGACGTACTGGACGGCGGTCAGGAGCCCGATCAGGACGACGCTGGCGGCCAGGAGAAGCCCGATGACGTCCGCACGAAGCGGGCTGGCGTCGCCGTCCCCGGCCGAGCGTAGTGAGAGGAGGAACAGGGCGACCCCGAGAAGCACGAACGCCACCGCGGTGTTCGCCTTCATCGTGATCGTCCCCGGCACGATCGACTTCAGCATGTCGAGGCCGAGGACCCAACCCGCGAGGACGACGATCCCCACCGCGACGGCGAACAGGCCGGTCCCGGCGGGAACGGC
>JADDQH010000107.1 GCA_016781485.1 Chloroflexota bacterium | reverse complement strand
CGCGGGCGGAGCAGAGGGCTCGGCGACGCCGGCTCCTCCCGTCCGTTGCCGCTCGACGTAGGCGAGGACGTCCTCGCGGGTCACCCGCCCGGTGTGGCCCGTGCCCTTGATGAGTGACAGGTCGATCCCGTGCTCGCGAGCGAGCCGACGGACGGCTGGCGTCATCCGTCCCTCGAACTCGGTCGGCGCGGGAGCCGTCGGGGAAGCCGCGGTCGCGGGGTAGGGATCCGTGGTCGCCCGGGTCGCGGTCGCCCGCGCCGGCATCTCCTCGACCCGTCGTTCATCGGACCCCGCCGGCCCGAATCCGGCCCCGTGCCCGTTCGTACCCAGGACGGTCCGACCCTCGGGAGCGATCCCCTCGGACCCGTCGCTCGCGCCGCCGGCACCGAGCACGGAGGGAGGCGTTTCGGAACCCGAGGGCGAGACCGCCGCTCGCCCGCCGGCCGCCTCAGCCACCGTCGCCGCCTGCCCATCGCCGCCACCTGCGGTCGCCGCCGTCGCCTCGCCGACAGCCTCGATGACCGCGATCTCGGCGTTGTTCGGGACGGTCTGACCCTCCTCCGCGAGGATCTGCGTCAGCGTGCCCTCGAACGGGGACGGGACCTCGGCGTTCACCTTGTCGGTGACCACCTCGACGATCGGCTCGTACTTGCCGACGTGATCGCCGACCTGCTTGAGCCACTTGCCGATCGTCCCCTCGGCGACGCTCTCGCCGAGCTGGGGCATGGTTACCTTGGGCACGGGACAAGTCCTCCGGGAGCTGGTCGTCGGGTCGCTTGCGGAGTAGTTTCGCGCATCCCGCCTGGAGCCGCCATCCAGCACGGCGTGACTCCCCTCGGCACCCCGCGCCGCGATGGCTTCCGGCACGTTCGCCTTGCCTCGGGCGCTCACCGCCGGGCTGCCGGTGCTCAGGGCGAGCGGCGGGTCTACGCGGTCAGGGAGCTGAAGAGGATCCGATCAGTACGTGGCCAGTTCGCGTACGGCGTCCGCGATCCGATCCGGGCTGACCATGAACCAGTCCTCGAGCGTGTGGCTGTACGGCACCGCCGGGACGTCCGGGCCCGCGACGCGCTTGATCGGCCCGTCAAGGTAGTCGAAGGCCTGCTCGGCAAGGATCGCCGCGATCTCTGCACCGTAGCCGCCGAACTCGTTGTCCTCGTACACGATCACGCACTTGCCGGTCTTCCGGACGCTCTCCAGAAGCGTCTCGACATCCAGCGGCCGCAGAGATCGGACGTCGACGATCTCGGCACTGATCCCGTCGGACTCGACGAGCTCGGCGGCCTCGAGCGCGTACGCGGCCATGAGCCCGTACGCGATGACGGTGACCTGGTTCCCCTCGCGCGTCACCTGGGCCCTGCCGAGAGGCACCGTGTAGTCGGTGTCGGGCACTTCCCCGCGGATCGCCCGGTACATCTTCTTGTGCTCGAAGAAGAGGACGGGGTCGTCGTCCCGGATGGAGCTGCGCAGCAGCCCGCGAGCGTCGTAGGGCGTGGAGGGGATGACCACCTTGAGTCCGGGGACGTGGGCGAAGAACGCTTCCACGGACTGGCTGTGGTACAGCGCGCCGTGGACGCCGCCGCCGTACGGTGCCCGGATGGTGATGGGGCAGCTGAACGCGCCGTTCGACCGGTAGCGCATCCGAGCCGCCTCGCTCACGATCTGGTTGAAGGCGGGATAGATGAAGTCGGCGAACTGGATCTCCGGGACGGGGCGGAGCCCGTTCACGGCCGCGCCGATCGACGCCCCCACGATGAGCGACTCGCTCAGGGGAGTGTCCACGACCCGGTCCCCGCCGAACTCGTCGAACAGCCCATCGGTGGCAAGGAAGACGCCGCCCTTCTTGCCCACGTCCTCGCCCAGCACGATCATCGAGTCGTCACGGCGCATCTCGTCACGAAGCGTCTCCCGGATCGCCTCGATGTACGTTCGGATGGGCATCGTCAGCCCTCGGACGCCGGGGCACCGGCGCCAGCCGTCCCGGGCGCGTAGACGTGATGGGTCGCGGTCGCCGGGTCCGGCTCTGGCTGCGACTCGGCCCAGTCGGTCGCATCCTCCACGATCTCGCGCGCTTCGGAGGCGATGCGCGCCTCTTCCTTGTCATCGAGGAACCCCGCGTCGCGCAGCTGTTGCCGGAAGCGTGGCAGTGGATCGCGCGCCTTCTCCTGCTCCAGTTCCTGGGCGGTGCGGTACTTGGTGTGCTGGTCGTCCGACGAGTGGGCGGTCATGCGAGTGACCTTGGCCTCGATGAGCGTCGGGCCGTCTCCGCGTCGTGCCCGCTCGACCGCCTCCTTGCCGGCGCGGTAGCAGGCGAGGACATCCGCGCCGTCCACGATCACCCCCGGCATCCCGTAGCCGGCCGCCCTCGTGGCGATGTCCTCGACCGCCGACTCCAGGCTCGCCGGGACGCTGATCGCGTAGCCGTTGTTCTCCACGACCACGATCACCGGCAGCTTGTGGATGCCGGCGAAGTTAAGCCCCTCGTGGAAATCGCCCTGGTTGCTGGCACCCTCGCCGAGGTACGTGATCGTCACCTGGTCGGTCTTGCGAAGCTTCGCGGCGAACGCGATCCCGACGGCGTGGAGGACCTGCGTCGCAACGGGCGAGCTCGTCGAAAGGATGTTGTGCTGGGCGGCCCCGTAATGGCCGGGCATCTGACGCCCGCCGGAGCTCGGATCCACGGCGCGCGCGAACTGGGCGAGCAGGATCTCGCGCGGCGTCATCCCGAACGTCAGGACGCTGGCGACAGACCGGTAGTACGGGACCATCCAGTCGTAGCCCTGCCTCAGCGCGTACGCGATGCCGACCTGCGCGCCCTCGTGTCCCTGCCCGCTGATCACGAACGGCACCTTGCCGGCGCGGTTGAGGATCCACATCCGCTCGTCGATGGCACGCGTGACGGCGATCAGCGAGTACATCCGCAGCAGGTCCTCGCGCGTCAGCCCGAGCCCTTCGCCCGGGGCACCACCTGCTGTCGGCGCAGCGCCGTTCGCCGACACCGTGGCCGCTCGCAGCACCGGTTCGCTTGCTTCCTTCGTGCGGGTCGACGCCATCTCGTGCCTCCTCGCTCGCGTCCTGCTCGGCTCGATCCTGCTCGAGGCGCGCCTGTCGCGTCGCTGCTGCTAGAAGTTGATGGCTCGGCCGGCTACGGCGAGTGATGCCTCGCCGATCGCCTCCGAGAGCGTCGGGTGGGGGTGGACCGCGGCGCCGATCTCCCACGACGTCGCTTCCAGGAGCATCGCCGCGCTCGCCTCGGCGATCAGGTCGGTCACCTGCGGCCCGATCATATGCACGCCCAGGACCTCGTCTGTGTCGCGGTGCGCGACGACCTTCGTGAACCCCTCGTATTCGCCGTGGATCAGCGCCTTGCCGTTCGCGATCCACGGGAATCTGCCTGTCTTGAACGGGATGCCGTCACGCTCGCAGTCCTGGTCGCTGCGCCCGATCGACGCGATCTGCGGGCGTGAATAGGTGGCGCGCGGCATCTTCAGATAGTCGACGGGCTCGTGCTCCTCGCCCACGATCGACGCGACCGCGGCGGTCCCCTCGTGCGCCGCGACGTGCGCGAGCCACAGTCCGCCGATGATGTCGCCGATCGCGTACAGGTGAGGCTCCGCGGTTCGCATCCGCTTGTCGACCTGGACGATCCCTCGCTCCAGCTTCGCCCGGGTCGTCTCCAGCCCCACGCCATCTGTGTTCGCCGCCCGGCCGGTCGCGACCAGCATCTGCTCCGCGCGCAGCTCCCGTGGCTGCTCGCCCTCCTTGCCGACCATCACGCACACGCCGCGCTCATCTGCGACGACCGAACCCGTATCGAACCGGGCGTTCGTCATCACCTTGATGCCGCGCCTCGTGAACGAACGTTCCAGCTCCTTCGAGATCTCGGCGTCTTCGAGGGGCACGATCGCGGGCAGGTACTCGAGGAGCGTGACCTGGGTCCCCATGTCGTGGTAGAAGCTCGCGAACTCGACGCCGACCGCGCCGCCACCGACGACGATGAGGCTCTTGGGGAGCCGGGCGCTCGCCAGGATGTCATCGCTCGTGACGATGCGCTCGCCGTCCGGGACGAGGCCCGGGAGGCTTTTCACGCGGCTCCCGGTGGCGAGGATCACGTCCGTCGCGTCGAGCGGGATCTCCCCCGCCGGTCGCTGTGCGTCGTCGAGGAGCGAGACCAGGACCTTCTTGCCACCCTGTAGGCTGCCGCGCCCGTGGAACCACTCGACCTTGTTCTTGCGGACGAGCGCCTGCAGGCCCTTGTGAAGCCGGTCGACGACCTGACCCCGGCGCTTCGCGATGGCACCGTAGTCGATCGCGGTCGGGCCGGTCGTGATGCCGTAGTCGCCGGCGCGCTTGACCCGCTCGTAGAAGTCGGCCGACTCGAGCATCGCCTTCGTCGGGATGCAGCCCGAGTGAAGGCAAGTGCCGCCGATCTTGTGCTCGTCGACGAGCGCGACCCGGAGGCCGAGCTGGGCGGCTCGGAACGCGGCCGAGTAGCCGCCGGTGCCGGCGCCGAGGATGACGAGGTCAAAGCTGTTCTTGGAACCGACGGCCACGCTTACGGCCTCGTCGGCGTCGGGAATGGGCCGTCGACCGGTTCGACCCCTCGTGACATCACCGGCCGATGGTACGCGGCACCCCGGAACGGCGCAACCGAGCCGGACGGAGCGGATGAAGGGACGTTCGGCAGCTCCCTATACTCGCCGAGATGGACCCCCAGCTCGTGCGCGACGCGGCGTTCGTGCTCGTCGGATACCTCGTGGGCTCGCTCCCGATGGGTGTCATCGTCGCGCGGGTAAGCGGCCGAAGGGATCCCCGTACCGTGGGGAGCGGCCGAATCGGCGGCACCAACGCGTTCAGAGCGATGGGGCCTGGGCCGGCGGTGGCAACGGGTCTCCTTGACATCACGAAGGGCGGCCTCCCCGTGCTGCTCGCTCGCCTCGCCGGGGCTTCCGAGCTCGCCCAGGTGCTGGCGGGGATCGCCGCGGTGGTGGGCGCATGCTGGTCCGTGCTGCTCGGGTTCCACGGCGGGCGAGGAGTGGCGAGCGGGATCGGCGCGATGCTCGTCATCCAGCCGCTTGCGGTCGTGGTCGCTGCCCCGATCTTCTTCGGGGTCATCGCCCTCAGCCGGTACGTCTCGCTGGGCTCGCTATTCGGCTCCGCGGCCGCGGCGGCGATCGTCGCCGTCCTCGTCCTCTTCGGCATAGGCAGCCCGATCTCGATCCTGTACGGGGTGACGGCGGCCGCGCTCATCTGGCTCGCTCACGCCGACAACATCGAGCGGCTCCTCCATGGCAGGGAGCGCAAGTTCTCGCTAGGGAAGCGCGAGAACTCCTGACAGCTGTCCGAGGGCGGAGCAGCAACGCCTCACGAAGGCCCGGGCGCCCGTCTCTTCGGCTTGCAGAGGACGCGCTGTGGTTCGTCTCGGCTGTCCTGCTCATCCTGCTCGGGCTCTACGTCCGCGGTGCGTTCCTCGGTGATCGCCAGTTGTTCCGCGACGAGGCAGCGTCGTGGTTCCTCACCACCTACCCGCTTCCGGAGATCCTCGAGCGCGTCGCGACGGAGCCCTATCCGCCGCTCTACCCGGTACTGCTCCAGCACTGGGTGGCGATCTTCGGCGACAGCGAAGCCGGCCTTCGTTCGTTCTCGGTGACGGCGGCGATGGTCACCCTCGTCGCCGGCTGGCGCTGGGCGCACGAGGCGCTCGGACGCGCGCCGGGACTCGTCGCGCTCGTCATCCTGGTCTTCTCGCCACTCGCGATCTCTAACGCACGCGATGTCCGGATGTACGCGCTCGAGTCAGCCTTCGCGACGGTCGCCTGGTGGCTCGTCTGGCGACTCGCGAGCGGGAGGGTCCCGGGAAGAGGCCCGCTGACCCTCCACTCGAGCCTGCTCGCCGTCGCCATCGCGGGCGAGCTGTGGACGCTCTCGCTCGGTCTGGTGATCGCGGGGCTCCAGGGCCTCGTCGTGCTGGTCGCGCTGTTCGGGCGACACGCCATGGTCCGCCCGGTCCGGCCGGACCTCCCACGCCGCGAGTCGGAGCCTCGCCAGGTGGCCCCAGCCCTCCGCGTTGCGGGGAGTGCTCGGGGCGCCGCGTGGGCGCTGGTGGCGGTCGCCGTCGGCTGTCTCTCGTTCGTGCCGTGGCTGCCGCAAAGCCTGTCGCTGGCCGCGAACGGGGAGCGTTTCTGGACACCACCACCGGGGCCGCTCGATTGGGCGAGCACCCTCGCTCGGATGGTGGTCGGATGGCGGGAGGACATCCCGAACGCCGTCGACCTCTCGCTGGTCATCCTCTCGGTCGGAGCGCTGGGGCTCGTCGTGCTGCTCCACTCCCGCCACGAAGCACGCCGCGTCGCCGGATGGTGTGTCCTTGCTGGCGTCGGCGTCGTCGCGTTGGTCTGGGCCGTATCGCTCGTCCGCTCCATCTTCGACACTCGGTACTTCGCCGCGAGCGTGCCGCCGCTCGCGCTCGCGGTAGGCGCCGGCGTCGGTGCGCTCGTGGCGTGGGCGGGCGACCTCGTTGCGTGGGCCGGGGCGCGGTACGCGCCGGGAGCTCCTCGTGCCGAGGGCGGGCTACGTACACCAGCGGGATTCGTTCGGGCCGGGCTGTTCCTGTCCGCGCTGACCCTCGCTCTGCTACTGGATCCGTTCGTGCGCGTCTGGCTCAAGGACTGGCGCGACGGCCGTGACGTGGAGCCGGCGCGGCAGCTGCTCGCCGCGGTCGCGCCGCGGCTCGGACCAGACGACGTCCTCCTGGCCCGCGACGCTCGGACGTACTTCCCGATCGCGTACCACATCCGTCGGTCGGGCGGACACCCGATCCCCGCCTCGACTCCCCTCCTCGCCTTCGACTCCGGCAACGAACCCTTCTACAGGGGCAATGCCCTCATCGAGGAGGACGTCCTTCTTCGGCGCTCCGAGACGGACCGTGGTTGGCGGGGGGCGCTGTCGCAGCTCGGACGCGACGGGGACGTGTGGTTGCTCGACCTCGCGTTCGACGACGACGAGGACCGCCGGTTCGAGCCGATCGAGGAGGGCGAGGTGCAGGAGCTCGAGGAACTCGTCGTCGACACGACGGAGCGAGAGGGGACGGCGCGCCGGTTGGCCGTGCCCTAGGGGGAGTCAGCCCGCGCGAGCGAGCGGCAACCTCAGCGTCGCGACGAGGAGCGGAGCGAGCGGAACAGCACGAACGCGGTCACCACGACGAGCAGGATGGCCACGGTCGGCGCGAAGCCGAGCAGGTCGTCGAGCGGCCGGAAGACGGTGGCCAGCAGCGCGACGCCGAGCACGACTCCGACGACGGTCGCCGCGACGAGCAGCACGTGCCGGTCGCGCGCGCGGTCCGGCACGGTCATACGGGGTCGGCGGAGGACGGGATGCCGATCGGCGCCACGAGCACGCGACCGGCGAGGGCGCGCCCCGTTCGCGTACGCAGACCCTCCTTCGGGCGGTGGAACGTTATCGTCGCGTCCGCTCGAACGACCGGGTCCGACGGCAGCCCGCTCGTCAGATCGACGGCGGTGGGCGTATCGACGGCGAGGATCGGGACAGCTGCACGGCGGGCACGTCCGACGAGGTCCACCC
>JADDQH010000106.1 GCA_016781485.1 Chloroflexota bacterium | reverse complement strand
GTCGCGCGGCGCTCCCATAAGCGTCCGCGCGTACGCTTCGCTTGATGGCGAGTGACCGCGCCTCGGAGCCGCTACCGGCCGACGAGTTCGCTCGGTGGTGGAAGGAGACGGGCGAGCACGAGCTTCGCCAGATCCTCTTCTGGCGATGGGATCCCATCGGGGTGGCGGATCACTTCCCGAACACGGCCGACGAGTACGACTACTACGCGCCGCGAATCGTTCAAGCGCTTCGCGAGCGCGTCTCGACTGATGACTTGGAAGATCTACTGCGGGAGCTCGAGGAAGAGGAGATGGGTCTTACGGGGCTGGCCAGCGACCGCTTGCGCCGCCTCACCTCATTGCTCGAGTTCTGGTTCGAGAACCTCGCAGCTGTCGTGGCACGACTTCGGGCCGATGCGGCGGTGATGGTCGCTTTCACGCTGGAGTCCAGTCGCGAGGGCGGGTTCCTGACGATTGAGCGCGAGGAGAGGCCGACGGCGGAGTGGTGGTACGTCACTGTCGAGACCGGCGGGCTGCGCGCGGCAACAAGAACCGACGGCGACCCAATGGGCATCGCCGAGTCGATCGGACGGTTCTTCAAGTCGCTCGGCGAGGACTGGCGCGGCTGGGACGGCGAGCGAACCTGGAGCTCGATTGAGGGGACGTTCGCCCTCAACGCGACCCATGACGGCCTCGGCCATGTCCCGCTACGAGTTCATCTCCAGCAGAACGTCTATGAGCACGCATGGCAGGTCGACGCCGTGATCCATCTCGAAGCCGGCGGCTTGCCGGCGGTGGCTCGCGAGGCACTACGTTTCGACCCTTACGGTGGCTAGATCGGCTCGCGGGGCTCCCACGGCGGCTCGTACCGGTAGCCCTCGGCTACGGCGGCGACGCCAATGTCGAGTGAGAGCTGTCCGAGCGTTCGGTCCCGCGCTTCCTTCTGCATCTCGGGCACCCGCGCGGCCGCGGCGTTGTAGATGCTCTCCATGATCCTCGTGCCAGCGTCGTTATCCGTGGCGAAGATCATGTGGTAGAGCGTCGCCCCGCGGGTGTTCTTCAGCTCGAAGGGGTGCGTGAAGCGGTACCCGAGATGGCGTTCCAGCCGCCACCGCATGAGGTTCACGTACTCCTCGCGGGCGTCAGCGCCAGGTATCTCGCCAGCCACGCGGAGGTTGTAGATCGGACGCCAGAGCTCCGTCCCGAAGAGGCGTGTCGCTCGCGCTTCGTCTGCGGGCGAGAGCTTCTCGGCCTCTAGTGCCAGGGTACGGACGATCCCGCTGGTGGGAAACAGCATCCACAGCTCCACCTTGTACTCCGGCTTGAGTGATCCAGGTGCCCGGTATCCGCGCTTGTGCTGGGCGAGCGCCACGATCGTTTCCCACGCGAGCTGCATGCCATCTGGATCTAGGAAGGCGAAGGTCGGCGCCCACTTGAGAGCGCGCAGCTCGGCCAGCGCAGCCGGGATCGTCTCGTTGCAGTCGCCCCCGAGGACCTTGATGTCGGGGCCGGGGTAGTCCGCTCGAAGCTGCGCTTCGAGCTCGCCAGCCTTGTTCGCTAGCTCGAAGAACCGGAATCGCGTGAACCCGGCCTTCTCGCCCGCTTCGAGCGCGATCCGGGCGGAGCCCGGGAACTCCTCACCGGTCAGCCGGTCCAGGCCACTACCTTCACCCGCGAACGCGTCGAGATAGACGCGCTCGCTCTGCTCCTTCGACGCCGTCGCAAAGCCCGACAGGTACTCGCCGAGCATCTGGAGCTTTACGCGGGTCCAGTAGCCCCATGATCGGCCAGGTGGGGGTGTCATGCCAGAACCGCGACGCGCTCCGGTGTCTCGTCCCAGGTCCTTCCGTCTAGGAGGCGGCCACCCGCTTTCGAGCGGACACCGCCCCATTGCTTGAAGAAGAAGGCCACCCCCTCAGCCACGCAGCGATCCCGCAGCGCCCTCACCCAGTCCGCGTGGACTCGGCGATGCCTCGGGCCCGACTCGCCTCCGGCAATCAGCCAGTCAATGCCAGAGAGTTCAAGTCCTTCGAGCGGACCGAGGAGCGGCTCCGCACTGATGAAGCGAACCCTGGCCGGCACTTCGCGCAGGTAGTCGGCGCGGTGGACGAACCGCCGGTTCTCAATCGATACGCCCATCCACACGTTCGCGGGCCATGGCAGCACCGGCGCCAGTTCGGCCAAGCGCTCGTGCCGTTTCGTCAGGATCTGGAACGTGTGCCAATCGGCGCGCGTCATGACCTCGAATACGGCGGTGATGAAGTCCTCGGGGATCTCCTCGTGGAAGAGATCGCTCATCGAGTTCACAAAGATCGTCCTGGGCCGCTTCCAGCGCAGGGGCTGTTCAAGCCGAGCCGGCCAAAGCCGCAAGTCGAAACCCTGCTCGTAGGGATGGCCTCCGATCCCGCGCCATCGCTCGGCAAAGGTCTCGGCGTAGCAGTGTGCGCAGCCTGGGGAGACCTTTGAGCACCCGGTAACGGGATTCCAGGTGGCTTCAGTCCATTCGATTGCGCTGTTGTCTGCCATGGTCTCTGATGTTTCGGGAGCGATCGTTCCAGACCTTGAGTACGAACGGATGTTCCCAATCCTTGCGGCGGATCACCGTTGACTACCGCAGCGACTCGAGGGGGCGACGATCGCTTCCAGGTCAGCCTGCTGGGCCCGAGCCTGTTCCAGCGCTTCGATCACCTCGCGTGGCTCAAGCTGTCCGTCCTGCAGGCGTCGCGAGCGATAGCGCTGGACCTCGCGGTCGACGAACTCCCCCAGGACCTCGGCGACCGACCGATAGCCGATGGCCGCGCGGAACTCCGCCCAAACGTGGTCAGCCACAGCGACTCGGGCCATCCGCGTCCGTCGGCCCCACACCCCAGCGTCGTCAGGCCCCGCAGCATCCGACTTCGCTCTCTGCCGGCTCTGCGTCCCATAGCGCTCTCTCCGTAAGCGTATACGCGTACACGATGCACCATCAGTGCAAGTGCGTCTCGCTTGGTAGGTGTTGGTGGAGAGTCCTCTCTTGGTCGTGGCTGTCTGCGCGTGTCCTTTGCGCTTCTTCCTCTCTTGACGTTCCGTTTCCGTTCTTCGTCGGTCTGCTTGCTTCGGCTCGGTTCTGCTTGCTGGTTTGGCTCTTCGCTTTTGGTCCTGGATAGGGATCTTGCTCACCGCGCTGACGCCGCCCGAGCGACCGCCCTGAACAACCCGGCCTAGCCGCACGACCCCCTTCACCCTGCTTGAGGGGGTCGTGCGGCAGCCCTCGGGACGAAAGTCACGACCCGCGGGTCGCTCCGTGTCCGTCTTAAGGATGTGAGCGGGTGTTTCGCGTTCGAGGCACCGGACGGACTGATCGAGGCGATCGCCCGCCGATCCGCTGAGATCGTCCTCGCCTCGCTCGCGGAATCGCCGGAGCCCTGGGTCGGCGTGAGGAAGGCGGCGAAGCACCTCGACTGCAAGCCGCAGCGCATCTACGACCTGGTCCACCTCAAGGACGAGACGCGGATCCCGCACCGCAAGGAGGGCGGCCGTCTGCTCTTCCGGCTCTCCTGGCTCAACGACTGGATGGAGAACGGCGGGGCTGACTTTCTGCGCCGCGGCCCTAGAGGTGGTGGATGAGCACGCCGCGGATGACGAAGACCGACGTCCCAGGCGTGTACCGCCGCGGCGACAAGTACGTGTACACGTACCGCAAGCGCGGCAAGCAACGCTGGGGCACCGCGCGCACGAAGGCGGAGGCGCGTCGGCTCAAGCGCCATGCCGAAACCGACGTGGAGCGCGGTGAGCACCGCGACCTCGCCCGCGCGAGCTTCGGCGAGTACGCGCGCGAGTGGATCGAGCACTACAGCGGCCGGACGTCGAGCGGCGTCCGGGAGTCGACGCGCCGCTGGTATCGCCAGATGCTCGAGGACCGGCTGGTCCCGTACTTCGACCTCGAGCGCGGCCTGCGCCTCGCCGAGATCGAGCCGCGCGACATCAAGGCCGTGATCGCGTGGCTGTCGAAGCAGCCCAACCCTCACGACCCGCAGCTGACGCTGGGGCGGTCCACGATCGGCTACCACGTGGCGGTGCTGAGGGCGCTCTTCGCCGACGCGGTCGAGGAGGGCGTGATCCGGTCGAACCCCACCACCGGCGTCCGCGTCGCCGTGCCCAATGCCGACGACGACGAGGCCGCCAAGGCGATGACGCGTTCCGAGCTCCGGCGCGTGCTCGGCGAGGTCGACGAGCGCTGGCGACTGTTCTTCGAGTTCCTGACGCACACCGGCCTCCGCATCTCGGAGGCGATCGAGCTGCGGTGGCGGGATCTCGACCTGAGCCTCGTGCCGCGCCTGACCGTCCGCCGGCAGCTGCGGGACGGCCAGACGCTGACACCGAAGACGGCGGCAGGCCGGCGCACGATCCCGCTCTCGACTGCGATGGCTGAGCGGCTGCGCGCGCGACAGGGGCCGCCGGATGCGCTCCTCTTCACGACGACCACCGGCCGGCAGATCAACCGCTCGAACCTCTGGCGCGACGTCCTCCGCCCGGCCGCCGAGCGCGCAGGCGTCCCTTGGATTTCGTTCCACACGTTCCGCCACACGTGCGCGTCGCTGCTGTTCGCCGGCGGCAAGAACGTCAAGCAGGTCCAGGCGTGGCTCGGCCACTCGGACCCGGGCTTCACGGTTCGTGCGTACATCCACCTCATGGACGAAGGCGTGGGCGATGCCGACTTCCTTGACGAGGTCGTCGGTGGCGGCCGTACCATTGGCAGCGGCGATGACGGCTAAGGAGCAACTCCTACGCGCGATCGACGACCTCACCGAAGAAGAGGCGGCGGACGTGCTGCAGCTGCTCTCACAGCCGCGCGACCTCGACAGCGAGACCGCCACGAAGCTCCTCGACTCGATCCCCGGCGCATGGGAGGACGCGCAGCGCGGACTGGAGGACGCTCGCGCCGGCCGGACGACGTCGCTCGACGAACTGCGTGCCAAGCGTTGAGCTGACGGCAACCGCGGCGAGGAACATCGACGCGCTCATCGAGACTCACGGACTGCCGGCAGACACGCTCGCTCGGGTGCTACGCAGCCTAGAGCCGCTCGCGACCCTTCCCCTCGCGGGGCGGGCCCTTCGCGGCGGTTGGGAAGGCTTCCGGCTCCTGGTCGGGCCTTGGCCGTGGATGCTGTTGATCTATCGGTACGAAGAGAGCGCGGACCACGTCCTCGTGATCACTGCGCAGGACGCGCGCAGGACGTCATCAGCCACCACGCGCGAAGCCTGACTCCGCGCTGCCCAGCGGCCGCCTAGGTGAGGTCGGGGTAGTCGACCTCGCCTGCCGTCGGGTCGACGTTGATCCATGCTCGCTTGACCCACGACCGGGGTACTGGCTTTTTCTTGAGCCAGTCCTCGCCGGCTTCCGTCCGCCAGAAGTAAAGAGCCGGCCCATCCGGGATCGCCCACGTCTGCCATTCCTTCAGCCTCTCCGGAATCTCGTGCGGCGCCAGTGGGCGTGCCTCGTCGGAGTCGTCGTAGTGGAGCGTGATCAAGCCGCGACCTACTGCCCACACGACGGCTTCTTCCGCGAGGCGAAGTCGCTCGCTCGCTGTCTTGTCAGGCCACCACGTGTTAGCGGTCCACAGGACCTCGTGGACGCCTGTCACGTCCTCGTTGGCGGCCCAGACCACCTCGTAGTTCAGATCGTCCCCCTCGCGGTATGGCATGAATACGGAACGCTAGCCAGACCTCAGTCCTCAAACGAATAGGTTCAGTTCGTGCTGTCCAAGCTTCGGCGTTGGCTGCGAGGCCGGCGTCATCCGGACGCCGTGGTTCTGGGATCGGAAGTCGCGGCAGCCGAACGGACCGAGAAGGCTCACCGGCGCCGCGTCGGTAAGACGCCTTCTCCGCTCATGGGCGTGGAGTACGGCGAGGGCGAAGCTTCGCTCCAGCGCTTTCGGCCAAGCGACACGGACGCCCGGCTCCGTGAGTTCGTGGCCGCCTATCGCGAGGCAACGAATGAGGGCCGCAAGAGCGCTCGCGACGCGCTGACGATGGACGACTTCTACACGCTGCTCACCTTCGCGCGGAGATCCACGGTTGCCGCGCTGCGAGAGAGGGATCCGACCATCCTCCGGAACGGCATTGACGCTCTTACGACGATCGATCAGCGCCGAGTCGATCCGAGAGACCACGCGTGGGCCGCTGCACTCGTCGCCTGGGCATCATCGCGGGTTGGGATTGATCCTCAAGCGGCGCTAGGTGAGGCCGCCGAGCTCGGCAGCCCCGAAACAGCCGAGCTGCTGAGGCGGTTCGCGGACGATCCGCCTGATGATCTCAACGACTGGGGATACCGGCTGGTCGACGGCCCGGACGGCCCCGCGCTTGTTCTCGACGACGGGGCGGAATACGACCCGAGCGTGGATCTCCTGCGCGTCGCGACGGCGATCGGCGCGGTCTTCGAAGCAGACGCCTACGAGCGCGCGGAGGTCGCGGTCGGATCAGACCTCCCCGACGTGTGGCTGCGGAGCGGCGATCCGGAGGCGGTCGCACGGGCGCTCGCGACAGTTCGTGCCGGCGCCAAGGTGCATGCCTCTCTGGGGCCCGATGCGCACCGGAAGCCCGACGAGCAGTCACTCATGGCGTTCCTCGTGGAGGTCACGGATCCCGCGTCAGCTGACGTGCTCGCGGCATCGGCTTCGTGCCCTGACGGCGACGCGCTCGGCGTCGCAGCTGGGCAACTGTGCTGCGTCGTCATAGGACACTCCTTCGTCATGGGCACGAAGCCCTTCGAGACAGCTGGGGCCCTTGAGCGATTTCGCGAGGCCATCCGGTACGAGCTGGACGCTGCGCAGTAGCGGCTGCGAACAATCTGCGAACACACCTGCTCGAAATCGTCCGAAGGGTCGCCGCCCGATCAGCCGCCGATCCGCCGATCCGCCCGATTTGCAGCCGTTTCGCCAGCCAGCCCGAACCCACCCGAGACCCCGTCCTCCGACTGAAAATCGTGGTGTCCCCGGTTCGAGTCCGGGTCTCGCCATCGCTGGAAGTCCCTGCTCTTGGATGGGTTTGTGTCAGCGGACCTGCGTCGATGAAGAGCGGGAACGCGCCACAGAACGTGCTCGTGGGCCAATCGGTGGCCCAATGAGCCCGTAGCAGCGCGAGTAAATCGCGTGGAGTGACCACGCGCGAGGACCTCCATCAGCTGGTCGACGAGCTCACTGAGTCCGGCCGGCAGCTGATCGCTGCCGTGTCGTGACCCCGGCACCGGGGCTCGCCGCCGACGGTCCTCCCACCGCCATGGCGATGCGGGTCCACGAGCCCGACGGGCGGTTGGTGGCCGAAGCGGTGGAGCTCGCGACGCCTGCGGCGGGATGGGTGCGTGTGGAGGTCCGCGCCAGCGGCGTCTGCTTCGCGGACCTCGGCACCTCGAGAGCCCACGACGCGCACGGCCCGGTGACCCCCGGGCACGAGGTGGCGGGTGTCCTCGCCGCGCTGGGTGACGGCGTGGATTGCTTCGAGCTCGGAGAGCGCGTCGCTGTCGGGTGGTTCGGCGGCAGTTGCGGGCACTGCGAGCCCTGCCGGCGCTCCGACGTCGTGCACTGCAGCAAGCGCAAGATCCCAGGCCGGTCGTACGCCGGGGGCTGGGCGCAG
>JADDQH010000105.1 GCA_016781485.1 Chloroflexota bacterium | reverse complement strand
CGTAGTCGCGCGCATCCAGGATCTCGACATGCGCGGCCGGGTTCCGGAAACGCTGCGTGACCTCCGTTAGGCCAGCTGACAGGCCATCTGGCGCGAGCAGCCAGCCTCCACGCGGTCTCTCGCCAGCCTGAGCGCGAAGCGCCTGCAGCAGTTCGCTCGTCTGCGTCCGGCGCTTGCTGTTGATCGCCGTCTGCAGCAGGTGCGCAACGGCGCCCAGCTCTGACACCGCGCCAGTGCGCCCAGCACACCAGCGAGCGACCCGGCCCAAATCCTTGTCTGCGAGGTCCTTTTCGAGTGTCAGGTGCGCCACACGCTCGCGCAGGGGCACGACTACGCGTTGGACCACCTCCTGTTCGAGTGCCTTGCACAGACCGATCACGGCTGGCGACCACTCGACCGTTTCTTGTTGCAAGAGCTGCTCCGCGATGAACTCTGAGGTGCCGAGGAAGCGCAGCGCCGGCGGCGTTAGGTGCCGCTCGGCCCTGGCCGCATATCGCTGGCGGCGCAGGGCACCCCGCGCCTCGTCCAGTGACGCCAGGCCCAGCAGCTGCTCGGCCAGGATCCGCGCTTTCTCGTCCTCCGGCGCCGTCCCCGCCGCCACTTCGAACATGCTGAGCAGCCGGCCGTAGCAGCCATTGCAGAGCCGTCGCCCCCAATCACCGTCGTAAACCGTGTGCAGCTTCGACTTCTTGACTGCGCCGCAGCGAAAGCAGGCGAGCGGCGTCGCCGCGGTCAGCCGGAACTGCTGGAGCGGCCCGCGCGGTGGGTAGGTCTTAACTATCTCGACGGTCGGTCCAGTCACCGCGCGCGCTACGCCTGCGTCGCGGCCACCAGCGCCGGCCAAGAGCCCTTGGCGTGAGACAAGTCGGTCTCCGAGACGAGCAGGTAGTGCCACATGCCGTACTTGCCGCTCGCATTGACGGTGTTGGCCCAGGCGAGCGCGGCGTGGCGCTTCTCGCGCACCTCGTCGTCCTTCATGTGACGGTCGTCCTTCACCTCGACGATCCGGTGCTCGCCGTCGTGCGACCGCGCCAGGAAGTCGGGGTTGTAGGTGCGCTCGGCGCCGGCCCACAGGATCGGCAGGTCGTTCACGTGAAGCCGCACCCACAGCTCGATCTCGTCGGCGGTGTCGAGGATGTTGGCCAGGTCGCGCTCCGGTGAGGAGTCGAACCAGGCCTGCGGATAGAGCCCCTTGTTCCAGCCCTCGTAGGCGACGCTCTTCAGGAACTTGCCGTAACGGTCCTGGCTCGTGTTGGGCCGCTTGAAGCGCTCGCGCGGCTCGAAGTCCTTGGCATGCACAACCTCGTTGGTGACCGTGCGGACCTTGACCAACTCGCGCATCTGTTCGGAGATGGCGCGGATCAGGCCGCCGGCCAACCGCTCGGGGTAGCGGATCAGGAGGAGGTCGGCCTTGTCGTCGGCGCCCTCCAGCACATAGCCGAGCAAGCGCTCCACCTGCGCTGGCGCGCCGGCCCGTCCGGCCACCGCGGCGCTCTGCACGACCGTCCTCACGATCTCCTCGCGGCCCTCTTCCGGCGTGGTCAGCACCGCGGCAGCCTCGATCTTCGTCGCGGCGTCGGTGGTATCGACCTTGACCGCGCGCTTGTCGGCGGTGAGCTGGCCGACGAGCTTGGCGCGGGCAAGGAACTTGTCCGGATCGACTGCCAGCCGGCGGCCCATGTCGCGGAACGGCGCCGGCTCGGTGACATGCGAGAGGTCGGTGGGCTGGGCCACCGCGAGCGGCCGCACGAACGGGACCTGAAGCGCCGGGATGTCCTGGCGGGGCGGCAGCGGCTCCTTCGGCTTGGCCTTGGCCTCGGCCTGCTTGGTGCGCTCCTCGACGCTGGCCACCGCGATGGCCGGCCCGGCCTCACCTCCAGGGCCCTCCGCAGTCTCACCATCCTCGGGGGTGGCCACCGGCACCGACACCTCCTCGACGGTTGCGCCGCCGGCAGCCGCCTCGATGGTGGCGGCGGCAGAGGCCTCGGCCGCGGCAATCGCGGCGTCGCGGGCGCGCGTCTCGTAGTCGATGAACGCCTCGGTGAGCGCGCCTGTCTTGCCAAGCAGCTCGCGGTAGCGCTCGTGCGACACCACCTCCAGCTCGTTCAGTAGCTGGTATTCGTCGTCCTCCACATAACCGCCGAACGGAAGCCGCAGCCCGCGGCCCAGCGTCTGCTCGGTCAGCACCTCCGAGACCGAGGCGCGGAGCGAGACGAGGACATAGACGTTCTTCACATCCCAGCCCTCCTTGAGCATCCCAACCTGGACGATGATGCGGGTCGGGCTGCCCGGCTCCTCAACCTGCGCGAGGTCCTCCAGCGCGTTGTCCGGCTGGTCGGAGTGGATCTCCAGCACTGCCTTCTCGCCGGCGTACTCGCCACCGAAGAACTGCTGGGAGCGCAGGAAGGTCACGACCTCCCTGGCGTGCTCGATGTCGGTCGCGGAGACCAGCATGATCGGGTGGACCAGCGGCGCGCCGGTCTCGCGGGAATAGTTGGCGAGCATCTGCTCCTTCGCACGCAGGAGCGTCCCGCCGTCCAGTAGTTGAGTGCGCTCATCAGTGCGGTCGTCGCGCCGTCCGACGATCACCGGCGTCTTCACATAGCGGTCCTTGATCGCCGCCGGCAGCGGGTAGCGATAGATGATCGGCGTGCCGGTCTTCTTCAGCGCCTTCTCATCAGGCGTCGCGGTGAGCCCGATCAGCGCGAGCGGCGTAAGGCCGCGCAGGGCCTCCGAGAACTTGGGTCCGCCGTAGATGTGGTGCTCGTCCGCGAACACGATTAGGTCGTCGAGCGCGTCGAGGTGCTCGTAGAAGGCCTGGCCGAGGCCCTCTTGGAAGCTGTGCGTCTTGCGTCCTTGCTTCGAGGTCGGCTTGAGCAAGGACTGCACGGTGAAGATGTAGAGCTTCACCGTCTCGGGATCGTTGAACTCGGCGGCGACCGACGCTGCCGAGAAGTTCTCGGAATGCACCAGCAGCGGGTCCGTCTGCATCCCAGGCAGCAGGCTCTTCGGATGCCCCGGCGAGAACTGCTCGATGGTCTTCCGCTGGATCGTGGTGCCCGGCGTGATGATCGCGAAGTCGCGCACGCCCAGCTGGGCGAAGTAATCGATGCCGGCGCCGATGATGAAGCTCTTGCCCATCCCGGTGGCGCTGTCGATGACGCCCTCGAAGAAGCCATCCGCTCCGGCCTCGGCGTGCGCGCGAAGGTCCTGCGCGATGGTGCGCAGCGCGCGCGTGTTCGGTTCGCGCAGTTCCAGCTCCGACGCGATCTCGTCGATCAGCGCGTCGTTCGGAGTGAGATCTAAGCCTACGGTGAGGGTCGTCATGCAGCCGCTTCCGTGGAGGTCTGGTCGCCGTTGCTCGGACTGGTCTCGGCCTCAGCCTGTACCAGATCAAGCTCGTTGGCAACCGAGACCCGCCACGGAGAGGCGGTCGCGTAGGCCAGCAAGAGGTCCTCGGGCACGACGCGAACCCGTGATCCCGGGCGCAGTCGACGCAGCAGCTCGGGGACCTCGGGATCGAGGGAGGTGGCACAGAGCGTCAGACGCTCGCCGTCGCCGAGCAGCTCCACGAAGGTCTTCGCTAGCTCGGCATTGCCGTGACCGTCGAGCACCACGAGACGCTGCTTCCCCTTGCGGCCGCTGAACACACCGTCGGGCTCGAAGGCGAAGCCGAGCTGCGCCGCGACCACCTCGGCCAGCTCCCCATTGACCGCCCACTGCGCGAGCAGGACCACGCCCGCGTCCTCCTCGTACATCGACGGCGCGATGTCGAGCACGCGGAAGCCGCCGCCGCCCTTCCAGCTGGCGGCCTCGGTGACCCCGCCGGGGTCCTCGCCGGCGACAACCTTCTGGAGCCGCGGCGCCGTGAAGGTGTCGATGGTGTCGCGCTCGCGTTCAACGGTGACCCAGCGGCGGCCCATCTTGTGCGCGACGGCTGCTGTCGTGCCGGAGCCGGCGAAGAAGTCGAGCACGACGTCGCCGGGGTCGCTCGCGATGTGGATGATGCGCGCCATCAGGCGCTCGGGCTTGGGAGTCGCGAACGGCTCCACATCCGGGAAGAGGCGGCGGATCTCCTTCTTGGCCTCGTCGGTGTGGCCAACCTCCTCGTGCGGCCACCAGGTCTTCGGAACCACGGCCTGCATCTCGGAGAGGAAGCGCTTCACGGACGGCACGGCGTCCCCGTTCTTGCCCCACCAGATGCGGTTGTCTGCATCCAGCTCTCGCAGCTTGTCCTTTGATACGCGCCAGTACGCCCCGCCCGGCGGCCCCGGGATAACCCGCCCCGAGGGCGTCGTGATCGCGTAGCGGCCCTTGGAGTAGTAGTTGCGCGCGTCCAACCCGCCCGGCTTCCATGGGCCGCGCGGATCGTTGTCCGGGTTCTTGTAGGCCTTGTCCTGCTTCTCGGTTCGCGGAAGCCGGTTGCGGCTCGCGAGGAACCGGGCCCGATCACGCGCATACACCACGATGTAGTCCTGCGAGATGGAGATCGCGGCGATGTTCGACTGCCCGTACTGCCGCTCCCAGACGACAGTGGCCACGAAGTTCTCGGCACCGAACTCCTCGTCCAGAACGACCCGCGCGCGATGCATCTCGGTGTCATCGAGATGCACCCACACCGATCCGTCAGGCGCCAGGAAACGCTTCACCTGCCGCAAGCGGTCGCGCATCATGGCCAGCCACGCCGAGTGCTCCAGCCCGTCGTCGTACTGCTCAAAGATCTGGCCGGTGTTGAAGGGCGGGTCGATGTAGCAGAGCCGGACCCGCCCCTCGTATTCCACGGCGAACTCCGGCAACCCGCTGAGCGAGGTCAGGGCGTGCAACGCGTCGCCGCGGATCAGCAGGTTGTCCTGAGCGCGGACCGGATCCGGGAAGACCTCTCCGACTGTGCCGGCGTCATGAAGGAGACGGACCTCGGCCACCCGGCGGTCGCGCTTCGGCACCCACTCGTACGAGCCGTCCTCGTGGGCAAGCAGCGCCTGGTCCTTGTTGGTCCAGTTGAGAGCGAGCTGCCCTGACGGCTTGCCTCGCGCTTGTGCGCCGTTGGCCTTCGGTGCGCCGTTCGAGCCCACGGGAGCAGCGTAGTCGCGGGTGGGGACCGCTTCGGTTACAAACGCGCCAGGCGGCGTCGCGCCAAGCTAACTACGAGAAAACGCGGACCCGATAGCTATGAACTCCAGGCGCGCGCGTCCCCGCGCGAGCACTGGGTGAAGCTGCGCTCGACGAAGCCGCTCGAGCGGTTCAACCGCGAGATCGGCCGGCGCACCGACGTGGTCGGCATCTTCCCCGCCGACGCCTCGCTCGTCCGGCTCGTCGATGCTGAGGCCAACGACGAGTGGCTGGTCGGCCGCTGCTACATGAGCCGCCAGTCGATGGAGCCGCTGCTCGAGCAGTGGCTCCATCGCCAGGACGAGGAGGTGCTTCAGCTCTCGGCGGCGTGAGCGGCCAGCGTCTTCACCGACGAGGTGAGCGTGAAGCTCCTTAGGCCACGTCCTTGGAGTTGACTGTCCGCCTCACTGGCGGCCGACCACGTCTGCCGCGGCTTATGAGACTTCTGGCTGCATGAGCTGACACGCCCGTGGAATACGATCCAGCGGCGTTCAAGGGAGGTCGGCGGTGCGGCCGGAGCTGAATCTCAATTACGCATCTTTCGTCATCGAGTATCCGCCCCTGCCGCCGCTCGAGGGGACCGAGCTATCGGATCTCTTCGCCGTCATTCGGCATACCCACGAGTTCGAGAGCTTCAGGTCGGTCAACGGCGGAGCTGTGCTCGAGTCCGAAGGCGTCCGCCGCGTGGAGATCGACCGAAGCAAGCTCGCCTTTCAAGAGGCGATCGAAGGCGACTTCGAGAGCGTCGCCGAGTCAGCCGTTGCGCTCACGCAGACCGTCCAGAGCGACCTTCACGTCTGGCAGTTTCGCGTCGATCAGGTCACGCTTCGGGCAGTTGTCGGCCTCGGCGAACAGCACCTCTCGGCCGTGCTTCAGGAGCGGGTGCTTGCACTGCGGCGGGAGCAGTACGCCGCACTGGGCAACGTCAGCCTCGTCGCGCTGCGCCTCTTCGGCTCCGAGCGCGGAGTGGTGCCGTTCGACTGGCAGGTAGAGGTCGCGCCGCTGGTGGCAGACCCACACTTCCTCTACCTGGAAACCGTGATCTTCCCGAACGCCCTGGGAGGCGAAGCGGAGAGCGTTCAGAATGGACTCCGAACGGCATACGAGTTTCTCGCCGGGAACGTCGCGCGATTTGTCGGCACGTTTCTTCCGAGCTGGCAGACGTTCGAGGGAAGGAGGCAGGCGTGAGGTCCAGAGAGCCCGACCGCTCCGCACTCCGGTCGGTAACTCCTGACGATCGAACTCGGAACGCTCGACGGAAGGCACCGGAGACCGACCCGTCCTGGGGACGAGTTGACTTCATCAGCGACCTGATGCGGCTCAGCCGCCGAATGTCGGATGAGATCAACGCTGACCCCGCCGAAGCAGCAGCCCTCAGGGAGTCGCACGACCAGGTCCGTGAGGGGAGGATCGTCTCGCAGGAAGAACTAGAGGAACGGTATCGGCGCCAGGACGAGGAAGAGAGGCAGTAACGGCTACGAGCCGTACGGAGTCGTCTACTCAGAGCAGGCCGCCAATGACCTTCTTCGGCTGCGCCGGAGACGGAAGACGATCCACCGAGAAGCTCTCGAGCTGATCGAACGGGTCCGCCGAATGCCGCGTATGGGGACGCCACTGCGCGGGGAGTGGGCCGGCGATTTCGGTATCCACTTCGGCCGCGACACATACCGGCTGGTCTACACGGTCGATGCGGAAAGAGAGGCGATCGTCGTTCTCCGCGTCAGCCCGAAGAAGACCGCGCGCGGAACGGTGTACGACGAACCTAGACCAGACGTCGAGTAGGAAAGGAGCTCGTGCGCGCGACGCGCACTACACCGCGCCGTCGCCCAGCACCTCCGCCCCGAGCAGCGAGTGGTCCTTCTCGTACTCGTAGGTGCTCGGGTCGAAGGCGATGATCGCGTCGCGGTCGTGGAAGGGGTACTTGCGGAAGACCGTCACGCGCTCGGGGCTCGCCTCGATCACGTTGTAACAGGGCTTCGTCTTGCCGCGCAGGCGGGTGGTCGAGACGGTCCCCGTGTTGACGACGAACATGTTCTCGATCCGCCACGCATACGGGACGTGCTTGTGGCCCGACAGGACGAGGTGGACGTTGGCGTTCGCGAGCGTCTCGAGCGTGTCGCCGGCGTCGTGGACGATGTTCCGCTCGCGGCCGGTGCGCGGGATCGGCAGCAGGTGGTGATGCAGCACGAACACGCGCAGGTAGTTCTCGGTCTCGCGGAAGGTGCGCTCGATCCACGGGTAGAGGCCGCGGCCGACGACGCCGTGGTCGAGGTCGGGCTCGGTCGAGTCGACGGCGATGATCGACACGCCCTTGTGGTGCAGCTCGGAGGAGCGGTCGCCCCACATCTCCTCGAAGTGGACGTAGCCGACGTTGCGCGAGTCGTGGTTGCCCGGGATCACGATCATCCGCTCGCACTCGATCCGGTCGAGGTAGCCCTTCGCCTCCTCGAACTCGCCGCGGAAGCCGGCGTTGGTCAGGTCGCCCGAGACGATCACGACGTCGGGCTCGAGGTCGTTCAGCTCGACGATCGTCCGCTCGAGCAAGCTCGGGACGAACTGCGGCGAGCCGCAGTGGATGTCGGAGATCTGGGCGATCGTGAAGTCGCTCACGGCACCGGCTCCCTGCGCAAGCCCTCCGCCAGCCGGAGGTCCTCCGGGACGAGCGTATCTCCCGCGAGCGCCGCCCGCACGGCCAGGAAGTCCCTCGCCGCCGCGACGTCGTGGACGCGCAGG
>JADDQH010000104.1 GCA_016781485.1 Chloroflexota bacterium | reverse complement strand
TTGCCCTGGTCGAGCCCAAGCATGAAGACGACGTCGAACTCCAAGCCCTTGCTTGACGACATCGTGGTGACCTCGACGCTGTTGCGTGCTCGTGCGCGCCGCCCGAACCCGCGTGTGGTCAGCCGGCGCAGGGTGCCGTGATAGATGGCGGCCAGCATCTTGTCCACGTCTCGCCGCTCGTCGGCACGGGCGGGCAGTTCAAGCGCCGGCCCCAGCCCCAACGCCATCAGGCCCTCAATGAACGGTTGCGCGGGCTTCTCAGCCAGTGCTGCCCCGTCAAGGAGGTACTGCGTGAACTCGACGCCGACCTTCCGTGACCACACCTGGTCAAGTGCAGATCGCCATTCCCGGAGCAGATCGCCGAGGCGCTGTCCGCTTCTTTCGCGCTCCAACGTCGCCCAAGCCGCGGCGCGTTCGAGCACGGCGTTCACCCTCGTGCTCTCGTACTCCGAGCCGCGAACGGTCGCCTCGACGTCCCGGTCTCGGAGTGCTCGTGCGACGCGGTCGCACTCTTCGTTCGTCGCGCACAGGACGGCTATCTCGTGAAGCGGAATGCCGCGCCCAGCTGCCGCCACGACGGCCTCCGTTGCGGTTGCGATCTGGTGCGCAAAGCCGCCGGGGCAGTGCCGCGCCTCTGCACGTCCCCCCTTGCGAACACCGCGGATGTCGCGGTGCCCCACGAGCGCTCGACGCGACACGGCGATGATCTCGTCGGCACACCGGTAGTTGATGTTGAGTCGCACGGTTGTCACGTCGCTACGGCTGGCAAGCTCGTCCAGCAGCTCCGGCTTCGTGCCCGTCCAACCGTAGATCGCTTGGTCGGGGTCGCCAACTGCGAACAGGTCGCTACGCGCGCGGTGGTCGAAGCAGAGCGCGCGGACGAGGCGGTCGAGTCCAGGTGCAAGGTCTTGGTACTCGTCGACGAAGAGGCGGTGATAACGCGCGACAAGCGTTCGCCGCACGAACGCGTGGCGCTCCACGAGGTTGACCGCGACCGTTACGAGGCCGTCGAAGTCGATGAGTCCGCGCGTTCGGAGGGACTCCTCGTAAGCACGATTGAGGCGGCGGATCGACTCGTTGGCGCTCGACCACTCCTCCTCGCTGGCCAACTTGCGATATCGGTTCAGCGTCGGCCGAAGCAGTCCGTCGGTTGGGTCGGCAGCGGCCGCCACCATGGCGGCTTGAAACGCCTCGCCCTGCTCCTGCTGCGTCGCGATCCTCGCGGTCGCCAGGGCACGTTCGCCGGCCGCGGCAGCGAACGGCGTCACGACGCACGCGAGCGCGAAGCTATGAACCGTCCCGACGAACAGCGTGGAGCGTGGAAGGACGCCCAGTTGGCGGAGGCGTAATCGAAGCTCGTCAGCCGCGGCGTTCGTGAGCGTCATGCAGACAACGCCATGAGGTTCGGGGATGTCGCTGAGCAGGTCCTCGGCAAGTCGCGCGGTGAGAAGCTTCGTCTTGCCACTTCCCGGTGGAGCGAGCACCACACAGTGACCTTTGGTCGTGAACGCGTCCCACTGGCGCCGGTTGGTGCGCAGCTCGTCGCGAACCTGAGCCAGCGTGGTCACGCGTGGCTCGCGACGTGCCGGATGGCGTCGGCGACGTACTTGGGTGGCTCAAGCTTCGCGGTAGCCAGCTGCTGTGCGGCCCGGCCCTTGCCTCCGACGTTCTCGATCACGCGTAGGTAGCCAGACACGTCCGGCTGGGTACTTGCCCAGCCTTCGATCGTTCTCTTCGTCGGCGTACGGGCGGGACGCGAGAGGACGCTGCTGCACAGGGCCCTGTTCGTGTCCGACGCCGTGTAGACGTCGTACTCGAAGGTTGTTGCGCCTACGAAGATGCCGTGGTCGGCCGGCTCTTCGTCCTCCTCGATGTCGAGCGCATCGAGGAGCCGACGTGCTCGCGCTTCGCCCTCCAAGTCACCGTCAGCGTCCGGATCGCCGTCGGTGACGACGGCCCATCGGACGCCAAGCGCCTGAGCGAACCGAACGTACGGCTCGAAGTGCGTCCCGTGGATGGCGCATACCGTGACGCCGCGCTTGTCGAGGTTGAACTTGAGCGTCCTTGCTAGCCGTGGCACCAGGACCTGCTCGGCGTACCCCTCGACGAACAGCACGCCGCGCGCAAAGACCAGTTCAGCACGGGTCGCGTCGAGGTACCTCTCGATGTCATCCCATTCGGCGTCCTCAAGTTCGGCGTTCGCGGCCGCGAAGGCCGTCGTGGTTCGACCTTCGCCCCGCAGCACGATGAGGCTCCGCGCCGGCGCGACGCTGGCGATGTGTGGCGAGTGCGTCGTGAGCAGCACACTCCGCGTTTCGTCCGGACGAAGAAGGCGTCCGAAGAGGAGCCGCTGCAGATGAGGGTGCAGGTGCGCTTCGGGCTCCTCGATGGCAAGGACCAGATGCGCCAGATCGCGCTCCCCGACACGCGCTTCGAGGTCGAGCTCGAGTAGCGCGAGGTACAGCACGTTGAGAGCACCGAGGCTCGTGGAGGCGAGCGGGCGCCGGGCCTCGCCATCGACGAACAGCCGAAGCGTCCTCAGGAGCCGCAGAGGATCGGCGGGTCCTGTTCCGAGGGTGACATCGAGGGACTGGTTGTTCCCGACCATCACATCCGTCCTGGCGGTGATTGCGTCCGCCAGGTGACCGATGCCGGCCAACGAGGTGAGAACAGCATTCGCGCCCGCGATCGCCTCCTCCGCCTTCAACAGCTCGTCGACCGACGCTGCTCCCGCCGCCGCCTCAAGCAACGGCCTCAACGGTGATCGTCGCCATACGGCGAGGTCGCGCTCGGCATCGCGGAGAGCGCCAAGGAAGGCCATGTGCAGGTAACCCCGCAGGTCGTTGCTGATCGGCGTTTGCGTGGGCTCGCTACCTCCTACGATCTGCCAGCGATACGGGGTCCGCGACGCGTCGCCTCCTTCTGGAAGATCACGGGGAGCGAACCGATACGTGAGCCGTGCCGTGGATGGGTCGTCTTCGACGAGAGCCTCGGAAATGGCCGTCAGCGAGAGTGCGTCGTCCTCGAAGTCGGCGAACTCGACGATGACCTCAATGACCTCGCGTTCGGTCATGGGATCTCGATCGGCGTCACTGAGCTCCTCGGAGAAATCCTCCGGCGTTAGATGACGGTCGGTGTTCGGCAGACTGGCGTCGAGCACGAGGCGCAACGCATGGAGCAGGTTGCTCTTCCCGGACCGGTTCTCGCCGACGATCACCGTTCCTGGTTCGAGCGGCATGTCGATGTCCCGTAGGTTGCGAAAGTTGCGCACCGCGAGTCGCTTCAATCGCATCTCCGCCGCCTTTCGACGCCCTCGGTGATCGCGCGGTCCTGCGCCCGTCTTCGACGCACGCCGGTCAGGTCCTCTGACGCGCCGACCCCGGCTACCCGGGCTGCGCCGGACGTCGGCGAGAAGGTGGCGCGGCGACGCACCCGTTGCCCGGGATCGGCGCCTCGACGCGGCCGGCCGCACGGCGGAAGAGTCCTCATGCTCCCAGAGAGTGCCCGTCAACGCTACAGCGGTGCGGGGACGCCTACGGGGGCGCCGTGCGCCGCGCCCTTACCGAGGAGGGCTCGTACCTGCCCGCTCTTCCATTCCCGAGGGCCGCCTGTCGGCGGTCCGGACGGGGTCACGGACCGACGACGGCCGTGCAGCAACACACGCCCATAGGGTCGCCGTTGTGGCCGCCACCACGCCGCGCTGAACTGCTTCATCCAGAACGCTACGACCGACTGTCTCCGAGTGAGATTGGGCGGGGCCTCCGGGAGCGACTCGAGGCGCAGAAACTCCAACTGTTCCCCCCGTCCCGGTTCGCCGGCGCTGGCTTGTACGCCCTCTACTACCGAGGCGCGCTGCCGCTGTACGCGCCGCTCGTCGCGGACGCGCGCGTGCCCATCTACCTCGGCAAGGCCGAAGCCGGCAACAGTCGGCTCGGAGACGAGCCCAACTACGACGCGGACAAGCTCTGGAAGCGCATCGTCAAGCACAGCCGCAGCATTGAGGAAGTCGTGAACTGCGACGAACGACCGGTCCGCCCGGACAACTTCCTCGTGCGGTACCTCCCAGTCGACGACGCGTGGATCGTCTCGGGCGAGCATGCGCTGCTACGAGAGTGCCGGCCCGTGCTTGGCGTTCGATCATGGACAGTTTCGGATCGAACCCACACCTGGCACCACGCGCCGCAACGCGCGGTGTGGGACACGCTTCACCCGAGGCGCGCCCGCGCGGGAGCATGGCCGAACCGGAAGCGCACGCTCGACGAGATGCTCGCTCGGGGTCGAGCGCGGCATAGCCACCAGCCTGACGACTGAAGACCAGACCGTCAGGCGGCGCTCGATGAGCTGCGCGCCGACACGCTGCCAGTCATCTGGAGTCCAGCGCGGAAGGGCAGACTCGCACAGGCGACCCCGCGTCCGTGATGAGAGCCGCTTGGCAGAGGTTGAGCGCATGCGGTTGAACATTGCGCCAACGGAGTACCGCATCGTCGACCAAGCCGTTCTCGCTCGCGAGGCCGACGAGTAGCGGCACGCGAACCGGAAGCCGCGCCTCGATAGGTTGTACAAGTGCCGGCCAAGCTGCGCGGTAAGGATTGGGATGCCGCGGCCAACGAGCGCGGGTACGCGCCGTTCGACCCGTTGAACCGGGTCAACCTCGGTCGGTCGGTCGAGACGGCTCTGCTGTCACAGCCCGTCGTCCCTCTCGCGGACGTCCCGCCGTTCTGGGGCAGCGGCATCTACGGGATCTACCTTCTCGATCGCGCGAGGGCACCGAAGAACATGTACGGCGAGGTCGCAGGGCAGCCCGTCCCGATCTACGTCGGTCGCGCGGTACCGAAGGGGGCCCGCAAGGGCTTGGTCACCGACGAGTTGGCGGCGCGCTCCCGTGCGCTCTGGGATCGGCTCGACGAGCACCGAACCTCGATCGAACAGGCCGAGAACCTCGACGTCGACGGCTTCGGATGCCGTTGGTTGGTCGCGGATCAGCTGTTCGTTCCCATGGCCGAGTCGCTGATGATCGCCACGTACCACCCTGTGTGGAACGTCACGGTCGACGGCTTCGGCAATCACGACCCGGGCGCGGGTCGCCACCGCGGTGAGCGAACCAAGTGGGACACGCTGCACCCCGGCCGCCCGTGGGCGAAACGTCTCGCCGAGCCGTCCGTGTCGGTCGATGACCTCCATGCGCTCGTCACCGAGCACTTCGAGCGATACCCGCCTGAGCAGGCGCCCCGGGTCCCGCCGGTGCTGGGCGACGTCCCGGTCATCGAAGCTGTGGCGCACGACGAGGACACGCTCTCATTCGAGCGGGACGACGATCCTTAGCCGCTCCTCGTCGACGCGAGTGCCTACTTTCGCGGCGCGTCCGCCCGGACGCGGGCCTCCACGAGCCCTGCCGCGGCATTGACGTCTCGCCGTATGGCGCTCTCGAAGACCCGAATCACGGTCCAACCGAGACGTTCCAACTCGGCATTTACTTCCACGTCACGTGCCATGTTGCGCGCGATCTTCGTGCGCCACCGCTCGGTATCGCGATGGTGTTCGAACTGCGCCTCGAACGACAGGAGCCCGCGCTCGCGCCAGCCGTGGCCGTGCCAAAAGTCACCATCGACGAAGACGGCGATTCGCACCGAGACGAAGACCATGTCCGGTCGACCGGGCAACCGTCGATCGTGGAGTCGGTATCTCAGGCCGCGTCGATGCAGCTCGCGACGAAGCAACAGCTCGGGTTCGGTGTCCTTGCCCTTGACCGCCGCCATGATCCGGCTCGTGACCGCGGGATCGCGCATCGCGTCCTCAGCCGAACGACGCTGCGGCAGCAGACCAGCGACTCGTCGGCTGCGCTCGACGCCCGAGGCTCGAGTGCGGGCGATCCAGAGACGGCTCCCGAGCCGCGCGGCTAACGATCCAGGCGTACACGGCGCGACGCTAACGCGTCTCGTAAGTTCAGAACCCGACGAGCGTCCGGAGGCGCTCGCCCAGAGCCTGCGCGACCCGCACCGCGACGGCGTTGCCGATGTGCCGCATCGCGTGGCTGCGCGCGCCGGTGAACTCGTACCAATCCGGGAAGCCCTGCACGCGCGCGGCCTCACGAGTCGTCATGTAGCGCAGCCTGCCGTCCGAGAAGCGGATCATCGCTTCGCCTCCGCAGACGCCATGAACCCCCGCCTTGATCGTCTTCGCGGGGGCGTCGACGTCACTGCCAGTGTGGCCACGGTACGACCGCGCACAGGGGACGCCGACGTGGTTCGGCCACTTGCCACGCTGCTTGCCGTCAACGGGTTCCGGGAGGGGCTCAGGCTCACGCAGGATGTCGCGCACCGTACGCCAGCGCTTGTCAGCGGGCCGGCCCTTGTCGCGCAACTTCGCAACCCGCGTCTCAAGCGAGGCTGGCGGCGAGGGCAGGCCCGACTTGGTGATGCGACGGACCTCGCGATCCTCGGCGTGCTCTGCCCAATAGGACCCGCTGACGTATTGGTCGTACAAGAGCGCGCCCTCGGAGTGGTCGCCCCCAAGCTCACCCCACTCGACACCCAGGTCGTCTCGGATGCCGACGAGGAAGACCCGTCGCCGTACCTGACCGACGCCGAGGTCGGCCGACAGGATGATCTGCCGTGCTACTCGGTAGCGGAGTTCCGACGCGTGCATTCCGGCGCGGACGCGGTCCCAATGCTCTGACCAAGACTCGTCATCGCGCGGCGTGATCGACGGCGCGGCGAGCTGGTCGCGGACATAGTCGAAGTAGGGCTTGAACGAGGGGCGCAACAGGCCCGGGACGTTCTCGAAGATCACGGTCTTGGGCTGAGCCAACCGGACCACATCGAGCGCGGCCGGGAACATGTTGCGTCCGTCGTTGTGTCCCGCGTGCAGCCCACCGAGGGAGAACGGTTGGCATGGTGGTCCACCAGCGACGAGGTCGACGTCGCGCGGCGCGTCGGCGCGAAGCTCGTCGACGTAGTCACGGACGTCTCCGCACTGCACTGCGTCGACGTCCCACGGCGGCGAGCCGGTACCCGGGTCGGGCCGTGAGGCGTTGAGCCGGAGCGTGTCGCACGCCTTGGCGTCCCACTCGACGAGGCGCAGGTGCTCGAAGCCCGCGAGGTGCAGGCCGAGAGCCAAACCACCGCCACCCGCGAACAACTCCATCGAGCGGGGCACGCGCCTCAATGTAGTCGGACGTTCGACACTCCCGGCGGAGGCACGCTGGCCGCCGTCGGCGTACCACAAAGGAACTTGAACCGGGCCCACGCGATGAGGCTGACGGCCCGACGGACGACGAATCTAGAGCTCTGGGGCAATCTGTGTGCACAGCTTCTCCCTGTGCGCACACGCGTCACGACTTCCGCCCCCGCAACTGACGTGAGCCTCGCCTGGCGGTCCATGTGTTGTGAGAGTCCGACAGCCCAGGATGCTGGGCGAGGAGGACGAGACACGATGAAGCGACACCGGCACACCCCCGACCAGGTGATCCGCAAGCTGCGCGAGGGCTAGCGACTACTCGGCGAGGGCAAGGACCTCGCCGGGGTGCTCGGCCAGCTTGAGATCAGTGAGGCGACCTGGAACCGCTGGCGCAACCAGTACGGCGGGATGACCGCCAACGGCGCCAAGCGGCTGCGTGAGCTCGAGGTCGAGAACGGCCGGCTGATGACGTTGCTGGCCCAGGCGGAGGTGGACAAGGCGATGCTCAAGGAGCTGGCGGAGGGAACTTCTGATGCGATGAAGG
>JADDQH010000037.1 GCA_016781485.1 Chloroflexota bacterium | reverse complement strand
CTCCGCCGGCGCCGCCGCCCTGCGTGCACGCGGCCGCCACGACGAGCGATGCGATGAACAGACCGATTCCCTTGACCATCACAGCCCTCCTCCTCTTCCAGTCATCTCGTTCGATCGACCGTCCCGGTGCTGTCCTCAGTGGGGCAGGATCTTGCTCAGGAACCGCTGCGTGCGCTCCTGCTTGGCTGATCCGAAGAATTCGCGCGGCGTCCCCTCCTCCACGATCTCGCCCTGATCCATGAAGATGACGCGGTTCGCCACCTCCCGTGCGAAGCCCATCTCGTGCGTGACCACCATCATCGTCATCCCGTCGTCGTGCGCGAGGTCCTTCATCACGTCCAGGACCTCCTTGATCATCTCGGGGTCCAGCGCCGAGGTCGGCTCGTCGAAGAGCATGATCTTCGGCTCCATGCACAGCGCGCGCGCGATCGCCACGCGCTGCTGCTGCCCGCCGGAAAGCTGTGTCGGCGAGGCGTCCGCCTTTTCCGGGATCCCGACCTTCTCCAGCAGGCGTCGCGCCCTTTCCGTCGCTTCCTCTCGGCTGAGCTTCGCGACCTTCGTGGGCGCCAGGCACAGGTTCTGCATCACCGTCAGGTGCGGGAACAGGTTGAACGACTGGAAGACGACGCCGATGTCGCGGCGAAGCTTGTTCACGTCGACCTTCGGGTCGTTCACCCGCTTCCCGTCGACGATCACCTCGCCCGAGTCCACCGTCTCCAGGCGGTTCACGCACCGAAGCAGCGTGCTCTTTCCCGACCCGGATGGGCCGATGACGACGACGACCTCGCCTGCGTCGACGTGCATGGAAACGTCCTTCAGGACCTGGAGCTGCCCGAACGACTTCCGGACGCGCCGGACGTCGATCATCCGCCCGCCGCGCGGTCGGCCCGCCGGCTGCGCAGGTTCGAGTACCGCGGTATCCAGCGCCTCGGAGGTCGCCACGGCGGGATGCTAGCACGCCGGATGGTGCAGCCCGTCGTCTCTAACGCTCCCCTTGGGGTGTCAGTGCCGCCAGCGCGTCGTGGAGCCGGATCGATCCCGAGTAGAGGGCCGTGCCGAGGATGGCGCCGGCCATCCCGATGGACCGCAGCGCGATGAGATCGTCGACGTTCCGGATCCCCCCGGATGCGATCATCCGCGCGTCTGGCGCTGCCGACCGGATACCCTCCAGCATCGCGATATCCGGTCCCTGCATCGTCCCGTCACGCTCGATCGCGGTCACCGCGAAGATCGTGATGCCCGCTTCCCGTAGCTGGTGGAGCGCATCGAGCGCATCGAGGATGCCGGCGCGTCCCCAACCGTGTCCGACAGCCTGCCCTGCACGCACGTCGAGGGCGGCGGCCACCCGCGCTTCGCCGTGCTTCGCCAGCAGCTCCTTCGCCCACCCCGGGCGTTCCAGGAGCGCGGTGCCGAGAACGACACGATCGGCACCTGCCGCGAGAGCATCCGCGACCGCGGGTCCATCCCGGAGTCCGCCAGCGAGTTGGACCGGGATGTCGACGGCCTCGACGATCCTCCCCGCCATCCGAAGCTGCATCTGCCTGCCAGCCACCGCGCCGTCGAGGTCCACGACGTGGAGACGCCCGGCTCCCTCCTGCGCCCACCGCTGCGCCACGGCCACGGGGTCGTCGGCGTAGACCGTCTCTCGGTCGAAGTCTCCCCTGTGGAGCCGTACCACCCGCCCGCCGCGGAGGTCGACGGCAGCGATCAGTTCCACGCCGCCACCGGTCGGCAACGCCGCGGAGAAGCGTCGTAGATCCGCGACTCCGCCATCCCTCCACGCCTCCCGTTGACGTCGTTCGGTCCGTCACGGTTGACACGACCGGCTCCGTCGTTGTAGCGTTGTAGCATGCTAATACGATATCACGACGCAGGGGCCACCGAGCCGTGCTGAACGACGCTGGCGCGTGGCGCACGGACGCGACCGACGCGCTCTTCGACGCCATCCTTGCACTCCCGGACCGTCCGACGGCCGAGCGCTTCTTCCGAGACCTGTGCACGTTGCGGGAGCTGCACGATCTCGCGCAACGCTGGCACGTCGTGCGATCGCTGGACGAAGGGCGTCACTACCTCGACATCTCGCGGGAAACAGGCGCCAGCACCGCGACGATCACGCGGATCGCTGCGTGGCTCAACCACGGCACGGGCGGCTACCGCGACGTTCTCGACGCGCTGAAGGCCACCGAGAAGACGAGGCCGGGCGGGCGGCCGCCGTCGTCGACCAGCTCGACAGCGCGCGGCTCCAGATGACGGTCGAGCGCCTTCGGCTCGCGGTTCCGAACAAGGGGCGACTCGTCGAGCCGACGCTCTCGCTGCTTCGCGACGCTGGTCTGCAGTTCGAGGACCATCGACGGTCGCTCCTCAGCCACTGCGAGAACTACCCGCTGGACATCCTCTATGTCCGCACCGAGGACGTGGTCGAGTTCGTCCGCGACGGGGTCGCGGAGATGGGCGTCACGGGGAGGAACCTGCTGGTCGAGTCAGGCACGGAACTCCCTGTCCTGGCCAGGCTCGGGTACGGGCGATGCCGGCTGGAAGCCGCCGTCCCTAACGACTCCCCGGTGCGGTCGTTCGACGACCTGTCCGGCGCCCGGCTCGCCACGACGCATCCTGTGACCGCGGAGCGGTTCTTCACCGAGCAGGGCGTCAGCGTGGACATCGTCCCCATCAGTGGCGCTGCCGAGGTCGCCCCGCGGATGGGGCTGGCGGATGGCATCGTCGATCTCGTCTCTACCGGTTCCACGCTCGTGATGAACGGGCTGCGGTCGGTCGGTGTGCTGCTGGCGAGCGAGGCGATCCTCGTCGGGGCCGTGCGCGATGGGCTCGACGCCGGGAGCGACGGCACTCGCCTCGCCGATGTCGTGACGATGGTCCGGTCCGTCGTCGAAGGACGACGGCGCAAGTACCTCATGATGAACGCGCCGGCGGCGTGTCTGGAACGGATCGAGGCGATCCTGCCCGGGCTCGAATCGCCGAGCATCATCCCGCTCGCCCACCAGGGGATGGTCGCCGTGCATGCCGTCGTCGGAGCTGACGATGTCTGGCAGGTCCTGCCCCGCCTCCGGGGCGCGGGCGCCTCCGGCATCCTCGTCATCCCCGTCGAGAAGCTCCTCGCGTAGCCGCGCCACGATGACGATGCAAACCGCGGGGTCGCGCCTTCCCGCCCCTGCCGAGCTGCGCCGGGTCCGCCTCCGCGACCTGTCCGCGAAGGAACGCGCCCGCCTCCTCGCGCGCGGCGGACGCGTCAACGAGGAGACGCGCGCGCAGGCTCGTGAGGTCGTGCGCGCAGTCCGCGACGGTGGCGACGAGGCCGTACGCAAGGCGAACGAACGCTTCGGTGGAGGCCTGCCGGCACGCGGAGCGGAGGTATCCCCGCTTCGTCTCCCACCTGGCGAGCTCAAGGCGGCCAGGGACCGGTTGCCGAAGGCTCTCCGGGCCGGACTCGAGCAGATGATGGCGAACATCGAACGCTTCCACGCCGATCAGCTGCCGGAAGCGGAGCGCTGGGTCGAGGTCGCGACGGGGATCGAGGTGGGTCGGCTCTGGCGTCCGCTCGACCGCGTCGGCGCGTACGTGCCCGGCGGCGAGGCCGCGTATCCGTCATCACTCCTGATGGCGGTCATCCCCGCCCGGCTCGCTGGCGTGCCCCAGATCGCGATCGCGTCCCCTGCCGATCGGGAGGGGCGGCTCTCCCCTGCCCTGCTGGCGGCGGCCGGGCTGCTCGAGCTGGACGAGTTCTACGTGATGGGCGGCGCGCAGGCGGTGGCGGCGCTCGCGCACGGGACGGAGTCGATCCGTGCCGTGGACAAGATCGTGGGCCCGGGGAACGCGTGGGTGACGGCAGCGAAGCTCGAGGTCTTCGGCACGGTCGGGATCGACCTGCCGGCCGGGCCGTCGGAAGTATTCGTCCTCGCGGACGCGACGGCCGACGCGGCGCACGTCGCGGCGGACCTCCTGAGCCAGGCGGAACACGGACCCGACTCGGCCGCGGTCCTGGTGACGACGTCGACCGAACTCGCTGACGCTGTCGCATTCGAGATCGCCCGTCAGCTCCCCACGTTGCCGCGTCAGGCGTTCCTCCGATCCTCGCTAGCGTCCGCGGGCCTCGTCGTCGAGGTGGATAGGCTGGACGAGGCCCTCGAGTTCCTCAACGACTACGCCCCCGAGCACCTGTCTGTCGTGGTGGAAGACGACGCGCTCGTTGTCCGGTCCATCCGGCACGCCGGATCGGTGTTCCTCGGCACGTACGCCCCCGAATCAGCCGGCGATTACGCGACCGGATCGAATCACATCCTCCCCACGGGGGGGCTCGCTCGCTCGAGCGGTCCGCTGTCGGTGGAATCGTTCGGGAAGTGGCTACAGGTGCAGCGCGTCTCGAGGGAGGGGCTCGCGGGGATACGGGACACGGTAGGCGTCGTCGCGGACGCGGAGGGGCTCGCGGCGCACCGCCGCGCCGTCGAGATCCGGTTCCAGGGACAGCTCGCCGAGGGAGGCGTCGATGGCTGCTAGCCCGGCGCCCGCGTCCGAGGTCTACACGTGGGAGCCGTCCAACGCCTCGATCGCGCGGCGCTACGGTCTCCGGCCGGACCGGATCCTCCGCTTCGACACCAACACGTCGCCTTTTCCGCCTGACGGTGTCGCCGCGATCCTCGCCGGCCCCTTCGACCCGCCACTCAACGAGTACCCCGACAGCGAGTACGCCGAGCTGACGGAGGCGATCTCCGCGTACAGCGGCGTGCCCAGCGAGGAGATCGTCGTCGGGGCGGGAGCGGACGAGATCCTCGACCTCATCGCGAAGGCGTTCCTCACGGACCGCGCCGCGGCCCTGATCCCGACCCCGACCTACTCGATGTACGGCGTCGTGACCTCGCACCGCGGCGCCGGCGTCGTCGTCGTTCCCCGCCGCGGACCCGCCGCCGCCTTCGTGCTCTATCTGCCCGCCCTCATCGCGCGGCTCGCGGACGTCGCGGTCGTCTGGCTGTGCGCGCCGAACAATCCGACCGGCGCGAACGAGCCACGCGAGGTCCTCGAGGCCGTCGTCGACGCCGCCGAAGGACTCGGCGACTCGCGACCGGTCGTCGTCGTCGACGAGGCCTACCACGAGTTCACTGGCGAGACGGTCGTCCCGTTGCGCTCGCGCTACCCGAAGCTCGTGGTCGTTCGCACCCTGTCCAAGGCGTTCGCACTCGCCGGCATCCGGGTGGGCTATGGGATCTCGTCACGGCCGACCATCGCTCGACTCGAACGCGTTCGTCCGCCGGGCAGCGTCTCCACCCTCTCCGCCGGCCTTGCGGCCGCCGCCCTCCGGCGCTCCAGCGACGCGCGCGCGAACGTGGCTCGCATCGAGGCGGAGCGGGAGCGGCTCGGCGAAGCACTCCGCGGCGTCGGTTTCCGGCCCTACCCGACAGCGACGAACTTCCTGCTGGTGCCGATCGGGACGCACGCCGAGGCCGAGGCGGCGGCCGAATCGCTCCTGCGCGCCGGGATCGTTCCGCGGACGTTCGGGCCCGCGAACCCGCTCCGGGGACACCTGCGCCTGACGGTCCGCTCGGCGCCGGAGAACGACCGGCTGCTGGAGGTGATGTCGGGATGGTCGAAGTAGCCGAAACGCGACGTCGGCTCGTGACGCTCCGACGGTCGACCCGCGAGACCGCGGTGGACCTGACGCTCGATCTCGACGGGCGAGGCGACGTGTCCGTGCGCACCGGGATCGGCTTCTACGACCATCTGCTCACCTCACTCGCGTTCCATGCGCGCCTCGACCTCCAGCTCGAGGCACGCGGCGACCTGGAGGTCGACGAGCACCACACGGTCGAGGATGTCGCGCTCGCACTCGGAGAGGGCGTCGCGAGGGCGCTCGGCGAGCGGACGGGGATCCGCCGGTTCGGTGAGGCGTCCGTGCCTATGGACGAGGCGCTCGCGTCCGTCGCCCTGGACCTGTCTGGCAGGCCGTACGTCGTCCTCGATCTGACCTTCCGAGGCGAGCGGATCGGCGCGCTCCCGACGCAGCTGATCCCCCATGCGCTCGAGTCGTTCGCGCGCACGGCCGGCGTGACGCTCCATCTCCGCGCGAGCGGACGCAACGACCATCACATCGCCGAGGCCAGCTTCAAGGCCCTCGCCCGTGCCCTCGCCGATGCGGTCGAACTCGACCCACGGCGCGTTGGCATCCCGTCCGCGAAGGGGACGCTGACCGCAGAGGCCGGCGCGTTCGTGAACGACGGTCCGAGCCCGGGTGACGATGGGAACGGCGGCAGCGGGGCACGGAGATGACACGCGTCGCGCTCATCGACTACGGCGCGGGGAACATGGTCAGCATCACCCACGCGCTGGAGCGCGTCGGCGCAGACGTCCGGGTCGCGACACGCGCCGGCGACCTCGTCGGCGCCGACGCCATCGCCGTTCCGGGGGTCGGCGCGAGCGGCCCCGCGATGAGGCGTCTGCGTCGGCTCGGACTCGCCCGGGCGATCCCGGCCGCGGTCTCGGACGGCGCTCTCTACCTCGGGATCTGTCTCGGGATGCAACTCCTCTTCGAGCGTTCAGAAGAGGACGGAGCCGACGGACTCGCGCTCCTCGGCGGGATCGTCCGCAAGATCCCCGCAGCCCCCCGGCTGCCTCACGTCGGGTGGAACGAGCTCGAGCACGTGGGCGTGCACCCTGTGCTCGAAGGCGTGCCAGAGCGGGCGGCGTGCTATTTCGTCCACAGTTATTCCGCCGAACCCGCCGACCGATCCGCCGTCGTCGCCGTCACCGAGCACGGCGGTCGGTTCCCGAGCGTGATCGCGTCGGGGCGGCTCGTCGGCGTCCAGTTCCACCCGGAGCGTTCCGGTGCCGAGGGCTTGCGCATCCTCGCGAACGCCGTCCGGCTCGCGGCGCGCGGCTGAGCCTGTGCTGCTTCGACGCGTGATCCCGTGTCTCGACGTGGCTGACGGCCGCGTGGTCAAGGGCACGCGCTTCGTCGACCTGGAAGATGCCGGCGATCCGGCCGAGCTGGCGGCGCGGTACGCGCGCGCCGGCGCCGACGAGATCGTGTACCTCGACATCAGCGCGGCCGCGGACAGGCGCGGCACCCTCCTCGACCTCGTCGAGCGGACGGCACGCCAGACGTTCGTGCCGCTGACCGTCGGCGGGGGCGTCAGATCGCCCGCGGAGATGAAGGCAGTGCTCAGGGCCGGCGCGGACCGAGTGGCGGTCAACACCGCCGCAGTCGTCGACCCCGCGCTCATCACCCGCTGCGCTCGTCGCTTCGGTCGTCAGTGCGTCGTCGTCTCGATCGACGCGCGCTCGTCCGCGGGATCCCCTCGTCGCTGGGACGTCGTCATCCGAGGGGGGCGCGACACGACGGGGCTTGACGCGGTCGACTGGGCGCGCCGCGCGGTGCACTTGGGCGCAGGGGAGATCCTGCTCACGTCGATCGACCGCGACGGGACGCGGACGGGATTCGATATCCCACTCCTCCGCGCCGTCACGGCTGCCGTCGACGTCCCGGTCGTCGCCTCCGGAGGTGCGGGCGGCCCCGGGGACATGGTCGAGGCGATCGTAGAGGGCGGGGCGGACGCCGTGCTCGCGGCGTCGATCTTCCATCGCGAAACCCACTCCATCGCGAGCGTCAAGCAGGCGCTGGCGGCTGCGGGCGTCCCAGTGCGCTCCGTTCCGGCAGCACCATGAGCGACGGCGTCACGCTCGACCCGTCGGCCGTCCGCTGGCGCGAAGACGGGCTCGTGCCCGGCATCGTCCAGGACGCGTCGGACGGACGCGTCCTGATGCTCGGCTACCTCGATCGCGAGGCGCTCGTGGCGACGCTCGAGACGCGTCTCGTCCACTTCCACTCACGATCCCGGGGCCGGTTGTGGCGGAAGGGGGAGACCAGCGGAAATGTGCTGCGTCTGCTGAGCGTCGAGCTCGACTGTGACGGCGATGCGCTCCTGCTCGTTGCAGACGCGACGGGGCCGACGTGCCACACGGGCACCCGCTCCTGCTTCGACACGCGCTCCGGGGAACCGGACGCGTCGAAGGCCCGAGAGCACCAGGGGTTCGAGTGGCTCGAGACGCTCTGGTCGACCATCGGATCCCGTCGATCCGCCGATCCGGCCTCGTCGTACACCGCCAGACTCCTCGCGGGAGGCGTCGATGCGGTCACCCGGAAGGTCGTCGAGGAGGCGACCGAGGTCCTCATCGCAGCCAAGGACGACGCGGCCGCGTCCCCGTCGGATGCGCCTGTCACACGCGGGGCGCTCACGTCGGAACTCGCCGACCTCTGGTTCCATGCCCTCGTCCTGTGTGCCGAGCGCTCGATCGCGCCGTCCGCGGTGATCCGCGTCCTCCTTGATCGGTCAGCCTCTGCGCCGCCGCCCGACGCGGAGTCGCTTCCGCCCCGCGCGTAGCATCAGGTACTCCCCGCCGATCGGCGCGGGGACGAGCTGATCGGGTGACGAAACGCGCTCGTCGTTGATGGAGAAGGCGCCCTGCTGGATCGCACGCCGCGCCTCCGACAGCGACGGATACAGCCCGCTCGCGACGCCGAGCCGGACCGGACCGCTCGCCAGGTCGTCGTCGCCGAACTCGAATCGATCGAGGTTCTGCCACAACACTTCGAGGACGGCAGGGTCGCGGATGGGCTCCGACGCGAAGGCGGCGCGCCCCACCACGAGCTGGCGTTCGGCCTCCTCGTCACCGTGGACCCTTGCTGTCAGGTCGAAGGCCAGCGCACGCTGCGCCGGGCGCTCGTGCGGTCGTTCCTGCTGGTCCGCCTCCAACTGTCGGATCTCCCGCTCCGAAAGGAGCGTCAGCCAGCGAAGGTGTGAACCGACGAGCGCGTCGTCGTCGTTCAGCCAGTACTGGTAGAAGTCGTAGGGCGATGTCAGGCGCGGGTCGAGGAACACCGCGCCCCTCTCGGACTTGCCCATCTTTTCGCCCGCAGTCGTGAGCAGGAGCGGGCTGCACAGCCCGAACGCCGGTGGCTCGGCTCCTTCCTCGCGGCCCTCGGCGCGCCGGATCAGCTCGAGCCCGGCGGTGATGTTCCCCCACTGGTCAGAGCCGCCCATCTGGAGCTCGACAGCGTGCTCGCGGAAGAGGTGGAGGAAGTCGGCGGCCTGAAGGGTCATGTAGCTGAACTCGGTGAAGGACATCCCCGACTCGAGGCGGAGCTGGACCGATTCCTTGGCCAGCATGTAGCCCATCGAGAAGTGCTTCCCGACGTCGCGCAGGTAGTCGATGACGCTGTAGCGCCCGAGCCAGTCCCGGTTGTCGACGATGACGGCGTTGGAGGCGCTGGGCGAGAAGTCGATGAACCGCTCCAGTTGGCGGCGAAGCGCCTCGGCGTTCGCCTGGATCGTCGTGTCGTCGAGGAGGGTTCGTTCGCTCCTCCTTCCGGACGGGTCGCCGATCATCCCGGTCGCACCGCCCAGGACGACGACGGGGCGGCCGCCGGCGCGCTGGAGGTGGGTGAGCAGGAAGACCTGCAGGAGGTGGCCGACGTGGAGCGAAGACGCGCTCGCGTCGATCCCCACGTAACCGCTCACAGGACCTTGCGCGAGTCGCGCGGCGAGGCCCTCGCTGCACTCCGAGACGAGCCCGCGCCAGCTCAGCTCTGCGAGGAGGTCAGGGGTCTCACGCATCCGTTCCAGGTCTCCGGCGACGTTCCGTGGTCGTTGCTTGGCTGCGGGTAGTGGCGCGAGCAGCGACCGTCCGTCAAGGCCGCCGCGCCCGTCCTGTGCCTGCTAATGCTAGAGTCGTTTCGATCATGCAGACCAGCCTCGTTCGGCGTCAGGCTCGTCGCCTGAACGGGGACCACCGACGCGGTGGACGCGGGTCAGGCCGCACGGCCCTGGTCGCTATCCCACTTCTCCTCTTCGCTTCCCTGGCACTCGTCGCCCTGGTCGGGTTCCTTGGTGTCGTCGGCGTGTTCGCCGCGTACAGCCAGGGCCTCGCCGATCCGCGTGAGCTCGAGGAGATCGAGTTCAACGGGGTCTCGATCATCTACGACCGGACGGGGAAGGTCGAGCTGGCGCGCTTCGGCAGCGAGCAGCGCGAGGTCGTGGGGTACGAGGACATCCCGAAGGTCCTCATCGACGCAACGACGGCCGTCGAGGACAAGACGTTCTGGACGAACACGGGGTTCGACCCCGCCGGCATCGTGTCCGCGACCCTCGACACGGTGCGAGGCGACACGCGCGGCGCGTCGACCATCACCCAGCAGCTCGTCCGTCAGCGACTCCTCGATCCGGAGCTCGTACAGGACCCGGACCGGAAGATCGAGCGCAAGATCAAGGAGATCATCCAGTCCGTCCGGATCACTCAGACGTACCCCGGCGAGGAGGGCAAGCGCCGGATCGTCACCGCCTACCTCAATCAGAACTTTTACGGCAACAACAGCTACGGGGTGAAGGCGGCCGCGCACGGCTACTTCGGCAAGGAACTGAAGGAGCTGACGCTGGCGGAGGCCGCGATCCTCGCCGCGATCCCGAAGTCTCCGAACTCGTACGACCTTGTGCGCAACGCCGACGAGCGTGACGGGAAGCTCGTGGTGCCTCGGGACAGCGAGATCGTGCAGCGCCGGAACCTCGTCCTGGAGCTGATGGCGCAGGGTCGGACGCCGCTGACCGGCAACACGTACACGGCGGCCGATTTCGAGGCCGCGCAGAAGGAACGAGTCGTCCTCAGGCTCCAGGAGGCCTCGAACTGGAAGGCGCCGCACTTCGTATGGGCCGTCCGCGATGAGCTGGCCCGGAAGGTATGCGGAGACATCGAGGTGTCGCGCGACATCGACGCGTCCGACGAACAGGGCCGACCGGACGTGGTGGAGACGTGCCCCGCCGTCGAGCGCGGGCTGACGATCAGATCGACGCTCGACTGGGACCTCCAGCAGACCGCCGAGCGGTGGGTGGCGGCCGCCGCGATCGTCCCTCGGTCAAGGGACCCGCAGGCGACGGCGAGACGGTTCAAGCTCGATTACCAGGACTGGATGGAGAACCTCCGCGGCGCGAACGTCCACAACGGCGCTCTCGTGGCGCTCGATTACCAGACCGGCGAGCTCGTCGCGTACGTGGGCAGCGCGAACTACTACGCGCGGCGGTCGTCGAAGCAGTTCCAGCCCCAGTTCGACGTCCTCAGGGACGGCTGGCGCCAGCCCGGGTCCGCCATCAAGCCGTTCCTCTACGCAACGGGGATCAACGACCGGTCTCTCACCGCCGCATCGATGTTCATGGACGTCACGACCGACTTCGGGCGCAACTACAGACCCACCGACGCGGACGGGCTGGAACGAGGGCCGGTGCGGGTGCGGAACGCCCTCCAGTTCTCGCTCAACGTCCCCGCCGTGAAAGCGATCGAGCGCGTGGGCGGCGAGCGCGTGTTCGACGTGGCACAGCAGTTCGGGATGCGCTTCCAGAGCAAGCGCTTCAACGGCGGTCCGTCGATGGCGCTCGGGACGCTCGAGGTACATCCGGTCGACCTCGTCACCGCGTTCGGGACGCTCGCGAACCGCGGCGAGTACGTGGGCCACACGCACATCCTCAGCGCGGTCAACGCGGAGGGCAAGAACGTCCTGCCGAGGAGGAAAGGCAACGCGAAGAAGGACGTGGTCACGCCCCAGGCCGCTCATATCGTCACCGACATCCTGAACGGCAACACGGACCCTGACGTCAACCCGTTCTGGGGCCGCCACGAGATCGACAGCCGCGACGGCAGGCGTCCGGCGACCCTGAAGACCGGCACCAACAGCGATGCGACCGACCTCAACGCCTATGGCTTCATCGCGCCACCTGACGAGGAAGGCCGCAAGCGCGGCGAATACGCGCTGGCAGTCGGAGCGTGGGCAGGCAACAGCGACCGAAGCCTCGTCAACGGGCCGGGCACGAACATCTTCTCGGTCGACGTGACGACGTACGTATGGGAGGGCTTCCTCGAGCAGGCGACGAAGGACTGGGCGGTAAACGATTTCCAGCCGCCCGAGGGCCTCGAGGCGGCGCAGGTCGATCCCTGGAGCGGGATGCGCCCGGTCGGCGAGGGCCCGACGATCACGGAACTGTTCATCCCGGGGACCGCGCCCACCCAGCAGGACATCACCAAGCGGTGGATGGAGATCGAGGAAGAGACCAGGACCCGCTGGCAGGAAGGTTGCACCGGCACGAAGGCTTCGAGGCTGTTCCTCGACTTTTCGGAGGTCGAGACCGATCGGGCCAACTGGCGAGAGGCGATCGAAGGCTGGGTGAAGCGTGCCCGAAACGGCCCGGGCGTCGGCGGCGGCCTCGAGGATAGCTCGACCATGTACTTCTACAACAGCCGGTTCCAGCCGTTCGGTGCCAGCTGGGGAGCGCCCTTCCCGCCCGACGAGTCCTGCACGCCGGGCCCGCCCCCGACACTGTGCCCCGCCATCGACCCATCCGTGACGCCGAGCCCGACGGTGCTGGCAAGCGGTCAGGCCTGCCCGACCCCCACGCCTTCACCGAGCCCATCCCCGTCGCCCAGTCCATCTCCGAGCCCGTCTCCGACGCCGTCTCCGACGCCGTCACCCACACCGTCACCGACGCCGAGTCCGACGGCGACTCCGACGGCCACGCCGACCGAGGAGCCGACCGAGGAACCCACCGGAGAGCCGACCGGAGAGCCGACCGAAGAGCCGACCGAAGAGCCGACCGGAGAGCCGACCGAAGAGCCGCGGCCCACGCGAGCGCGACCGCGAGCCACACCGACCCCGTCACCTGTGCCGTCGCCCACGCGGGGGGAGGGAGACGGAGGCGGTGGCGGAGCGGGAGGACCTGCGCGCCCGAGTCGTTCACCCGGGCCGTAGCTGGGCGCGCTCCCGTTCGAACCGAGACCCGCGGTCCGTCCCGTGGCACTTCCCTAGAGGCTGACGATCGTCGCTCCGTCGCCGCCTTCGCTGCGATCGCCGGCACGCCACTCGCGTACCAGGGGGTGACCGGCGAGGAGGGAGCGGACCGCGTCGCGAAGCGCGCCGGATCCGTGACCGTGGACGACCGTGACACGCCCCGCGCCGCTCGTCGCTGCGAGGTCCAGGTAGCGATCCAGCGCTTCGACCGCTTCTTCGACGCGTGCGCCGCGGAGATCGAGGCTGCTCGGGAGGATCCGAGCGCCAGGGGACGCTTTCCCCTCGCCGTTGCCGTCAGCGCGGGCCCGCTTCGTCGTCGCGCCGGATGAGTCCCCGAAGTCGCCGCGTCGACCGCTCACCGGGAGCTCCGCGGCATCGGGCCTCCGCGTACGGCGGGTGCCCGACCTCATCCCGCCTCCGTCGGACTCCGTAGACGGAGCGGATGGATCGACAAGGTCCGCGGTATCCACCGAGATCCGCATCGGGCCGGCCTCGACCGTCGCCCTGGCCCCGCCTCGGTCGAGTGAGGCGAGGGTGCCCTCCCATCCGTCCCTGGTCCGGACCCTCATGCCTTCCCGCCAGACGACCGCCGGGTTGGTCTGCGGCACCGGACGTGACGAGCTGGTGTGTGCCCCCGGCAGCGCGGCGACCGACGCATCCAGCTGCCGCTCGATCGCGTCCAGCCGAGCTTCCGTGAGCGTCTCGCGGCCGAGCATCTCTCGCGCCGCCCGGATCTCGCCGCGGAGCCTCGCGAGTGCCCGCTCAGCCTCCTCTCGTGCCGCCATGAAGGCCTCGTCACGCTCCCGGCGCGCTCGGGCGCGTTCCAGCTCCGCCTCCCGCTGGGCCTCACGGGCTCGTTCCTCGGCGCGCGCGGCGCGTTCCATCGCCTCCGCGGCTTTGCCCTGAGCGTCCTTGATCGACGCGAGCGTCGACTCGAATTCCTGCTGCGCCCGCGTCAACCGAGCACGTGCGTCGGCGACCAGCTCCAGACGCAGTCCCAGCCGCTCTGCGATCGCGAACGCATGGCTCGTCCCGGGAAGCCCGATCTGGAGGTGATACGTGGGACTCAGCGTCTCGAGGTCGAACTCCACGGACGCGTTCCGCGCCGCCGGAGTGTTGTGGGCATACGTCTTCAGCTCCGCGTAGTGCGTCGTGGCAGCCACGAGCGCGCCCGCTCGGATGAAGTGGTCGAGGAGCGACTGCGCGAGCGCCGATCCCTCCGTCGGGTCCGTCCCTGCGCCGAGCTCGTCCAGGAGGACGAGGCAGCCGGGTCGGACGGCCTCGACGATCCGGACGATCGAGCGAAGATGGCCGCTGAACGTCGACAGTGACTGTGCGATCGACTGCTCGTCGCCGATGTCGGCGAACACGTCGGGGAAGACCGGCAACCGGCTGCCGACCGACGCCGGGACGTGGAGCCCCGCCTGGTGCATCAGCGAGAGGAGCCCGAGCGTCCGGAGGGCGACCGTCTTGCCGCCCGTGTTCGGACCCGTGATCACGAGCGCGGAGAACTCGCCGCCAAGGTGCAGGTCGATCGGCACCACCCGGCCGCCGAGCCCGGGATGACGCGCGGACAGCAGCTCGACCTCGTGCCGGGCCGGCGGTTCGGGCCGGACCGCGTCCATCTCGCCCGCGAGTCGAGCCTTGGCCGCCCAGAGATCGAACGAAGCCAGTGCGGCGAGCGTCTGCCGAAGCGCGGGGGCGTGGCCTCCTACGAGCGTCGATAGCTCGTCGAGGATCCGTTCCTCCTCCGCCTGCACCGCGAGCTGTGCTTCCCGCCACGCGTTCCCCAGCTCGAACGCCACCAGCGGCTCGATGAACAGGGTCTGACCGCTCCCCGACTGGTCGTGGACGATCCCCTTGACCCGGCCGCGCGCATCTGCTCGCACCGGGACGACGTAGCGACCGTTCCGCAGGGTGATGATCGGCTCCTGGAGCGCCCCCCCGAGTTCGCCGCCATGGACGAGCTGCTCCAGTCGGTTGCGCAGCCGCTCGTAGACGATCCGTACCTGCCGGCGCAACCCCCCGAGTGCGGGCGAGGCGCTGTCGAGCAGCTCCCCGGACGGATCCACGCTCAGCTCGAGGCGCCCGCGGAGTGCTGGAAGCGGTTGGATCTCGCGGCCGAGAGCGTGGAGCAGAGGACGCCGCTCTTCGCCCAGCGCCTGCGCGAGCCGCCCCGCGGCCTCGAGTGTGACGAGGACCTCGAGCAGGTTTCCGGCGTCCAGCCTGCCGCCGCGTGCTGCGCGCTCCACCCACTGGCCGATATCCCGGGCACCGCCGACGCCGACGCCGGGACGCTCCGACAGGAGTCCGCGCGCTTCGTCGGTCTCGTCCAACCAGCGTTTCACGAGAACGGGATCCGAGGAGGGCTGGAGCGCCTCGGCGAGACGGCGTGAGGGCGCGAACGAGGTGTGTTCCGCGAGGCGACGCCGCACCTCCGGGAACTCGAGGAGCGCCTGGGACTTCGCGTCGGTCATCCTCGGTCCTCCCTCCCTGCGCTCTGGGAGTCACCCGTCAGCGCGTCGGGAGAAATGCGATCGCCTGCGACGCGGGAGAACGGTCGCGACAGGGCGGGGTGGTCGCGGAGGCCGAACCGCCACGGCCGCCTGCTCCATTCATCGCCCGCGTACGCCACCCCGACGCGTGGCCCTGCGACAACGTGCTTCGCCCGCTCTCCTCCGTCGGGGCGGGCGAGCCAGAGCGGCGGCCCGGACGTGAGGTCGAGTCCGTTTTGGCGACGGTCGATGTCGAGCGCATCACACAGCCGGGCGGGGCCGGCGGCGAGACGCGTGTCGGGGTCAGACATCCGACCGCGGTGCTTCCGGATGGATGACAGCCCGACCGTAGGCGACAGCGCCCGGATGAGCACGGCTCCCGCCGACCCGTCGGTCTCCGTCACCACGTTCAGGCACCAGTGCATCCCGTACACAAGGTAGACGTATGCGTGTCCAGGCGGTCCGAACATCGGCTCCGTCCGCTGTGTTCGGCCAGCCCGAGCGTGGCTGGCGCGATCCTCGGGGCCTCCATATGCCTCGGTCTCGACGATGGTGCCGGCCAGCAACGCGGCGCCCGTATCCCGGAAGAGGACCATGCCGAGAAGATCCCGGGCGACGGCCACCGCCGGACGCGCGTAGAACGTCCGCGGCAGTGGCTGCGCCCCCGAAACGACGCCGACGCTCAGCGCATCACCGCGGCCACGTCGGCCGGTAGCAGTGGTCCGAGCAACGTTCCGACGGCCGGCAGGAGCCCGCCGCGGACTGCATCCGCGACCGACGATCGAGAAAGGACCCCGTGGAGCTGTCTGAACACCCCGACCTCCGCCTGCCCCGATCCCGCTCCTGTCACGTAGAAACTGTCGACGATGACGATCGCGGCCGAAACGACGAGGACACCGACGACGACGGCGAGGACGCCTCCGCTTGACTCGTCGAGCATGGGGAAGCGAGACAGCGTGGGCGGATGTCGATACGCGATCTGGGTCGCGACGATCGCGACGACGAACAGGACGACGAACAGGATGGCGAAAGCCAGCATCCGCGTATAGCCCGTGCTGTACTGCGTCCAATAGCCGGCCAGGTAGCCGCCGAGCGGCACGCGCAGGTTCGCCGCGAGCACGAACGCGGCGACCCAGGCGAGCAGCATGACCAGCATGCGGACGCCGCCCTGGAGGAAACCGACGAAGAAGGCCCCGACGAGGAGCAGCACGAGAACGACGTCCGCTGCGTTCACCGCGCTCCTACCCTCGGATGTGCGCGCCGAGCCTCGCTCCGAGCTCGGAAACCACCGTGCTTACCAGGTCGTCGATCTCGGCCTCGGCCAGCGTCCGGTCCGCCGCCTGCAGCTGGAGGCGGTACGCGAGGCTCACCTCGTCGCGGCCGAGCGGCGGTCCCTGGTACCGGTCGAACAGGCGAAGCCCGCGAAGGAGTGGTCCTGCGGTCTCGCGGATGACCCGTTCGACCTCCCCGGCAGGCAGGGTCTCCGGGGTCACGACGGCGAGGTCCCGCTCGACAGCGGGCACGCGCGGGACAGGGACGAACCGGCGCTGGGTGTCCGCGAGCGTTTCGAGCGCGTCGACGGATACGACCGCGAACGCGACGCGCTCGGCACGCACGTCCAGGGAGCGGAGATACGCGGGATGCAGCTCCCCCACCTCGCCCAGCTCGACGAGACCGACCAACGGGAGCTCGAAGGCGACCGACGCCCTCCGCCCGGGATGCGCCACCGCGCCGTGCGTTCCCACCTCATCGCGGTACCGCAGGTTCCCCGTCGCGAGCCGTGCGACGAGCCACTCCACGAGTCCCTTGGCGTCGCCGATGTCCGCGGACCTGCCCGGCTCGTCCCAGTGCCCCGGTCGCCACTCTCCGGCCAGCAGGATCCCGAGCTGGCGCGATTCCCACGCGTCGCTGGCGCGCAGCTCATGAACGGCCCCGATCTCGAACAGTGCCGCGTCTCCCCGACGCTGGCGCTCGTTATGGACGAGCACGCGGGCGAGGCCGGGCAGGAGGGAGCGTCGAAGCTGCGAGTGGTCGGCGGAAAGAGGGTTCGTGACCCTGATGGTGGCTGGGTCGTCGGACGCGATCGCGAGCAGCTCGTGGTCTCGCGGGCCGACGAGCGCGTGCGTGACGGCCTCGTTGAGGCCGCGCGCGGAGAGCAGCTCCCGAACGACGTCCACCGTCCGGCGAGGGTCCTGACGGTACCCGGGCATCTCGGTAGAGGGCAGCGCTGCGGGAAGCGTCTCGTACCCACGCACCCGGGCCACTTCCTCCGCGATGTCCGCCTCGATCGCGAGGTCACGTCGATGCCCCGGCACGACCGCGACGAGGGCGCTGGCGGCATCCTCGGGATCGAGGGGACGCGGGGGCTCGCCTGGAACGGCCGGAACCGCGTCCGAGCGTGATGCCGGCTCCGTGACGATCTCGACGCGCCCGAGTAGCTCGCGCATCTCGGCCGCGTCGATCGGCGCTCCGAGCAGGCGCGCCACGCGTCGTGGGCGGAACGGCACGCGCGTGAGCGGAGGCGTCACGGGGTTCGTGTCGACCATCCCGGTCGCCACCCGCCCTCCTGCCCAGGCGGCGGCGAGCTGCGCGACCCTGTCGACGCCGATCGTGGCGAGCCGCCACTCCTGCCCCTTCTCGAATCTCGCACTCGCTTCGCTGCGGAGGGCATACCGCTGCGCCGTGCGCCGGATCGCAACGGGGTCGAAGATCGCCGACTCGATGATCACGGACGTCGTCGTTTCGGAGACCTCGCTGGCAGCGCCGCCGATGACGCCCGCGATCCCCAGGGGGCCGCGTGGGTCCGCGATCACGAGCGTCTCGGGATCGAGCTCTCGGACGACGTGGTCGAGCGTCTCGAGCCGTTCGTCGGCCGCCGCGCGCCGGACGACGATACGACCCTCGGTCACCGCGGCGGCGTCGAACGTATGCGTCGGCTTGCCCAGCTCGAGCATCACGTAGTTGCTCGCGTCCACGACGTTCGACACGGACCGCTGACCCGCCGCCGTCAGCCGGAACTGCACCTCCAGCGGCGACGGCCCGAGCGCGACCGCATCGACGAAACGGGCCACGAACCGGGGGCAGAGAGCCGGGTCGAGGACCTCCACCTGGACGTGTTCCGCCGTGGCATCACCCGTCTCGGTCGGCCTCGTGTCGGGCCACCGGAGAGGCGACCCGGTGACCGCCGCCACCTCCCTCGCGAGCCCGACCATCGAGAGGGCATCGCCCCGGTTCGGCTTGACGTCGACATCGAGCACGACGTCCGAGTACAGCTCGGCGAGCGGGCGCCCGACGGGTGCGTCCGGCGGCAGGATCAGGATCCCGTCGGCATCGTGAGTGAGCCGCAGCTCCGCTCCCGAGCAGAGCATCCCGTGACTCTCCACGTCGGCGAATCGCGCCACGCGGATCTCCCGGCCATCGGGGAGGACGGCTCCGGGGAGTGCCACCGGCACGCGCTGCCCTGCAGCGACGTTCGTGGCGCCCGTGACGATGGACAGCTCTCCGTGTCCGTCGCCGAGTTGGACCCGGGTGAGCGAGAGACGGTCGGTGGCCGGGACGGGCGTGACCTGGACGAGCTCCCCGACGACGATCGACCGCCAGTCCCCCCCGATGCGCTCGATCCCCTGGACCTCCATCCCGAGCAGCGTCAGCCGGTCGGCCAGTGCTTCCGGCAGGAAGTCGAACTCGACGTAGTCGCGCAGCCAGGAGAGCGGCACGCGCATCAGAACTGCTCCAGGAAGCGCACGTCGTTGGTCAGGAACTCGCGGATGTCGTCGATCCCGTAGCGCAGCATCGCCATCCGGTCAGGGCCCATCCCGAACGCGAAGCCCTGGTAGCGCTCGGGGTCGATGCCCCCGTTCCTCAGCACCACGGGGTGGACCATCCCGGCGCCGAGGATCGTCATCCAGCCGGTCCGCTTGCATGCCGGGCACCCACGTCCTTCGCAGATCACGCACTGGACGTCGAACGCGACCGAGGGCTCGGTGAACGGGTAGTACCCGGGGCGGAAACGGGTCGGGCGGCGCGCGCCGAAGAGCGCGTGGGCGACCTCGTCGAGCAGGCCACGCAGGTGGCCGAGCGTCGTTCCCTCGTCGACCATCAGCCCTTCCAGCTGGAAGAACTCGAAGCCGTGACTGGCATCCACGTTCTCGTACCGGAAGCAGCGGCCGGGGAGGAGCGCTCGGATCGGCGGTGGGGTCTGGCGCATCACGTGGATCTGCCCGGGGGAGGTGTGGGTGCGGAGCAGATGACGGGTCGGAGCTTCCTGCCCCTGCCCGTCCGAGTCGAAGCCGCGTTCATCCAGGTACAGGGTGTCCCACAGGTCGCGGGCGGGGTGATCCGGGGGGATGTTCAGCGCCTGGAAGTTGAGCTCGTCGGTCTCGACCTCGGGGCTCTCGTAGACGACGAACCCGAACTGGCCGAGCACCCGGACGATCTCGCGGGTGGTTTCGATGACGGGATGCAGGGACCCCCGGCGGAGTGGTCGACCGGGCAGCGTGGGATCGACGCGCTCGGCCGCGAGTCGGACCTCGAGTGCGATCTGATCGAGCCGGTGGCCGCGCGCTTCGACAGCGGCAAGCACGTGCTGCTTGACGGCGTTGCCGGCCGCCCCCACCCGCGGGCGATCATCGGCGGGCAGCCGACCGATCCCGTCAAGGATGGCCTTGAGCTCTCCCTTCCGGCCGAGGAACGCGACTTCGACCTGCTTGAGCGCATCCGGGTCCGCCGCGTCGGCCACCGCGGCCAGGGCGCGGCTCTCCAGCTCCCCGAGCTGCTCCTCTATCGACCGGAGATCCACGGCGAGCTGAGGCGCGCCGCTACTGGGTTCGGGCGACCTCGGCGATGCGCGCGAAGGTCGCCGCATCGCGCACGGCGATGTCGGCCAGGACCTTCCGATCGAGGGCGACACCCGCGACCTTCAGACCGCTGATGAGCTTCCCGTACGTCAACCCGTTCTCGCGGGCGGCTGCGTTGAGTCTGACGATCCACAGGTTCCGCAGTTGGCGCTTCCGCTGCTTGCGCCCGACGTACGCGTAGGCCATCGCGTGCAGGAGCGCCTCGCGCGCTGGCTTGACGAGCCTGCTGCGGGTCCCCTTACGCCCTTCGGCCGCATCCAGCAGCCGCTTGTGTCGCCGATGCGCGGCGACGCCGCGCTTGACCCGTGCCATCAGTAAGTGCTCCTAGAGGTACGGCAGCAGGCGGCGCACCTGCTCGGCATGGGCCGGGTCGAGAGCGGCCTTGCCGGCGTAGCGCCGGGTCCTGCGCGAGGACTTGATCTCGAGGTGGTGACCGCGCCACGCCTTGACGCGGATGACCTTGCCACTGCCGCTGACCCCGAAGCGCTTCTGGGTCCCCTTGTGGCTCTTGATCTTGGGCACGCTTCCTAGCCTCCCGGCTCCGTGGCTGGTACTCGTCTCGTGTCGGTCCTGCCCGGCGTCGCTGTCGCCGCAGGTGCCTGCGCTGCGCCACCGGCCGGCACCTGGGATGTCGCACCATCGGCAGGAGCCGGTGTCGCACCAGCAGGCGGGATCGCGGTATCGGTGCCGGGTCCCGCGTGCCCCGGTTCCGCGGGTGTCGCCCCGTTCCCGGCGCCGGCGGCCGGCGTCTGCTGTTGTGACTTCGCCTTGTGCGTTGACGCGACCACGATCGACATCGACTTGCCCTCGAGCAGCGGTTGTCGCTCGACCGTCCCGTGCTCCTTGATCAGATCGCCGAAGCGCGTCAGCAGGTCCCGCCCGATGTAGGCGTGGCTCAGCTCCCGACCTCGGAACTGCACCGCGACCTTGACGCGGTCCCCGTCCTCGAGGAACTCGATCGCGCGGCGCACCTTCGTGTCGAAGTCGCCCTTGCCGATCTTCGGCTTCAGGCGGATCTCCTTGAACTCGACCGAGCGCTGGTGCCGCCGCGCTTCCTTTTCCTTGCGCGCCTGCTCGTACTTGAAGTGCCCGTAGTCGAGGAGACGAGCGACCGGTGGGACCGCCATCGGGGCGACCTCCACGAGATCGTAGCCCCTCTCCTGCGCGAGCCTGAGCGCCTCGCCGGTGGGCATGACACCGAGCTGGCTCCCGTCCTCGTCGACGACCCGCAGCTGTGGCACGCGGATCATCTCGTTGATGCGCAGTTCTCGACTCAGGCTGGGTCCCTCTTCAGTACGGGTAGTGACGGCGTACGCGGAACGGCAAACAAGCGCTCACCGCGACTCGCGACCGCCGCGGGACTATAGCACGAGGGGCGGGGACGCGACAATCGAGACGTCGATACATCGAGGCGTTCGAGACGGGCGTGCGACGCGCGACTGCCCGTCGGCCGCCCTGTGCTGTTCATCGCTCATCCTCGCCGACGAGTCGCCCGGCGTTCCTCCACCAGCGATGCAGACCCTTCCAGTCCGGACCGCTGGGCGTGTTCTCGAGCGACGCGTAACCGAGGATGTTGAAGCGGTCGTGCGTCCAGACGATCATCCCCTTCGCGCCGGTCGCGAAGCAGATGAACCTCCCCGCGCGCCGACCCTCCACGCTGTATGAACCCTTCGCTGGCCCCTTGGAGCAGTCCCTGCCCGTCGCCTCGTCCCTGAACGTGTCTTTGGTGATCGCGTACTCCCTGTCCATCGCCTGCTTCGTCACGAACAGGACGTACCCGCCGCGAGGAGCGCCTGGCGCACCGCAAGTAAGGCTCGCGAACGCACCCGGCGGGACGTACGCCTTATTGGGACGGCAGGTATCGCGCACCGCCGGTGAAAGGTGCTCGCCAAGCTCCCCGATGCTCTCCCCGACCTCGGTCGTGGGCGATGGGGATGCAGCGGTGGGGACGGGAGAAGGGGGCACGAGACGGCCGGGCGTCGGCGCAGTCTCGGCGCTGACGGAAGCGGATGCGGCCCCACTCGCCGAGACCGCGGGACGCGGGGACGTCGTCGGACTCACCGGGGCCGTGGCGCTCGCTGTGCCACTGGAAGCTGCAGGACGCGCCGAGGACGGGGCCGTACCCGCGGCACACGCCGCGGTCGAGAGGGCGGCGATGAGGGTGGCGACGCCCACCGCGAAACGGCTGGCGGCGAGCTGTCCGCGCCGGTGCTCGGCCAACAGGCCGGCGATCACCCGACGGTCCCGCTCTTGCCGATGGCGGTCCGAACCTCGGGGGGTCGCCGTCGGGGGAGTGAGCCGGGGCGCATGGAGCGATGCTAGCGCCTCGGGACCCGAGATCCTCCGGCCCGCATCGGGCGATCCGACGGACGCCTCATCGATCGGGTCGGCGTTCCACCGACTCGCGCGCGAGTCGGTCGGCCAGCTCGTCCCAGCTGACGGGCTCCTGCTGCTCCCCGGCTCGGGTACGTGGAGCGGCCGTCCGAGCGCCGATCTCGCGGTCGCCGAGGACGAGCATGTACGGCACCTTCTGCTCCTGCGCAAGCCGGATCTTGTTCTGCATCCGCGAGCTGGAGTCATCGACCTCGACACGCACCCCGCGCGAGCGGATCACGGCTGCGAGCTCCCGAGCCGCCTCGTTGTGCCTGTCCGCGATCGGGATGACGACGGCCTGGACCGGCGCGCACCAGAACGGGAACGCGCCGGCGAAGTGCTCGACGAGGATGCCGATGAAGCGCTCGAGGGAGCCATAGATCGCCCTGTGGATCGCGATCGGCCGGGCGGATCGGCCACTCTCGTCGATGTAGGTCAGGTCGAACCGTTCCGGCAGCATCACGAGGTCGACCTGGATGGTCGCCATCTGCCATTCACGTCCCAGCGCGTCGTCGATGTAGATGTCGATCTTGGGCGCGTAGAACGTTCCGTCCTTCGGCTTGACCACGTAGTTCGCTCGCGCGCGGTCGAGCGCCTCTCGGATCAGCCCTTCCGCTTTCTCCCACAGCGCCGGGTCGCCGAGTGCCTTGTCGGGCTTCGTCGCGAACGCGAACCGCGGCTCCAACCCGAACCAGCCGTACGCCTCCCGGACCTCGCCGAGGAGCGCCTCGATCTCCTCTCCCAGCTGGTCGGGTCGCACGTAGACATGCGCGTCGTCCTGGACGAACTGGCGGACCCGCGTGAGCCCGGACAGAGTGCCCGATCGCTCGTTCCGGTGGAGTCGTCCGTACTCGTTGAACCGGAGGGGCAGCTCGCGGTAGGAGCGGACGCGGCTCCGATAGATGTACGTGGACTCCGGGCAGTTCATGGGCTTCAGGCTGAAGGTCTGGCCTTCGGCCTCGACTCGGAACATGTTCTCGGCGTAGAGGTCCCAGTGCCCCGACTGCTGCCACAGCTTCCGATGGACGAGGATGGGGGTGCTGATCTCCTGGTAGCCGCGGCGCTCCTGGACCTCGCGCATCGCCGACTCGAGCGTCCGCCACAGCCGCTGCCCCTTCGGGTGCCAGAAGGCGGATCCCGGGCTGACGTCGTGGAAGCTGAACAGGTCCAGCTGGACGCCCAACCGGCGATGGTCCCGCCTCTTCGCCTCCTGGCGCCGCCACAGGTAGAGGTCCAGCTCCTCCTGGGTGGACCAGACGGTGCCGTAGATCCGCTGCAGCATCGGGCGGTCTTCCCTGCCCCGCCAGTACGCGCCCGCGACGGTAAGGAGCTTGAACGGCCCGATCCGCGCCGTCGACTCGACGTGCGGACCGCGGCAGAGATCGATGAACGGGCCATGCTGGAACGTGGAGACGCGCGCGGGCTCCCGTCCGCCGTCGCGGGCGACCTTCGCGAGGTCGTCGATGATCTCGACCTTGTACGGCTGACCGCGCTCCTCGAAGAACCGACGTCCCTCCTCGTGCGGCATCTCGTCTCGCACGAACCGATGGTCTGCGGCGACAGACGCCGCCATCCGCTCCTCGATCCGCGAGAGGTCGTCGGGAGTCAGTGCCCGGCGGAGCTCGAAGTCGTAGTAGAAACCGCCCTCGATCGCGGGGCCGATGCCGAGCCGGGCGTCGGGGAACAGTTCCAGGACCGCCTCGGCCATCACGTGCGCCGCCGAGTGCCGCATCGGATCGAGCGGGTCGCCGATCTCGGCGCCCATCAGCTCGTCGGCCGAACCGCGCTCCGGCGCGTGGAACTCGTCCGCCGGCTCCTCGCCGACCTCTGCAGGGTTCACCTTGACCGCGTCCGCCATCTCGCACCTCCGGGAATCGAAAACCCCCTCGTCCTTCGACAGGACGAGAGGGTCGTTCCTCTCGCGGTCCCACCCGCCTTCGCGCCGCTCACCGTTCCGCGCGCGGTCGCGCTCTCGTGGTCGCGCTAACGGGCGACTCCCGGGCCGGTTCGCCGGCCGCTCGCGGGTGGTACCCAGGCGTCCGACTCGACCGCCCGGGCTTACAGCCGATGGCCCCGGCTCTCTGTGGTCTCGACTCGCCTCGGCGCGTCCCGCTCGACGCGTTGACTATGTGGTGGGCGACACTGGACTCGAACCAGTGACCTCTTGCATGTCAAGCAAGTGCTCTAACCAGCTGAGCTAGCCGCCCGCGTTTCGTGCTCGTTCTGATCAGTATTGAAACCCAAGGCGACCTGAGCGTCAACGTCGCCGCCGTCGCCCGCCATCCGCCGCAGGGAACGCGCCCGCCTACGCGTCGCCTCTCGGGAGCTTTCCGTCCTGCGTGTCGTGGTACTCGGCGCGCAGCCGCTCGATGTCCGCGGCTGCCTGCTGGGCCTCGGGTGACCCTGGCATCGCATCCCTGAACCGGACCTCGGCCTCGCGCCACGCCGCGAGGATGCGGTCGAGCGGGCGGGCGACGAGGTCCTCGATCGGTCGGCCGGACACGTTACCGCGTACACGAGCCGTAGGGGAACCCTCGGCCAGCATCTGCTGGAACCGGCTCCAGGTAAAGACCCTTCGCGACAGCGCCTCGCACTCAGCGGCGAAGCGGACGAACTCGGGCGTACCGACCCCCACTCTCCGCTTCGCTTCCTCGATCTCGCGAAGGCGGCGGAGCGTGCCGAGCATGAGATCAGAGGCGGCCCTGTATTCGCCGTCCGACTCCGCCACCCAGCCTTTGCTCCCTTGCTGCCCTTCCGTTTTCCTGTCGACGAGGATAGCAGCGCAGCCGCTGGGAGCGGACGATCAACCGAAGAGCGGGACGGTCACCCTCTGCGCGTCGTCCTCGAGCCACGCCGTCCGCTTGCTCCAGCCGTGCAGCCGCCGGCAGTGCGGGCATCGCACCGCGCTGGCGATGTCGCCCTTGGGAGACTCGAACGCCGCTCGATCCGTCCGAAAGCCGACGGGCACCGATCGGTGGGTGATCGGGCAGCGGACTAGGAGTTCCGGCACTGGTTCCTCGTGACCATCGGGGTAGGAGGCGACCCTATCTGCCCGGATCCGGGCACGCCATGACCCGACTGTCCTACTTCCGTAGGTGCCGCTCTTCCCAACCCGAAGGTCCTGTTCGGTGCTCGTGAGCAACAGCGCAGAGCGGCGCGAGCGGCCGCGACGATGGCGAACGCGATAGTCGGGCGACGGCCCTACGGGACCGGTGCAGGCGCCTCGGGACGCGATTCCTCGCCCGCAACCGGAACCGCGGCGCCCGGCCGCGGGGCAGCGACCTGCGCCGACGGCACCGAGGGTTCGACGCGGTCGCGCCCACCGGACTTGGCCGCGTACAAGGCTGCGTCTGCCCGTGCCAGCAGTTGCTGCCATGACTCCCTGCCATCCCACTCCGCGACACCGGCCGAGCAGGTCTGACCCCCGGGGATCAGCGCGCGGAGGCGATCGGCGACGGAGAGTGCTTCGTCGAGCGAAGACTCGGCGGCGATCAAAGCGAACTCGTCGCCGCCATACCGCGCCAGCGTGTCCATGCCGCGCAACTGGCGTTTCCAGACGGCCGCGGCCTCAGCGAGGAGCGCATCGCCTGCCGCGTGTCCGCGCTCGTCATTGAACGCCTTGAACTGGTCCAGATCCAGCATCGCGACGGACACGGGATGTCCGGACCGACGCGACCGCCCGACTTCCGCTGCGAGATGCTCTTCGAGCACGCGGCGGTTCGCGAGACCGGTCAGCGGGTCGGTCCGGGCGAGGACGGAGAGCAGTCGAGCCTGCTCCGCGACGTGCGCGGAGTCGCTTCGGATGCGCCCCACGAGCCGCTGGACGGTCAGCCCGACGGTCGCCCCGACGACGACGAACAGGACCGCGCGGCGCCACGTGGCCGGGGGCTGCTCGGCGCCGGCCGCCAGAAGGATGGGCAGCACGAACACGAGGGCGAGGGCGATGATGCCGAGCGCCAGATGTCGCAGAGTGCCGTAGAGCGCGAGCCAGAGGATCGGCAGCATCGCGAGCGGCGCGAACCCACCCACCATGCCGCCCCCACCCGCCTGGAGAAGACCGACCGCGACGAAGTACGCCAACGCGGGAACTACCTTGGCCCACGACGGCATCCGGGACCACGGGAGCGCGAGAACGGCGAGCCCGATGACGACGGTGAGGATCGCGCCGGCGATCAGCGCCCACTGGTCGGTCATCGGCCCGAACGGGATCGTTCCCAGTGCCGCCAGCGCGACGACCGCGAACGGGGCGACGCGAACATAGAGCGGCGAATCGGTCACGTCGTGGGAGGCTGGTACGGGGTTCCGCGCGCAGTCGTGTCCGGGTCAGCGATGACGCGGACATCTCCCCATTCTGCGAGCGGGAGCCATGTCGCGACACTGGACGTTCATGGCATGGCGAGCCACGTCATCCCGACGCCGCACCCGCACCGATCGATCGATCGTCGTGCCGCGCGCCGCCCGAGCGCTCGCACCGCTCACCTCCGACGTGTCGCGACAGCGAGGATCGCGATCCCGACCAGGACGAGGAGGATGGGCCAGGCGGAGGCGAGATCCATCTGAGGCACGTCGACGTCGACGCGAGCCGGAGCGATACGCTCGATCACCCGCGCCCGTCCCGCCAGATATGCCCCAGCAAGCGCGACCAAGAGCCCGACGACCAACAAGAGCCGTGACCCGGCCACGTTCATCCTCCTCCCGGCGGTGCTGTCAGAGCCGCGGTCGTCGCGCGTCCGGCAGACGGACGACGTGCACTAGGCGGGGTCGAACGTTCCGCCGCTCCCTTCGCCCGGCTTCAGCCCGGTCGACTCCGGGCTTCCCGCGCTCCCCGATGTGCCGCTCCCGAGGTCGCCGTACCCCTGCGGGCCGCGGGGGCTGGTGGTGGTCCCGCCCTCCTCCGTCGTGCCCACGGTCACCTCAGAGTCCGGATCCCTCTCGGCACCGCGGACGTCGCCGCTCGCGCCGGTGTCGCCGCGGAGCCCCGCGGCCGACTGGACGCCGCCCTCCTCGTCAGGCCAATCGGCGTCGAGGCGTTCCGGCATCGCTGCACCTCCAAAAAGGCGCCCCCGCCCCCTCGACCGGGGGACGGGGCTTCGAACTCCAGACGCCGGCGGGCCTCACCAGGCGGCCATCACGGCGGTACTAGCTCGCAGTGTC
>JADDQH010000103.1 GCA_016781485.1 Chloroflexota bacterium | reverse complement strand
CCTTCGCTTCCATGATCAGTCCAGAACCCGTGATTCTAGTACTCCGTCGCCGCTACCGGCTCCGATCGGTAGCTCGGTCCCCGAGGACCGCGGACGTGACCCGCTCGACGGTCCGTTTCAACGCTCCGGAGGGGTGAGACGGTGGTCGGGACGGGTGCACGCTTGTCGGGCTCCAAGTCGTCGGAACGCGTCTGGATCGAGGAGGGCCCTGGAGGAGTTGTCCGAGTGGTGCCGACGGTTCCGCCGAGTCCGGGGGTCCACACCTGGACGGGCACGGGTCCCGCACCCTCCTGGTGAACAGGGAGAGGAGAGCGCCGTCAACATGTGCCATCTACCGTCGGTCTGGGGTCCTGGCCCTCGCCGGGGACCTCGGCAGACTCCTGCGGCGGTGGCGTGTTCGGCATCCCCGCAGTGACCTGCGATCCCACACCTGAACACCGGGCGGGAGGATTCCGCCCGGAAGGAAGGACTCCGAGCCGATGCCCAACACCAGACGCCTCGGCGGAGGTCGTCCAGTTCGTCCGCCAGGGGCAACACGGCGGCGAACGTGGACCTGACCTCGACCTGACCCTGACGGCCGGGGGAGTGGGTCAGCAGTCGGACGCAACGAGGACCACCGCGAGGGGGTTGTGACGCCCAGCGCGAGGAGCTGGCCGTCTACGCCGGGAGAACGCCCCGTTGCGCCCAAGGCGTCGAGATCCTCAAACGCGGGACGGCAGCCAGACAGCGTCGTGTCGGTTCAACTGCTGGACGCCGAGCAAGCCCTGGCCCGGCGGTGTTCACGTCTCCTCGACTTCTCCGGTGGCACTCGTGACCGGTTCTCCTGATGCTCCAGTCTTCTGAACAACTTCGGCCGTCTCCTCGATGACCGCCTGCTCCTCCGCTGCGACTGCTGAGCTCTGGACATCGTCAAGCTCCTCATCGCCCTTTTGGCGCAGTCCAGGCAGGCTCGCCGCCCCCGCTCGCAGTGCCTCGACCTCTGTCTGGGCTGCCACTCGGAGCGCGTCGGCGTCGCGCTGCGCCGCAGCTCGCATGCGCTCGATCCTCTCGTGGGCGGCAGCTTCGAGCGCCTCTGCGTCCTGCTGGGCTGCGGCCCGAAGTTCAAGGTCAGCAGCGAGCTCCCGCTCAGCCTCGTCCAGCTTCCGCCGGGCAGCATCGGCGGCAGCTTCTTGAAGCTGCACCGCCTCTCGCTCGGCCGCTGCTCGCACCTCTGCGGCTGCACGAGCTGCCTCACGGGCTATCGAGGCGATCTCCATCCCGAGCGCTTCGAATGGATCCGCGGCTTGTTCCAGGCGCGCACCTCGCGGTAGTCAGCAGCGACCGAGGCGAGGAACGACTCAACCTCTTCCTTGTCGTAGCCCCGAAGAGCGACCAGGAACCGCTTCGCCTCGATCTCCTCAGGGGGTGAATGGCATTGGAACGGAACCTTGCTAGCCAGGGTCTGAGGGAGATGAACCTATCGGCACGCGTGACGGAGCAGCAACGTTGCCTCCCGGGCCGCAGTAGCATCGAGCAGTGGTTCCGGGGCCAGCGGTCGTGACCGAAGTAGACCCGCGCGTCCTCCTGGGCGTCCTGCGACGACGCAAGCGTACGATCGCCCTTGTCGTCTTGCTCGTGGTCGCCTCGACGCTCATCACGTCGCTCTTCCAAGATCCCGTGTTCGAGGGTGAAGTGCAGGTCCTGCTGCAGCCGAGCAGCACCGAGTCGGTCTTCGATCCGGCTGCCGAACAGCGACCTGACGCCGAACGCAACGTGGGGACCGAGATCGAGGTCGTCAAGAGCCAGCCCGTCCGTGCGGCGGTCGTAGAACGGTTGGGACCCGTCGCCGAGGCCGAGGCGGACGCGGTAGGAGAAACCGACATCATCCGGATCGCCGTCGAAAGCCGGGACCGAGGACAGGCCGCTGCAGCGGCCAGGGAGTATGCCCTCGCCTACATCGAGTTCCGACGCCAGCAGGCCGTCGACGACATCGACCAGGCGAGCCAGAAGATCCTGGCGAAGATCGACGACCTGCAAACCCGGATCGCCGCGCTGGACGAGCAGGCTGCGAGATCGGCGCAGCAAGGCACTTCGACCGAGAGCATCATCGCCAGTCGCGACTTGCTGCTAACACAGCAAGCTCTTTTCAAGCAGCGACGCGATGAGCTCCAGGTGGAAGCTGAGCTGAAGACCGGGGGAGCACAGCTCATCACGAGCACCGCGGTTCCGACGTCCAAGGTCAGTCCGAGACCCCTGCGCAGCGGCATGATCGCCTTGGTCGCCGGTTCTTTCCTCGGCGTTGCTCTGGCCTTCCTGCGAGAGTACGTGGAAGATGCAGTGAGGAACAAAGAAGAGCTCGACCGGCTGACCAATGGCATACCAACACTCGCTCTGATCCCGCTCATGGACGAAGAGGATCGTCGCGGCGGATCCCAGGTGGTCACCTTGGGCCACCCGACGTCGCGGGTCGCCGAGGCCTACCGCGGCCTTCGCATCTCTCTTCAGTTCCTGGGGGTCGAGCGGGTTCCCCGTCTGATCCAGGTCACCAGTTCGGTCGCCGGGGAAGGGAAGACGAGCACCGTTGCCAACCTGGCCGTGGCCATGGCAAACGCCGGCCAACGGGTCCTCATGATCGACTGCGACCTGCGTCGTCCCAGTCTCCACCGCTTCTTCGGCCTCCCGAACGATTTCGGTTTCACGGCATCGGTCTCGGGGGAGATCTCGGTATCGAGAGCCGCGCGCCCGGTTCCCGGTGTGGAGAACCTGCACCTGCTCTCTTCGGGGCCATTTGTGTCGAACCCATCGGAGCTCCTTTCCTCGAAGAAGACCGCTGCTCTGCTGGCTCCTCTTCAAGAGAACTATGACGTGGTTCTTCTCGACAGCCCCCCGGTGCTCCCGGTCACCGATGCCACCGCTTTGTCGGCTTGGGTGGATGCCACCCTTGTAGTGGTCGCCGCCAATGGCACACGAAGGAGCGAGGTGCAACGGGCGATGGAGCAGTTGGGTCAGGTTGAGGCTCCGTTGGCGGGAACCGTCCTCACCGGGGTGCCGGTTGAGGCAGGCTACGAGTACCTCTATGAAGCCGACGACGGCGACGAGAGCGCACGACCACCGGGTGGAGCCCGTCGCCGGGGTCGGTCGGGCCGACGGCAGCCGCTCGAAGACCGCTCCGAACAGACGGCGGATCCTTCGATCACCGCCGACGCTGCTTCTGCTGGGAGCCAGACCTCGCAATCCAACGGAACCGGCCCTCCCCATGTCGCCGAGAACGGACACAGCCGTGCAAGGTCGGAGTTGGCCGAGGGCGTTGGCACCGGTGATCAGCAGGGCGACCGGCCGACAAATCCCGGGTGACGAAAGGCGAATAGGCGGACCTGGGGAATGGCCAGGGTCTGCGTCATCCGCCAGTTCTACGTCCCTTTCGACACCCGGGTGCGACGGGAGGTCGAGGCACTGGTCGATGTCGGCCATGTCGTGGACGTGATCTGCCTGCGAGGCCGGGGTGAGCCGATGCACGAGCGACGGGCGAACCTGACCTTCTGGCGTCTGCCACTCGGGCACCGGCGGAGCGGGCTGATTCGTCAATTGTTCGAGTACGCTACGTTCTTCCTGGCGTCTGCCACCCTCGCCAGCCTCCTGCATGCGCGCCGGCAGTACGACCTCGTGCAGGTCAACTCCATGCCCGACGCCCTCGTGTTTTCAGCGTTGCTGCCACGCGCGCTCGGGGCTCGTGTCTTGCTCGACCTTCACGAGTGCATGCCCGAGTTCTTCGCCAGCAAGTACGGAAGAGACCTCGACAGCCCGGTGCCGAAGCTCCTCGCCGCACTCGAACAGGCAGCCATCCGCTTCGCCGACCACACCATCACCTGCACAGCGCAGATGGCGGAGGTCTTCATCTCGAGGGGAGCGCCTCGAGACAGGATGACCGTCATCCTCAACGGCTCTGACGAGGAGCTGTTCGATCGTGAACGGTTCGCCCCACTCGAACATCGCCCCGAGCAGTTCCATCTGATCAGTCATGGTGCGGTGGAGGAGCGCTACGGCTTGGACACCGTGATCCGTGCCGTCGGTCTGCTCCGCCAGGAGATCCCCGGCCTGCGCCTGGACATCATCGGTGAGGGGTCCCATCTCGAGGAGTTGCTGGACCTGACGGAGCGGCTTGGTCTACGTGAGCACGTGCGCTTTCAGGGCTTCGTTCCCGTCGAGCAGCTCGTGAGAGCCATCGCCGAGGCCGACGCCGGGGTCGTGGCGGTGAAGCGGGACATCTTTCGGGACCTGACGCTGTGCAACAAGATGTACGACTTCATCGCCATGCGCACGCCGGCCATCGTGGCGCGGACTCGCTCCGTCGAGGAGTACTTCGATGAATCCTGCTTCTCGATGTTCACCGGGGGAGATGCCGAGGACCTGGCCCGAGCGATTCGAGAGCTCTACGAAGACCCGGCACTCGCTCAGCGGAGAACGAGGGCGGCGACGGCGGCGAACGCCGCCCACCGGTGGCCCCGGCAGCGGGCTCGGTACCTCGAGGTCGTTGGTCGCCTGGTCCGTCGCTGCCAGAAGGATGACATGCCGCTCGTGGATCGAGCTTCCGGGGAGTGAGCATTCCCGTACCGCATGCGGGGAAGAACCACCGAGGTCGGTCCATCGCCTTCCTCGTGAATGCCTATCCCGGTGAACAGGACGTGGTGGAGTTAGCTCGGCAGGCGTCGGCGGGCGAGAGCCCGCGAAGGGACTATGTCGAACTGGCCCGCATGCTCGATGCGAAAGTGATCGACAGCCATTACCTGCGGAGGGAAGGTCTACTCCTGGCGAAGGTGCTGGCTCAGGTCAACCTTCCTCTGGCTCAGGTGTGCGAAGCATTCTTGCGCTGTCGTCGGTGCCAGACAATCTTCGCCTGGTCGGATCGGGTCGGACTCCCCTTAGCCCTACTCCTCAAGGTGGTATTCTCTCGGCGTGTCTTGATCCTTTATTCAGCATGGCTCTCCCGACCCAAGAAAGCGATGCTTCTGCAACGCTTCAAAGTGCACTCCCACCTGCGCGCGATCATCAACTACAGCAGCGTCCAGATGAACTACGCCGCCAGTGAGCTGGGTGTACCGAGAAAGAAGCTTTATCTCGCCCTTCAGCCTGTTGACGACCGTTTCTGGAGGCCCGGCGTCGCGTCAGACGAGAGAGTGATCTGTTCGGTGGGATGGGAGGCTCGCGACTACCGCACGCTGATTGAAGCTGTGAAGGAACTTCAGGTAGACGTGGAGGTAGCCATCGGGATCAGTGCCTTCTCTTCGGCCCGCAGGGACGACGGTGCTGGTGGCCGGAGCAGTGAGGCTGGAGACGATGTTCAGGCTTTCCTCCAGCCCCTGAAAGGGAGCTACAGCTACGGATTGCAGAAAGAATGGTTTCGCCATCGGAGTCAGCAGGCGGTCAGTGACAACGTGGGCGTGAGGTGGCAGCTGAGCCCCCAGGAGCTACGCGAGCTCTACCGACGCTCTCGTTTCGTGGTGGTTCCGCTCCTGGATGTGGATTCGGACTGCGGGGTGACGACGCTGACCGAAGCGATGGCCATGGGCAAGGCGGTGGTGGTGACACGGACTCAAGGCCAGGTCGACATCGTCCGCGATGGCGAGCACGGCGTCTACGTACCACCCGGAGATCCTGGCGCACTGCGCTCTGTGATCGAGCACCTTCTCGACCATCCCGAGGAGGCCGAGAGGATGGGGAAGGCGGGCCGAGCCTTGATCGAAGCTCACCACACCATGGATTCGCATCTGGCCCACCTCGCCGACATCATCGCAACGAGTAGCGAGTAGCGGCGGGACCACGGCAGCCGACGGTACTCAACCGGTCCTGTTCTGAGGGCTGTGCGCCTGCCGGAACAGGTCGCGTGATGCAAGTTCACGCTGCGCGCCGATGTCGTCAGCGTCGGCAGCGTTCTTCTCGGCCCACTCCGCAAAAGCTCGAACTCCGCTTTCGAAGGACGTCGCCGGTCGGTACCCGATACTGGTCTCGAGCAGGGAGACATCAGCGAGTGCGTGACGGATATCGCCGACGCGGTACCGACCCCGTATCTCGATCTGGGGCTTCGCCTCCATTGCCGCGTCATCTCCTCGGCAACCCCCATGAGGGTGATACCATTGCCAGTGCCAACGTTGAGGACATGTGAAAAAGCCGGTTCGTTTCCCGTGACGATGGAAAGAACGTCAACCACGTCATCAACGTAGGCGAAGTCCCTGAGCATCTGTCCGTCCTCGTAGAGCTCGACAGGACGGCTAGCACGAATCTGCCGGAAGAAAGCGCCGAGAACGCCGACGTACGGATTCGACAGCGATTGTCCGGGGCCGTAGACGTTGAACAGGCGGAGCGTGGTCACTGGTAGGTGATGATCTCGCTCACCATCGCGCTGAGTTGCTCCGCGTGGAGTTTGGTGAGTCCGTACACTGATGAGGGCCGAAGTGAGACAGACTCGGCCGTCGGTTGGCATTTTGCGGCATGACCGCAGCTCGGACACAAGACATCCACATACCGCGGTCGAGGTCGCCGACACGTCGAGTGTGGCCTGAAAATGACCTGCGGCAATGGGAGCAGAGCGACTGCCCTTCGCCATAGACGGCCCTTGACGATGCGATCACGACGTGTTGCACTTTCGCGGCCACTGCAGCGCTGAGGACGACGGCCGTCCCGAAGGTGTTTGTGTGGACATAGTTCGCGAAGTCGTACTGCGACTCGCCTACGCCGGTTTCTGCAGCCAGGTGGTGGACGACGTCGACACCGTCCATCGCGGCCGTGACTGCGTAAGCATCACGTACGTCAGCACAGACACGCTCGAACTCCGATGCTACTGGAGGTGACCCCTCGTCGATCACGCTGCCAGGAGCAACATCGAGGAGACGGACGGAGTGGCCCTGAGCGACGAGCCGGCGAGCGAGATGGGTCCCGATGAAACCGGCTCCTCCGGTGATGAGGACCGGCAAGGCCGGATCACTTGCGGCACCGAGAGGAGGAGAGGGCGACGTAGCCATTCAGCCCCGGTCGGCTCTGGACTCCAGGACCTGCAAGAGGCGGGGCAGATTCGCTTGGACGCTGTAGCGCTGCTCGGCCCGCTTCCTACCCGTTCGCCCATTTCCCTTCGTTTTTCTGGATTCGAGATCAGCTCCTCGAGATGTTGCTTCCATTCGTGCTCATCGTGAGCCAAGTAACCCGTGAGCCCGTCTTCTATCACCTCAGTTGCTCCTTCAACGGCTGAGGCAATGACCGGAAGACCTGCAGCCATGTACTCAGCGGCCTTGAATCCACACCGACCCTTGGCTCGTTCGTTGTCCTGCAGAGGCATCAAACCGATGGTGAAGCGCCCGACGGCCTCAGGTTCTGCTTCGGCAGACCATGGCTCAAAGTCGCACACCAGGCCCTCGGCTTGGAGCGGCTCACTGCTGACGATACGCAAGCGGGTGTGAACGCCGTCCACCAAACCGACAAGACCGGTATGACTGGCCGAAAGTCAAGGAGGTTCCCCGTGGACCCTATCCACCCGAGCACAGTGCCCGTGTCCGTACCCCGTGT
>JADDQH010000036.1:415-27935 GCA_016781485.1 Chloroflexota bacterium | reverse complement strand
AAGCCGGCGGCGAAGCCGAAGCCGGCGGCGAAGCCGAAGCCGGCGGCGAAGCGAGCGGGATCAGTGAAACCGCCGCCGAACTCGAAGACGGCGCCGAAGCGAGGACGACGTCCGGCTCAGCCCCCGCTGCCTCCCCCGCTGCCGCCGCCCGTCACGCCGCCTCCAACGAGCCTCCCGCCGAGCCGGCTCACGGGTTACGTCTGGCCGGTCGTCAAGCCGCAGGCACGGATGACGACCTGGTTCGCGCCGACCGATCGTGGCTTCGTCGTCATCGACGGGAAGCGCACCCACGACGGTATCGACCTCGCGAGTTTCTGCGGTCACGCCGTCCGCGCCGCCCATGCCGGCCGGGTCCTGTACGCGGGCCGCAGGTTCCTCCCCTACATCGGGTTCGCCGGGAGCGTCCACCACTACTACCGTCGCGTGGACCGGAAGAAGCTGTCGGAGTACATGTTCCCGATCGTCGTGGTAGTCGACGACGGCAACGGCTACCGAAGCCTGTACGTGCACCTCCAGGAGTCTTTCGTCAAGGCGGGTGATCGCGTCAAGGCGGGCCAGTCGATCGGGAAGGAAGGGGCCACGGGGCGAGCTTCAGGCTGCCACCTCCACTACACGCTCATCCGCATGGATGGGCGGTTGATACCCGTCGCGCCTGAACTCGTCCAGAAGAACCGATACCCGCGGTACATCCGCGAGCGCGTGGATCCGCTCCTGGCCCTGTCCTGGAAGCTGCCGGGGCGACCGAGGGTCGTCCCCGGACTGCCGCCGCCGAAGATCCGCCCCGGACTGGCGAAGACGACGCTTCCCGCGGACGCCGTTACAAGGCCATAACAGCCGCTCGTAGTCGTAACACCGCTTGGGCGCCGAGCGTCTCGACCGGCGGTGAGTGAGATCCGACGAGCCCTGCCCTTCGTACGCCCGCTGCTCCTCGCGCTGCTCGTCACCCTGCTCATCATGATCGGCCTGCCGCAGCTCCTGGCCGCGAGCGCCGGACCCATCGCGCCGTAAGGCAGGGGTAGCCCCCGCGATCACCGAACGCGCGCGGCGTTCGGTTGGTAGTCTCGCCGCCGATGACGATGAGACCGAAGCGGCGCGAGGTCCTCGCGGCCGTGACCCTGTTCCTCGTGCTCGTTGCGCTCGTCGTTTCGTGCGTGGCCCTCGCGATCCCGCCCGAGGGCATCCACCTTCCGGAGTAGCGCTGGCGGACGCCGTGCGCGAGGGCGGAAGAAAGTGGAGAAAAAACAACGCGATCGGGATGGGCGCGTCACACCCGGACGCTGCTAAACGTCAGGATTGTTGAGAAAGCTTATCCTTACCTGCAGTGGTGCTGACGCTCCCGTCCGGATCCTCCTCTCCGGGCTGGGGTAGGCCCCTCTCCTCCGCACTCGACCCCGGTCTCCCCCGGGGTCGAGTCTTTTTTTGCTGAAGCGCTGGCGAGCCGGGTTCGGAACGCCGCGCGGATCAGTCGTAAAGCCTCTCCAGGTGCCACGTGCCGTCGACGCCGTCGCGGTAAACGAGCGCCAGCAGCTGGGCTCCGGCGACCTTGTAATAGTCGCGGACGAGCGGGCGCCTCCACCAGGACTGCTCGATGCGCCAGTGGTTGCACACCTCGATCGACTCAAGGTGATCCCCCCACCGGAGGGCGACCGGCCGCCCGAGCGCGTCGAGGTCGACCTGGATGAGGGGATGCTGACCGAGCAGTCGGGTCATGAGAGTGCGAAGGAGTCGGCCAGGGTCCACTCGAAGCGGTCCTCGGCCAGGAGCGCATCCGGATCTCGCAGCCGGGCCTGGCGGATCCGATCCGCCCCGAAGCGGATGGCGAGGCCGGTCAGCTGCCAAGTGAGTCGACCGGCGCGCGCGGACTGCGGCGTGAACAGGCCCAGTTGCTGACCCGCGGCGGGAGCGGTCCCGTCGAGCTCCAGGGAGAGCCGGGTCACCGGCGCCGACGGTGGCGCGACGTCGAGTCGCGCGAGCAGCAGCCGCTCCATGAGGTCGGCCGCCGCGACGGGCTCCGGGAGCGCCTGCTCCAGCTCCAACGGTTCTGCGCGCTCGAGCTCGAGCGTCAACCGCGCCCGACTCGCCCCCGACCCTCGCGCGGTCAGCTGCTCGCACAACACACTCGCGAGGTTGTGGAGCACGAAGCGGAGCGGCTCGACCTCCTCGACCCCGGGCTCGAGCTCTGCCTCGGCCCGCAACCGTTCGATCGGCCGGCGGGGCTTCAGCCGCCGACCATCCATCCCGCGAGCGAGGTCGTGCAGCTCGCCACCGTCGATGCCGAAGCGCGCCGTCACGGCCGATCGCGGAAGCCGTGCGAAGTCGCCGATCGTGCGCAGTCCGAACAGCCGGAAGCGGCCGCTGATGTCCTCATCCGCGCGCAGGAACTCGATCGAGAGAGGCGCCAGGTAGGCCGCCTCGGTCGCAGCGTCACCGACGGGGATCGCCTCGAACGGGGGTGCGCCGGTCGTCCCACCGCTTCCCGGTCTCTCTCGGCGTCGTCCACTCCCCACCACTGCCGCTACCTGCGCCCCGAACCGCGTATTCCCGATCCCGACGCGCGGCTCACCTGGGAGCAGTGGCGCCAGAACGGCCCTCACCCGTCTGACGAGCGTCTCCTCGTCGCCCCACAGCCGCTCGAGCCCCTCGATCCCGAGGAACGCCTGCCCGAACGTCTCCTGCGCGGGATCGCTCTCGCCCTCGATCGCGGGCGTGAAGTCGCTGAGCGCATCGAGCGCAGCCTCGAACGCCTCCCGGTACGCACGCGGATCGGCGGCCAGGAACGTGGCCTCCGGGACCAGGTTGTGCGCCGACGCGAGCGGCTGTCCCCGACGAACGCCAAGGCGGTGTGCCACGGGGCTGCAGTCGAGGACGGTCCCGGGCTCCCAGGGATGGCCCCCGAGCACGAGGAGGTCGGCGGACAGCGACCCCCGGGCACGCTCGATGAGCAGCGGCAGGTGAGGCCGATCGAGATAGAGCAGTCGCATAGCGTTCTAGTGCTGGCGTCTCGCGATCGGGGGCTCCTGTCGTTGGTCGTGGCGGGCGCCGCGCTCACGGCGGTGAAGTGGCGGTGGCTCCGGCTGGGTCAGTCGATGGCGCTGGCCGCGACCGACCGGAGGCGCCGCGCGGGGGACGGCTGCTGGCCGTAGGACCTCTCGTCCGCGACCGTGCCGTCCGTGGCCGCGTCGTCCCGCAACCGATCGTCCAGCAGTCGGCGCACGGCCCGTGCCCGGTCACCGTCGTCCGCGTAGCGGATCTCCAGCTCCACGCGCCGGCCGGGCGGCCCGAACCGGTTCTTGGCGATCGTCACCTCGGTCCGCTGGCCGACCACGTCCCGGCCCAGCCTGATCCATGCGCGCCGGTCGAGTTCCAATCGCAGGCTCGATGCTTCCGCGAGCGCGCCGTGAAGCGGGCTCGCGAGCGTGGACGGCTCGAGGACGATGAGCCTCGCGCCGACCCGTCGGGCGTGGGCGGTCAACCGGCGGAGCACGGCATCCTGGGTCGTCGGCAGGCGGGCGGGCAGGTCGACCACGAGCAGGTCGACCGATCGACCCGATAGGAGGGCACCGGCGAGCGCGAAGCCCTCGGATGGGTCGACCGGATGGAGGACGACCAGCCAACGCAGGTCGACCCCGCGACCCGCCGCCTCGAGCGGGTCGAAGATGCGGGCAAGGTCGAGGAACGCGACGACCGCGCCGCGGGTCTGCGCTTCCGCGATGCAGCGGAGGGCGAGTGTCGTCTTGCCACTCGAAACGCCACCACGGATCACCACGCTCACCTCTCGCGGCAGGCCGCCGAGCCCCAGCGCGTCGTCGAGCGCGCGGAACCCCGTCGAGACGACGTCATCGGTCAGCGGGGCGAGCGGATGCGGCGCGGGTCCCGGTGCCTCGACGGGCGTTAGGACGGGGGCGAGAGCACCTTCGTTCGCCACGACGTGCGCGCTCCTCGACGTGCCCGCGCCGATGGCTCCAGGGGATACGTGATCACCGTTGCCGAGTCGGATGGCAGCACTTCCCCAGCGGCGTTCGAGCTTCGCGAGGGCGGTGGCAAGCGGAGCGTCGGACCTCTCCATGGCTCGATCGATGGTAGAACATATGTTCTATTCGTCAAGCGCCGAGTCGGGCTACGAGCCAAGTACCCGACGGACTTCAAGGACACGCACCTCCAACATGTCTGAGCGTCGACGCTCCCGGTCGAGATCGCGCCCGGTACCATCGCGAGGTGGACCGACCGCGCGGCGACAGGCACCCGGCGAATCCGCTCTGGCAGCCGGACGAGCGTTCCGAGGAGTACGGCGAGACCGGCAGCGCCGTGGACTTCCTGCCCGCCGAGCTGTCACTCCCCTCTCTGCGCCACGCCGCCTCGGAGTGCCGCGGTTGCGACCTCCACCGGAATGCGACCCAGACGGTGTTCGGGGCCGGGGAGGTCGGCGCGGAGGTGATGCTCGTCGGCGAGCAGCCGGGCGACCGCGAGGACATCGAGGGAGAGCCGTTCGTCGGTCCGGCCGGGAAGCTGCTCGACACCGCGCTCGTCGAGGCCGGGATCGACCGCACCAAGGTGTACGTCACGAACACCGTGAAGCACTTCAAGTGGCGTCCCGTCGGCAAGCGGAGGCTCCACGAGAAGCCGAACGCGATCCAGATCCAGGCGTGCCGCCCGTGGCTCGAATCGGAGATCCGGCTGGTCGGACCCCGCGTCGTCGTGTGCCTCGGCGCGACCGCCGCCCAGGCCCTCCTGGGCGCCGCCTTCAGGGTGACGAAGCAGCGCGGCCAGTTCTTCACGTCGCCGCTCGGACCGCTGATCATGGCGACCATCCACCCGTCGGCGATCCTCCGCTCGGACAACCGGGAGGCGGAGATGCGGGAGCTGATCCGCGACCTGTCGCTCATCCCGGCGAAGCTGGCGGAGCTCGGACCGCTCGACACGCCGGCGTCGACCGGGACGCTCGGGCTCGACTCGTCCGCCTAGCCTGAACAATCCCCGGGTTCTCGCGACAGCGAGGCGCGCCACCGCCGAGTAGACGAAGGCGGCACGACCCGATTGCTTGTCGTGTTTGCAAGTGATGAGCAGGAGGAGCGCCGCCGTGGTCGATGATGACGTCCTGTTCGGGTTCCGGCTGCGGCTGCTCGATCTGGCCCCGGAGTTCCGAGACGTGGGCGAGGCGTGCCGCCTGTTCGGCGTCCACCACTCCACCTACTACCCGTGGAAGCACGGCGTCCGGTCGAAAACTAGGGATTCCACGGGCGCAACCGGCAACGCCGATAGCGAGACTGCACGCAGAACCGGGAAACGTGTCGACAGGTCGGCGAACGCGTGCGCTCCGGCCTGAGATGCCCGCATTTGGAGGTTCGCACGTGCCTGGGGCGTCGCTACGCCGAAGCGCGGGTGCATTGCATCGCGGCAGAGACGCGGAGCGGGAGGCGGTGAGGTGAAACACGTGACGGAGATGCCGCTGGGACGAGTCCCAGCGAGCCAAGAGATGTACGGGCTCGACACCACCGACGGCTACGCGATGTTCCGACTCGAACCTGATCATGGCCACGCGCGCGCTGGTCGACGCCTCCTGGTTAGCACCGGGTGGCGTTCACCGAGGCGAGCGAGGGGGAGAGAGCGTTCCATGCCCTCGTCAGCGACGTCAGCCGGTGGTCGTTCCCGGCTTGCCGGACCGCCCCCATTGCCGCGCCGGGCCCTTGGCCGGTCGCTCTGTTTCGCGCTCCTCCTGGTGCTGGTGGCTCCTGGAGTAGTCCTGGCGACCCCGTCGAACGACGACTTCGCGGATGCCCAGGTGATCTCGGGTTCGAGCGCGGAGGTCGTGGGGACCAACGCCGGCGCGACCGGCGAGCCCGGAGAGCCATACCACGTGAACGACCCCGGCCCGATCGAGTCGGTCTGGTACCGCTGGACAGCACCCGGCAACGGCGAGCTGACGGTGACTACGTGCGGCGAGCTCTTCTCGCCGAGGCACGAGATCTACACCGGGAGCAGCGTCGACTCGTTGGCGACGGTCGGGATCGGCGGCGACGAGTGTTGGGATCCAGCGACGACCGGGTACTTCGGCGTACGGGCGGGCACCACGTATCAAATCGCGGTCGACGGATTCGGTGACGGCGAGGGCGAGTTCACCCTCACACTGGAGTTCGACGAGCTCCTGAACGACGACCTCACCGACGCGCAAGCGATCAGCGGCTCCAGCGTCTTCCGGTACGGCTCGACTTTCGGCGCGACCGGCGAGCCGGACGAGCCGAATCATGCCGCCGCTTCCAGTCCGATCGAGTCCGTCTGGTACCGCTGGGTCGCTCCCGCCGACGGCAAGGTGACGCTCGGCAGCTGTGGCTATGATGGATTCGATCCGACGCTGGCGGCGTACACGGGGGCGAGTGTCGGCGCACTGACCGAGCTTGGGTCGAGCGCTGATCCGTGTGGCTCCGCCGGGGCTGTCGTGTTCGGAGCGATCAGTGGCAGTACGTACGTCATCGCGGTCGATGGCCTCGGCAACGGGGAGGGCAGCTTCACCCTGACCCTCGGATTCGACCTCGTCTCGCCACCGCCGGCCGAGCCGTACAACGACGCCTTCGCCGAGGCGCATGTGATCGAGGGTACGTTCGGGTCCCTGTACCTGGAAGGCTGGAATCTCGGCGCGACCGGTGAGACCGGCGAACCTGATCACGCCGGCATCTCCAGCCCGCTCGCGTCGGTCTGGTACCGCTGGACCGCGCCGGAAGCGGGTAGGGTCACGATCGACACGTGCGAGGCCTTCGAATTCGAGAGCGCCCTCGGTGTCTACACCGGCACGGCGGTGCACGATCTTACGCCGGTCGCCGCTGGCGGCGGCTGCGCGGCAGAGGGGTCGGTCCAGTTCGACGTGAGCGCCGGGACCACCTATCACATCGCGATCGACGGTCAGCGCGACGAGCAGGGGTCGTTCATGCTGACCGCGCAGTTCGCAGTGCCGCTGGACGTGGCGAAAGCGGGCAACGGCAGCGGCACTGTCGTCAGCTCGCCGGACGGCATCGACTGCGGCTCCGACTGCTCGCACACGTACGACCACGGGACCTCGGTGACGCTGACGGCCACGCCGGCCACGGGCTCGAAGTTCACCCGCTGGGAGGGCTGCACGGGCACGACGACGTGCACCGTCACGATGGACGGGGCCAAGTCGGTCACCGCCGTGTTCGAACTTCGACGTTTCGCGCTCGAGGTGACGAAGGCAGGCACCGGAGGCGGCACGGTCACGAGCTCACCCGCCGGGATCGACTGCGGGACCGACTGCTCGGAGACCCACGACCACGGGACGTCGGTGACGTTGAGCGCGACCGCCGACGCTGACTCGACGTTCACAGGCTGGAGCGGGGCGTGCACGGGAACAGGCGCCTGTACGGTCACGGTCGATGACGAAAGGTCCGTCACGGCAACGTTCGCGGACACGCGCGGTCCGACGAACCCCACACTCTCGAGCCCGAGCCATCGGGTCGCGACCTGGTCCGCCGACCGGACCGTGCAGGTCGACTTTGCGGGTGCAGTCGACCGGAGCGGAGTCGACGGCTTCTCCTTCGTCTGGGACAACGTATCAGGGACGGTCCCGGATCGAACGAAGGAGGCCGACGCGTCCGTCACAAGTATCACGAGCGAACCGCTGACGGATGGAAGGCACTACTTCCACCTCCGCGCTGTCGATGCGCTCGGGAACTGGAGCGATCCGGTCGAGCTGGGCCCGTTCCTGATCGACGGGACGCGGCCGAGCGCCTCGGTGGGCTCGCTGGGAGTTTTCCAGCGCGAGACGCGCTTCACCGTGCGCTGGAGCGGTGCGGACACGCACTCAGGCATCGCCTCCTACAACGTGCGCTTCAGGCGCGCCGCATGGAACGGTACGTTCGGGACGGTCAGCGCGTTCCAGACGGGAACAACCGCCACCAGCGCCGTCTTCTCGGGCGCGGCGGGGAATACGTACTGTTTCTCGGCACAAGCGCGGGACCGCGCCGGCAACGACTCGGTTTGGACCACGGAGCGCTGCACCGCGCTCCCCCTCGACGACCGCAGCCTGAGCCGTTCCACCGGCTGGACGCGGGCGACCGGATCGACGTACTACCTCGCGACGATCACTCGTTCGTCGACTGTCGGGTCCAGGCTGACGCGTACGGGAGTGCAGGCACGCCGACTTGCGGTCCTCGCCACTCGATGCGCGACGTGCGGCACGATCCAGCTCTACTGGCGAGGGGCCCTCGTCAAGGAGGCAAGCCTCTACGCGCCGACGACGCTCCGGAGACAGGTGGTCGCAGTCGTCCTGCTGCCGTCGGTCCAGCCCGGAACCGTGGTGATCCGCGTGAAGAGCTACGGCCGCCGCGTCGAGATCGACGGTCTCGGGGTCAGCCGGAGCTAGCTTCGGAGGTTTCGCGACCCCCTATGGCGACGATCGGTCGGATGTCACGCGGCTCGCGCCGACGAGGCCGACGAGAACGCTAGGAATCGAAGAAGCGCTGACCTAGCATCCAGCCATGCTGATCGGCCGGGAGGCGGAGTGCCGCCGGCTCGAGGATCTACTGGCGCGAGCCCTGCGGCGCACGAGCGCGACGCTCGTCATCCGGGGCGAGGCGGGCATGGGCAAGACCGCCCTCCTCGGGTTCGCGCGAGATCGCGCTGACGGCTTCAAGATCTCCTCGGCCGCGGGCGTCGAGTCCGAGGCGGACCTGCCGTTCGCGGCTCTCGTCGGCCTCTCCCGGCCGCTCCTCGGGTACCTCGACCGGACCCCTAACGCGCAGCGGTTCGCGCTCGAGGCAGCCCTGGGGATGTCGGCCGGCCCCGTCCTGGACCGCTTCACGGTCTACGCGGGCCTCCTCAGCCTGCTCGCGGCGGCTGCGGAGGACCAGCCCCGGCTCCTGCTCGTGGACGACCTGCAGTGGCTCGACATGCCGTCGGCAGAGGCCTTGCTGTTCGTGGCCCGCCGTCTCGGCCCTGATCGTGTCGCGATCGTTGCCACGACCCGCGCGGGAGAGGACGAGCATCTCGACCTCCGCGGTCTGGAGGAGATCCAGCTCGCAGGGCTGGAGCGGATGGCGGCGCTCGAGCTGCTGCGGCGGCACGGGGGATCGCTGCTCTCGGATGACGTCGCGAGTCGCCTCGTCGACCTTACGGGCGGCGCGCCGCTCGCCCTGGTAGAGATCCCGACGCTGCTCACGCCCGGACAGCTGACGGGCGTCGAGCCGCTGCCCGACCCGCTCCCGGCAAGCGACGCCGTCCAGCGAGCCTTCCGTCGACGGATCGACGCCCTGCCTGCTGCCACCGCCCAAGCTCTCTTCGTCCTTGCCGCCGACGAGACGGGATCGCTCGAGCATGTCGCGCACGCGCTCCGCGTGCGGGGGCTCACCACGGACGTGCTGGAGCCTGCCGTCCGCGCGGGCCTCATCCGCCTGGCGGGCGGCGACGCGCAGTTCCGTCACCCACTCCTCCGCTCGGCGGTCTATCAGCGGGCGGCGCCCCTCGAACGTCGCGCCGCACACCGTGCGCTCGCCGACGCGTGCGAGCCGGGCCCGAACGACGCACGAGCCTGGCACCTTGCCGCAGCCGCGCTCGAGCCGGACGAGGAGACGGCGTCCGCCCTGGAGGAGTCCGCCACGGCGGCGCGCGCCCGGGGCGGATATGCGTCCGCGGCGCGGGCGCTCGAGCGGGCCGCGGAACTCACACCGGATCTCGAACGCCGCGCCCGGAGGCTGCTCGTCGCCGGCGAGTCGGCGTGGCTCGGCGGCCAGGCGGACCGCGCGATCCGATCGCTCGACGCCGCCGTCTCGCTCACGGCAGATCCGCTCGTGCGTGCCGACATCCAGCTCCTCCGTGCGCGGGTGCTGTTCGTCAACGGATCTGTTACCGACTCGTATTCCGTCCTCGTCGACGAGGCAAGCCGTATCGCAGCCGTTGCCCCGGAGAAGGCCGTGACGATGCTCACCGAGGCGTGCTCGGCGTGCTGGGCTGCCGCGGAGCTCGACCGCGGCCTCGACGCGGCGGAGTGGTCGACCCGGATCGCGGCACGCATCGGGGGTGACGCGGAGCTTGCCGCAGCACTCGCCCTCGCCCAGGCCCTGATCCTGCGCGGACGGACGCGCGAGGGGCGACAGCTGTTCGATACGTGGAAAGGCGCGTTCGAGGAGCACCGGAGAGCGCTCGTTGCTCTGCCCTTCGGTCCAACGATCGCCGCCATCTACTACATGATCGAAGACTATTCGTTCGCGCGTTCGCTTCTCGGCACGTTGTACACCGCCGCGCGGGGGACGGCGGCCCCGCAGCTGTTGCCACTCGTGCTCGGCTACCTCACGGACCTCGAGTTCCGGACGGGCGACTGGGCGTCGGCCTACGCGCACGCGACGGAGGGCGCCCAGCTCGCCGCCGCGATCGGTCAAGGTCCGACTCGCGCGTTCGTCCTCGCGCAGCTCGCGCGTGTCGAAGCCGGGATGGGCCGCGAGGACGCGCGGATGCACGCTCGGGAGGTGAGGCAGCTGATAGCGCGGACCGGGGCCAGGTCGTTGTGGACCTACAGCCACGCCGCGCTGGGACTGCTCGATCTCCGCCCGGGGCGGCTCGAGGCGGCCATCGTCGAGCTGGAGGAGGTCGACCGGCTGATGCGCGAGTGGCACGTCGGCGACCCCAACGTCCTCCAGTGGATGCCCGACCTCATCGAGGCCTACATTCGGACCGGACGACGGGCGAAGGCGGAAGCGCTCCTCGACACGCTCCAAGCGCAGGCCGAGCGGACGGACGGCAACTGGGCGCGGGCGACCGCCGCGCGGTGTGCCGGGATGCTCGCGGAAGTCTTCGACGAGGATTTCCTGCGTGCGCTCGACCTCCACCGTCGCACGCCGACGCCCTTCGAGCGCGCCCGAACGGAACTGTGCTTCGGAGAGCGGCTGCGACGTGCCGGCCGCCGGACCGAGGCGCGGGCTCACCTCCGGCCGGCGCTCGAGGCGTTCGACTGGTTGGGTGCGTCACCCTGGCGGGACCGTGCAGCCGCCGAGCTGGGCGTATCCGTCGAACACGTGACGTCGCGCGAGAACCGCATCGATCGCCTGTCCCCGCAGGAACTCCAAGTCGCGCTCCTCGTGGCGGAGGGAGCGACGAACCGGGAAGCTGCTGCGGCGCTGTTCGTCACGACGAAGACGGTCGAGTTCCACCTGCGGAACGTCTACCGGAAGCTGGGGATCAGGTCACGAACCCAGTTGGCCCGGGCGGTCGCAGCCGGCCTGCCTGGATCGGAGCATCGCAACGGTCGCGGCCCTTGACCTGGCGACGGCCACGCCCACGGTGCCGTCGCGAGCGTCACCCGAAGATCGGGATCGGGCTTGGTGGGCATCTCCGCCTAGCCTGAACAGTCCCCCGGTTCTCGCGACAGCGAGACGCGGCACCGCCGATGCTTGTCGTGTTGCAAGCGATGAGCAGGAGCGGCGCGCCGTGGTCGATGGATGACGTCCTGTCCGGGTTCCGGCTGCGGCTGCTCGATCTGGCCCGCGAGCTCGCGCCCCTCCAGGTGCTCCTCAGGCGCGCAACATGAGCCCGGAATGTCCGAGACGTGTGCCACATCTCGGGCGCCGTTCAGCCTAGGTCGAGCCCGTCGCGCTAGGGTCGAGCCGACCCCCCTTGCTATACTTCCGCGGCTGCGCTGGTCGACGACCACGCGCGTCCGTGGGGATGTAGCTCAGCTGGGAGAGCACCGCGTTCGCATCGCGGGGGTCAGGGGTTCGAGTCCCCTCATCTCCACCACCTCCCGCGCTTCCCGCTTGACGCCGTGTCGCTCCGCGACGGGCGACGCCGGGTAGGTCGCGCACCTGTTACGCTTCCCTCATACGAGTTCGAATGGGCGCTCCGGTCCGCGCCCCGGTCATCACCGTCCGATCCCGATCCACTCAGAGCCCTGACCGGGCCCCGCGAAACCGCGGGAGGGCCTCGTCAGGAGCTTGTTACTCATGTCCTTCGATCATCTCGGGCTGACGCCCGAGCTCCTCCGCGCCGTCGCGGACCAGGGCTACACCGAGCCCACCCCCGTCCAGCGCGAGGCGATCCCGCTCGTGCTCGCGCGGCGCGACGTGCTCGCGGCCGCGCAGACGGGTACCGGCAAGACGGCCGCCTTCGTCCTGCCGATCCTCCAGCTGCTCGCGGCGTCCCAGCCGTCACGCGCGGTCCGCATCAACGACCCGCGCGCCGGTCGCCATCCGCGCGGCGGTCCCGTTCGCGTGCTCGTCCTGACCCCGACGCGCGAGCTTGCGCTCCAGGTCGAGGAAATGGTTCGCACCTACGGCGCCGGTCGCGGCGTCCGCTCGACGACGGTCTACGGCGGCGTCGGGTTCGACGCGCAGGTCCGCGCGCTCCGTACCGGACCGCAGATCGTCGTGGCGACGCCCGGACGCCTGCTCGACCACGTCGGCCGGGGCACGGTAGACCTCGGCGCCGTCGAGATCCTCGTGCTCGACGAAGCGGACCGGATGCTCGACATGGGCTTCATCCCCGACATCCGGCGCATCCTCGCGCTGCTCCCCGCGCGTCGCCAGAACCTGCTGTTCTCGGCCACGTTCTCGGACGAGATCCGCCGCCTCGCGGACGCGTTCCTCGACCAACCGGCGACGGTCCAGGTCGCGCCGGAGAATAGGGCGGCTGAGCTCGTGCGCCAGGTCGTCCATCCGGTGGACCGGGACCGCAAGCGGGAGCTGTTGAGCCATCTCGTCAGGTCGGGTCGGGTCGACCAGGCGCTCGTCTTCACGCGAACGAAGCACGGCGCGAGCCGGCTAGCGGAGCAGCTCGAGCGTGACGGGATCTCCGCGACGGCGATCCACGGCAACAAGAGCCAGCCGCAGCGCGTCCGCGCGCTCGACGACTTCAAGCAGGGCCGCGTCGACGTCCTCGTCGCCACGGAGGTCGCGGCACGCGGCCTCGACATCGAAGCCCTGCCCCATGTCGTGAACTACGAGCTGCCCATGGTGCCCGAGGACTACGTCCACCGGATCGGGCGCACGGGACGAGCCGGGATGGCCGGGGACGCGATCTCGCTCGTGTCCGTCGACGAGGTGGATCTCCTGCGCGGCATCGAGCGCGTGCTCCGGCATCCGATCCCGTTGGAGGTCGTGCCAGGGTTCGAGCGCGATTCCCGGATCGAGGCTGTGCCGATCCGCCAGCGCAGCATGACAGGTCGTGCCGGTGCCGGAACGCGCCAAGCGGCGATGCCGGGCGCGCGACCGGTACCCGGCCGACGACAGCCCGCCGCCGGCCGATCCGCCGCACGTCCAGCCGCTCCGGGATCCGCGTCACGGCCCGCGGCTCCCGCATCCGCGTCACGAGTTCGGCGCGACACTGGATCCGGAGGCGTGACCCCTCGCACACAGCCGCAACGCGTCTCGTCGGGACCGGTCGCGTCGATGCCCGGCGAGCGGCTCTCGCGGAACGACGGCCACCGAGCGGACAGCCCGCCCAGCGGCTAGGTCGAGTTCGGCCTCAACCCTGCTCGCGCTCCAGCTCGGCGCGCATCAGTCGGGCGACGCCGGGCGCGCTCCCATCGAGCCTCTCCAGTTCTGCGATCACGGCGAGCCGATCCTCCAACGGCTTGTCCTGGCTCAACTTGAACTGGCCCTCGATCCGCGTGACCTCGATCTCGAACGCTTTGACTCGCGGCAACATCCGGGCGAAGTAGTCCTCGGGGAGGGTCAGCTCCCACGGCGCCCGTCGTCGACTCTCGTATTCCTCGACCGTCTGTTCGAGGATCCACCGCGCGCGTTCCTCGTCGGAGTTTCCCAAGAGTCGGGGGCGGCCGTAGAGGTGGACATGGATGAAGTTCCACGTCGGTGCATACGGCACGTTGACATACCACGAGGGCGAGACGTAGTGGTCATCGCTCTTGAAGACGCAGAGCAGCTCGCGATCCGGGCGGAAACCGCCCCATTGCGGGTTCTGGCGCGCCATGTGCCCCCACAGTCGCCGGTGGCCGTCCTCTTCCCGGAGCAGGAAAGGGACGAGCGTCGCGACCGGCGGGCGGCGGTTTTCGGCGGAAACGATCGTCCCGAGGGGGTAGCGGCGGACGACGTCGTAGAGGCGTTCCTCGTCGGTGACCTGGTACTCGCGTGGGATGAACATCGTGCTTCACGCGCCATGCTACCGTCCGCGTCGGGTCGGCTCGGGAGCACCCAGGCGGAAGCAGGGCGGCCCCGTCCCCTGCCCCGTCACACCGTCCGTAACGCCTCCGTCGGCGAGAGCCGGGCCGCCCGGACCGCCGGATAGAGCCCGGCGACCGCGCCCACCACGAGCGCCGCGCCGAGACCGCCCGCGAACGCCACGGCCGGGATGACGATCGGCCAGGACTGGCTCGACGCGTACCCGATCGCGACGACCGCGCCGAGCGCGACCCCGATCGCCCCGCCGAGTCCCGCGAGGACGAGCGACTCGGTCAGGAACTGGCCGACGATGTCGCGACGTGTCGCGCCGAGCGCGCGCCTGAGGCCTATCTCCGACCGCCGCTCGAGGACCGACATCAGCATCACATTCGCGATGCCGACGCCGCCGACGAGGAGCGCGACGGCGCCCAGCCCGAGGAACAGCGCAGTGAACGCCGTGGTGGCGGCCGCCCGTGCCTCGAGTGCGTCCGATGGTCGGTCGACCCGCACCTCCTCGGGGTTCTCGGGATCGACGGTGGCCGCGAGCACGCTTCGGACGTCGTCGATCGTCTCCGGCGACGTCCTGACGTAGATCGAGGTCGGGGAGCCGGCCGCGCCGAGCAGCGACTCCGCGACGGAGCGTCCCACGAAGACCGCCCGATCCAGCTCCGGCACGAGCTCGAACGAGTCGAGGATCCCGACGACCGTGAACCAGCGGTCGCCGATCCAGACGTTCACGGGCTCGTCCAGATCCTCGATGCCGAGGCGCTTCGCGGCGGTGGAGCCGAGCACGACCGCCGGATACCGGGAAGTCGCGTCGGTCAGCCATGTCCCGTCGCGGACGCTCCCGCCGAGAGTCTCGAGCAGCTTCGTGTCAGCGGCCAGCACGGAGATGCCGCCGGTCTCGGCCTCGGGGACGAGGTCGGTCCTCCGGACGGTCGCCTCGACCCGCTCCGTCGAGGCGACGGATTCGACCGGCCCGATGCGCCTCGCCATGGCGGCCGACTCGCGCGGCAACGACGCATCGTCGCCACCCAGCGTCTGCCCCGGCGTGACCGTCAGCAGGTTCGTCCCGAGTCGGTCGAGCACGGCCAGCAGCTCGGCGCGGCTCGACTCCGAGATCGCGAGCACGGCGACCATCGCCGCGATCCCGATCGCGATCCCGGTGGCGGTGAGCGCGGCACGGAGACGCCGGGTACGGAGCCCGAGGCTGCCGATCCTCAGAAGGTCCAGCGGCCCGGGTCCGCGGACTGCGACGCGAGCGCTCATCGTGCCGCCTCCGTTGCGTCCGACTGAGAGAGCGCGCCGGCGCCCGTGTCCCGGACGATCCGGCCGTCGCGCATCTCGACCTGCCTCGGCAGCGACGCGGCGATCCCGTGGTCGTGCGTGATGACCGCGATCGTCGCTCCTTCGGCGTTCAGCTCCCCGAGCAGGGCTACGATCCCGCCGCCCGTGGCGGTGTCGAGGTTGCCGGTCGGCTCGTCGGCGAGCACGATCGCGGGGCGGCCGACGAGCGCGCGCGCGATCGCGACGCGTTGGCGCTCGCCTCCGGACAGCTGCGCCGGTCGATGCCCCAGCCGGTGGCCGAGCCCGACGCGCTCGAGCGCGGCTCCGGCCTGCCGGCGGCGCTCGCGGCCCGGCACGCCCGCGTAGAGCAGCCCGGTCGCCACGTTGTCCAGCGCGCTCATCCCGTCGAGCAGGAAGAACTGCTGGAACACGAAGCCGATCCGCCTTGCCCGCAGCGCCGACAGGTGTCCGTCCGACAACCGACCGACGTCCTCCCCGGCGATTTGGACGGTGCCGGATGTCGGGCGGTCGAGCGTCCCGACGATGTGCAGGAGGGTCGACTTGCCGGACCCCGACGGCCCGACGATCGCGAGCAGCTCTCCAGCCCGAACGGTGAGCGTCACGCCCGCGAGCGCTTCGACGGGGGGCTCCCCCGGGTAGCGTTTGACGACGTCGCGCAGCTCGAGGACCGGGACCGGCAGGTCGAGAGGATGGGCGGGCTCCAGCGGACCACGCCGCCCGATGGAGATGACGTCGAAGAGCGCGTTCATGACGCCACCACGACCCTGTCGCCCTCGCGAACGCCGGATCCCCGGATCTCGACGTACCCGTCGGCGAACAGGCCGACCTCGACCCGCACGATCCTCGTCCGACCGTCCTCGTCGACCACCTCGACCCCATAGCCCCCGCGCAGGAGCGCGAGCAGCGCATGGACCGGCACGGCGAGCACGTCCTTCCTCGACTGCCGCGTGACCTCGACCTCGGCCGCGCCTCCGTCGAGTCCCTTCGTCGCCTTGGAATCGAGCAGCTCGATGGTCACCGCGACCGTCTGCTCCTCGCCTTCTCCCGAGCCCTGACCTGCCGCCTGCCCGCCTTCCTGGCCGCCGCCTTCAGCGACCGAGCCGATGCTCGTCACCCTGCCCGTCGTCGTCTTGCCGTTCGGCAGCTCGACGCGGACCTTGTCGCCGACTTCGAGGAGGTCGCGGCGGTCGGCCGGTAGGTCGAGCGTCACCGCCTTCTTGGTCGACGTCGCGGCGAGCACCTCCCCGCCCGGTTGGACCGGCGACCCGATCCCGACCTTGTGCGTCCCGATCCGGACCGCCCCGGGCAGGAAGACGATCTCGCCCAGGTCGACCACGCCGTCGACCTCCTGGCGGGCGTCCTTCTGCCAGCGCTCCACGGCCTGCGTCGTCTCATAGTCGAACTCGCCGTCGACCTCCATGTCGTCATCGGCGTAACCGAGCGCCTTCACGTTCGACTCCAGCTGACGGACGTCCGCGCCCTCCATCCCCTCCTGGAGGGTGCGCCACGCCGGCCGCTGCCCGTACATCAGGACGATTGGCTCCCCGTCGACCTCGTACAGCTCGTCTCCCCGACGGATCGTCTGTCCGTCGTCGGCGAGGTCAGTGATCGTCCCCGCACGCTGGTTCCAGATCGCGTACCGGCCCTCGTAGCCGAGGGTCGCGTCCAGCTCCTCCCTCGACTCGAGCGTCCGGCGCTCCACGGTCGCCGTCGTGCGAGCGCCACCGGCGGACTCGTTCGCCCCTTCGTCGGCCCCGCGAGCGGGAACGCCCGAAGTCCCCCAGCTGTAGCCGACGACGGCAATGCAGGCGACTGCCACGCCGACGATCGCCAGCTGTCGGCGGCTCATGGCTGCCCCCCGTTCGCCGGTTCCGGCGAGGGCAGTCCCTCGAGGTGCTGACGGCAGCTTTCCTGCGCCTTCTGGAACTCCTCCGAGAACGGGTCGGCGCCGCTGTCCGGCCGCGCTTCGATGAGGCCACCGGGGCCCGGATCGGGCATGTCGATGCCCTGCTCGCGCATGCACTTCGCGAACGCCAGCATCGCCTCCTCGGCCTCCTCGGAGAGCTCACCACCGCCGCCCGGTCCCAGCCCGGCGCCTTCGAGGTGCTCACGGCAGCCCGCCTCGGCCTTCCGGAAGTCGTCCGAGCCGAAGTCCGGGCCACCGCCGCCGGCGTCGTCAGAGTCCCGACGGAACATCAGCCCGCCGCCCTCGCCGGCATCCGGGTCCGGCATGTCGACGCCGTTCTCGCGCATGCACTCCGCGAAGGCGAGCATCGCCTCCTCGGGGTCCTTGGTCGCGCCGGGCGACCCCGATGCGTCCGCACCGGCATCCGAGCCGGAGCCGCCTTCCGCCTGGGCGACACCGTCGCTCGCCGTCGAGCCGCCGGTCGCGCCGCTGCATGCCGCGAGGACGAGGACGAGGACGATCAGCAGCGCGAGGTTGCCGCGCCACCCGCTCCACCCGCGTCGCGGGCGGCTGCGTGGATCTCCGTTCATCGCTTCCATCTCTTTCGCTCCGGTTCCTTTCGCGGCGCCCGCCCCGCCCGGGTCGCCGCGAGTCCGATCCTCTTGGCGCGTGACCGGAGGAGGGGAGCCACGCGCACCTCGGATTCCAGGAGCCGCCGATGGGAGGGTCATGAGAATCGGAACGAGGATCGCGATCCGCTCCCGACGAAAGTCGTCGACCGGGCGACGGACCGCGAACGGGCGACGCACGCGTTCTCATGGCGCTCCCACGAACGAGCCGTGTACCGGAGAGCACCCGGCGCGCGGGGGGCGGTTCGTCGACCGAAACCGGTCGCGACGCGGCGAGCGGTGCGGACGCGGCGAGCCGTGACGCGGCGACGCGTGCGAACGCGACCGCGGACGCGTCCGGCTCGCTCTCGGCCTGGGAGCTGTGGGATTGCGGCGCCTCCGCTCCTGAACGCGTTACGGCGTGACGATCCGCTCAGCCGCGCGGCAGACGGACCTCGAAGCGCGCGCCTCCCTGCGCGCGGTTGCCGGCGACGATCGTCCCTCCGTGCCGCTCCACGATCCAGCGCGCGATCGCCAGACCGAGCCCGGTGCCGCCCGGTGGCGCGTCCGGCGCGCGCCAGAAGCGGTCGAAGACGTGCGGGAGGTCCTCCTCGCGGATACCGCGTCCTTCGTCCTCGACGGCGAGAGCGACGCCGTTCGGCTCCGGTCGGACCGTGACCGCGACGCCGCGGGCGTCGGGGCTGTGGCGGACCGCGTTGTCGACGAGGATCCGGATCAGCTGCCGCAGCCGCGCGGGATCGCCGGAAAGCGGTGCCGGCGCGGCATCGACCTCGACCCGGATCCCGCGCTCGGACGCCAGCGCGGCGAGGCCGGGCAGGGCATCCATCGCGACCTCGGCGAGATCGATCGGCTGCAGGTCCAGTTGCACCGCGCCGGAGTCCGTCCTGGCGAGCAGGAGGAGCTCGTCGACGAGATCCGTCAGCCTCTGCGCCTCGGCGTCGAGATCCTCGAGCGCCGTGCCGACGTCCGCGACGCGCCGCTCACGGTTACGGCGGAGATGCTCAAGGCTCCCCCGGATGACCGCCAGCGGCGTCCGGAGCTCGTGGCTCGCGTCGGCCGCGAACTCGCGCTGGCGGCGGAGCGAGTCGCGGATCGGGACGAGCGCTCGCTCGGCGTAGAACGCGCCGACGCCCAGCGACGCGAGCAGCACCAGGAGACCACCGAGTCCCAGGACCATGAGCAGGACGCCGAGCGTCCGTTCCTCGGTCGCGCGCTCCTGCACCACCTGGATGACGTACGTCATCCCGTCGCGCTCCACAGCGCGACTCAGGATGCGAGCCGGGGAGCCCGCGACGGACGTCGATCTGACGTCGATCCGACCCGCCCGCGCAGCGTCGACTCCCGCCCGGTCGGGTAGCCCGAGCGGCGCGAGGGTGTTCCCCGGGTCGCCGACGACCTCGCCCCTCGGTCCCACGATCAGGGCCAGCGACGCGCCCTCGTCGGCCAGGAAGACGATGCCCGGTGCGGGAGCGTCGCTGCGGGCGACGATCTGGGGGCCGCCCTCCGGTGGTCCGAACGGGATCGGCCCCTCGACGATCGGGGCGAGATCACGGGCGCGCTGCTCCAGTTGAGCGGTGGCGGTCGCCGCCAGCGAGCCGGCGACGGTGAGGTAGATCGCCGTTCCGAGGACGAGGAGAACGACGAGCGTCGAGCCGCCGCTCCACGCGATGAGCCGCCACCTGACTCGTTGCAGGAGCCGCGCGTCATCGCCGGAGGCGGCGGGCTCGGCGTCGAGCGCCTGCACGGTGGACGGTCGCGTCCAGGGCAGCCGGAGCTGCCGAGTCATCGATCGTCCGCCAGTCGGTAACCGACTCCCCTGACCGTCTCGATCCTCCCGGCTTCGGGCCCGAGCTTCTCCCGCAGATAGTGGACGTACGTGTCGACGGTGTTCAACGTGACCGCGACCCCGAACGGCCACGCGTGGTCGAGAAGCTGGTCACGGCTCAGGACCTGCCCGGGATGCCGGAGCAGGCACTCCAGCAACGAGAACTCGCGCTGGCTGAGGTCGACTGGCCGTCCGGCGACCGTCACCCGCCGCCGCGCCTCGTCCAGAACGATCGGCCCGGCCTCGAGCCGTGCGCCGTCTCGGACCTCCGTCCCGGGCGTCCGCCGGGCGAGAGCCCGCAGTCGCGCGGCGAGCTCCTCGTATGCGAACGGCTTGACGATGTAGTCGTCGGCACCCGCGTCGAGCCCGGTCACACGGTCGCCCACGGTGTCGCGCGCGGTGAGCATGAGGATCGGCACGGACGATCCCTTCGACCGCAGCCGCCGCGCGACGTCGATGCCCGACAGGTCGGGCAGCCCGACGTCCAGGATGACCGCGTCGACGCCGGCGCCGGCCTCGATCACCTCGAGCCCCTCGACGCCGCCGGTCGCAACATCGACGACGTGGCGATCCTCGGTGAGGAGGCGCCTCAACAGCTGACCGAGCCGGCGGTCGTCCTCGATGACGAGCAGATGCATGAGCAGAGTGTCCCCTCGTACGTGTAGGTGCGGGCCGCCGCCTCGACCACGACCGGCACGCTCCGTTGTACCGAGCGATCCTGGGAGCTTCGTGAGAACCGGACCCGTCTCGGGGACGGCTCGCGCGTCCCGGCCGGATCGGGGGCGCGACGAGCCCCACCCACTCGGGTCGCGTCTCATCCCACTCCGCGAACTCGACGCGCCGGCCCGCTGCGGTCGTCGGCATGCTCCGCAGCCTTCCGTCGCTCGTCACGACGCCGCAGTACCGGCTCGAGTTCCAGCAACGGCAGTGGCAGTGGGGATGGGTAGGAGGAGACGGCCGACTCGCTGCCGGCCAGGGCGTGGAGGGAGGAGCTGGCTAGCTTCGACCGTCCTCCGAGCGAGCGCTTCGTGCGCGTTCGACGCGTGGTTCTGCCCCAGGCTCGGTCGCGACGGCGATCGGCTTTCCCTCCGGACGCCTTCGCGGGCTCCGCTCGAGCAGGTCGAGCTCGTCACCGCTGGCGAGCACGTGCATCCGGACGTTCTGGACCGACAGGATCTCGCCGCGCGTGCCCTCGACCAGGTTGGAGTACGTGATCTCTCGCCCGTCGATCACATACACCGCGCCCTCGCCGATCACTTCGAACCACTCCTCGCCATGGACGACGACAGCGGTGTTCTCGTCGAGGCCGAGTCCCATGATCCGAGGGTTCTGCGCGACGCTCGCAAGCAGGCGGTTGAGTCTGCCGCGCTGCGCGAAGTGCTGGTCGATGATCACGTCGGACAGCAGCCCGAAGCCCGGCGCGAGCTGGAGCCACCGGCCGATCCGCGGCGAGTCCTCGCCCGAGCCGCTGACGAGCATCGTCTCGCTCATCACCGATGCGCCGGCCGATGTCCCCGCCACGACCCCGCCACGGTCGTAGATCTCCACGAGCCGCCGGAACGTTGGCGTGTCACCGATCCGGCTCGTGATCCTCAGCTGATCACCGCCCGTGAAGAAGACGCCGGAGGCATGGTCGAGCACGGCACTCGTCTGCTCGTCCATCGCCTCCTCGCGCGTCGCGACGTCGAGGTGCCGGACCTCCCTGATCCCGAGCCGCCCGAACAGCTCCGTGTATTCCTTCGCGAGGTCCTCGGGTTCCTCACTGGCGACGGTGCTGATGACGAGAGGTCCCTTGCCGACGAGGTCGGCCAGCGTTCGGAGGATCACCCCTCCCGGGCTCCTGTCCTCGCCCCCGCCGATGATCAGGAGCGTTCCCTTCTGTTCGTTCGTCATTCCGCTGCTCTTCCCTCTTGCCGTGTGCGTGACGTGCGACCCACCTCAGGATGGAGCCGCCGCGGGGAAAAGGTCGCGTCCGCCACGCGCTGCCCGCGTTGCCGCTGCGTGTCGGACGGGGCTAGTCGAGTGCCCTACGCAGGTCCGACCGGTGCGCGCGCAGCCAGCCCCTCGCTTCGTCGACGTGCGGCGCGAACCGCCGGACGAGACGCCAGAACCTGGGTGAGTGGGTGAAGTCGGCAAGGTGGACGAGCTCGTGGACGACGACGTAGTCGAGGACTGACGGCGGAGCGAGCAGCAGACGCCAGCTGAACGAGACCGTCCCTCGCCGCGACGCGCTTCCCCACAACGACCGCTGATCGCGAACCGCGAGGCGGGCCGGTGCGACGCCGAGAAGCGGGGCGAAATGCCGTACGCGGCGCTCGAGCTCTACTCGCGCCTGGCGCCGTAGCCACCGCTCGATCACGTGCGGGAGCGGTCGCTCGTCCGCTGGTGCAAGGAGCACGCGGAGGATGGGCTGTGCGTCCCCGTCCTTGACGTGCTCGACCCGACTCCTTCGCCTCCCGGACGGGAGTAGCTCGACCACGACGCGGTGCGGCCGTCCGTCCAGGAGAAGCAACCGGCCGTGGCCGAGCGCCGGTCGAGCGGCCAGTCTCGCGCCCTCCGACTCCAGCCGCTGCAGCTGTCGCTCGAGCCAGTCTCGTTTCAGGGCGACCAGGTCGGACGCCGCGCGCTCCGGGGAGCGGGTCGGCAGCGTGACGAAGACCTCGCCCGTCCCTGCCACCGTGAGCCGGGGACGCCGGGCACGGGCGGACCGCCGGATGGCGAAGGGGCGCGGGACGGCCGGGCGACTCGCAGCGTCAGTCACGCGAAGAGGTTAGCGGGATGGAATGACGCGCCCGCGCTCTTCGCGGCGGCATCTCGGCGCGGACGGCGGCGGTAGCACCCGCGGCGGGCACTGCGGTACCATTTCGAGCCGGCCGAGACGGACGGCCGAGCACGCGTGGGGCGGTAGCTCAGCTGGGAGAGCATCTGCATGGCATGCAGAAGGTCCGGGGTTCGAGCCCCCGTCGCTCCACCACCACCACGCGCGACATGGGCCCCCGCCGACCGGCGGGGGTTGTCGATTCCTCACTGTCGGCCGGCGGCGACTGGCCGGTTTGCACGACCCCGTACAATCCAGGCATGAAGCAGATCGGGCCGCGCGACGCCGCCTCCCCGCACCATCGCTCGCGCTTGCCCGGCCGCCGCACGTCGCTTCGCGCGCTCGCCCTTATCTAGGCCGACGGCGCCTCGCGCTGCCGGCCTGATCCCCGGTTCCCCTCCCCTCCTTCCCGTGAGCGTGCCCTCATGACGACGACCCGCGAACCGACGACGACCGCCGAAACGACGACCGCCGAGACCACCACCGAAATGCCGGCGACGACTCCGGCCGACCACCCACGAGTCGAGCGCTACGACCCCACCGAGGTCGAGCCGCGCTGGCAGCAGAAGTGGGAAGAGCTCGGCCTCTACCGGACGGACCTGCGGGACGAGTCGAAGCCCAGGTACTACCTGCTCACGATGTACCCGTACCCGTCGGGCGACCTCCACATCGGGCACTGGTACATCAAGACGCCGACCGACGCGATCGCGCGCTTCCGACGGATGCACGGCTACAACGTCTTCTTCCCCATCGGCTTCGACGCCTTCGGGCTGCCGGCAGAGAACGCAGCCATCAAGAGCGGCATCCACCCGCGCAAGTGGACGATGCGGAACATCGAGAACATGCGCCGGCAGCTGCGCTCGATGGGCGCCACGTTCGACTGGAACGCGGAGGTCGTGACCTGCGAGCCCGACTTCTACCGCTGGAACCAATGGTTCTTCCTGAAGTTCCTGCAGGCCGGGCTGGCCTACAAGGCGATGGCCGCCGTCGACTGGTGCCCGAAGGACCAGGTCGTGCTCGCGCGCGAGCAGGTCGAGGGCGCGGACCGCGTCTGCTGGCGATGCGGGACGCCGGTCATCAAGCGCGACCTGGAGCAGTGGTTCTTCCGGACGACCGCGTACGCGGATGAGCTGCTGACCTACGAGGGCATCGAGTGGCCCGAGCCCGTGCGCGTGATGCAGACGAACTGGATCGGGCGCTCCGAGGGCGCCGAGGTCGTGTTCAGGACGGCACCTGACGAGCACCAGCCTGGGGGCGACGAGCTGCGCGTCTTCACCACAAGACCCGACACGCTGTTCGGGGCCACGTTCATGGTGCTGGCGCCCGAGCATCCGCTGGTCGAGAAGCTGACGCATCCCGACCGACGCGACGAGGTCGAGCGCTACCGCTTCGAGGCGCGGCGCAAGACGGAGATCGACCGACTCTCGACCGACCGCGAGAAGACCGGCGTCCCGCTCGGCGCGGAGGCCTACAACCCGGTGAACGGGGAGCGCATCCCGATCTGGATCGCGGACTACGTGCTGCTCGGCTACGGCACGGGCGCGATCATGGCCGTCCCTGCCCACGACGAGCGCGACTACGAGTTCGCCCGCCAGTTCCGGTTGCCGATCCGGCAGGTGATCGCGCCACGCGACGCCGAGCGGGCTGAGGAGGTCGCCCGCCGGATCCGGGGCGAAGGAGTCGAAGGGTCGGCCTATGTGTCGAAGGCTGAGTCCGACGTGATGGTCGACTCCGGCGAGTTCACCGGGCTGTCCTCACCGGAGGGCATCCGGGCGGTCACCCACGCGCTCGAGGCGAAGGGCCAGGGCAGGTCGGCCGTCACGTACCGGCTGCGGGACTACCTCATCAGCCGGCAGCGCGCGTGGGGAACGCCCATCCCGGTCGTCTACTGCGAACGCGACGGGATCGTGCCGATCCCCGAGGACCAGCTGCCGGTCCTGCTCCCGGACGACTACGAGTTCAGGCCGCAAGGCGGGAACGCGCTCGAGCACCACCGCCCGTTCCTGGACACGACGTGTCCGCGCTGCGGTGGTCCCGCCCGTCGCGAGACAGACACGATGGACACGTTCGTCGACAGCTCCTGGTACTGGTGGCGCTACCTCTCACCGGACAAGGAGGACGCGCCGATCGACCGCGAGCTGGAGGAGCGCTGGTGCCCGGTCGACCAGTACACGGGCGGCGCGGAGCACGCGGTGATGCACCTGCTGTACAGCCGCTGGTTCTGCAAGGCGCTGGCCGACCTCGGCATCGTCAAGGAGCGCGAGCCGTTCAGGCGGCTGTTCAACCAGGGGCAGATCCTGGGCGCGGACGGCGAGCGGATGAGCAAGTCGCGCGGCAACGTCCAGGATCCCGACGAGCTCGTCTCGCGCTACGGCGCCGACACTGTCCGGCTGTTCCTGATGTTCATGGGCCCGTGGGACCAGGGCGGCCCGTGGAGCCCGACGGGGATCGGGGGGATCGCGCGGTTCCTCGATCGCGTGTGGCGGGTGACGGTCGACCCGCACGGAAGGGAGGCCGGCGACGGCGACGGGTTCCGGGCGGTCGACGCGGTCGGCAAGCTGCCGGGCGACGACGACGGCGGGACCCTGGTGGACGGGGCGAGGAGCCCCGAGCGGACGTTGCTGTCCGCGGCGCACCGGACGCTGAAGGCGGTGACCTCGGACTACGAGGGATTCCGCTTCAACACGATGGTCGCGAAGCTCATGGAACTGACGAACCTCCTGATGCGGGCGCGCGGGACAGCCGTCGCGGCAAGCGACGAGTACCGCGAGGCGGTCCGGCTGCTGCTGCTCATGCTGGCGCCCGCCGCGCCGCACATCGCGGAGGAGCTGTGGAGCCGGCGTCTGGCCGAGCGCGGCGAGGAATGGCGCTCGATCCACAGCGAGTCGTGGCCGGCGTGGGACGAGTCCCTCGTCGCCGCCGAGTCGATCGAGCTGCCGGTCCAGGTGAACGGCAAGCTCCGCGACCGCGTCCTGGTCCCGGTCGGGCTACCTCAGGCGGAGATCGAGCGGATCGTCCTGGAGAGCGCGAAGGTGCGCGCGGCCCTCGGCGGCCGAACGCCCGACCGCGTCATCCACGTCGGCGGCCGCCTCGTCAACCTCGTCGTCCGCTAGCACTCAGAGCTAGCTGGCCGTCCGCGGACAGCTTCGGTGGTCGGGCGCGTGGAACCCGAGCCTGAACGGCAGTCCCGAGACCGGCCAGGGTCCGGCTGGCCGTCTGCTGCGGGTCGGCTCCGAATCCGCGGCCTTGCCGGTCGACCGGAGGAATCCGCTCGAGTCGACGCCGTCCAGCCGCTGGCGACAGCGGAACGCGGTCCCCCTCGGGGTGACGGTCGGTGTGGAGTGGGCGATCGGTGTGACGGCGGTCGTCAGCAGGGGTTGGGCCCGCACATCGGCTCGTCGTCGTTGACGATCATCCCCGTGCCGGTGGCGTCGGTGATCGTCGCCTTCGAGGGGTCGGCCAGCTTCACGCTGAAGCTTTCGTCGTTCTCGACGTCGGTGTCCCCGTTGACCGTGACCGTGATCGTCTTCGTCGTCTCGCCGGCGCCGAAGCTCAGCGTCCCCGTCGTCGCGTCGTAGTCGCTGGCATCCGCGGTGCCGTCCTGCGTCGCGTACGCGACGCCGACCGTCGTGTTCGTAGCGCCCGAGCGCGTCACCGTGAACGTGAACGACGTCGTGCCCGCGCTGCCCTCGTCCCGGGTCACGTCGTCAATCGAGAGCCCGGCGTCGTCGTTGGTGATCGTGCCCATGCCCTGACCGTCGGCGATGGTCGCGTCGGTCGGGTTCGACAGGTTGACGCTGAACGTCTCGTCGGCCTCGACCGCTCTGTCGCCATACACCGTGACGTAGATCGACTTCGTCGTCTCTCCAGCGCTGAACCACAGGGTCCCGCTCGTTGCGATGTAGTCCGCACCGGCAGTGGCGCTGACGTCGGCGGTCGCATATCCCACAGCGACCATCTTCGCGCTCGGCGCCGCGAGGCGGACGGTGAATACCGCGTGCGACCCCCCGCTGTCGCCCTCGGTGACGCTCACATCGTCAACCGAGATCGATGTATCGTCGTTCAGGATCGTACCGATGCCCTCGGCGTCGCTGATCGTCGCGTTCGTCGCGTCGGACAGGGCGTTGCGGAACTGCTCATCCGGCTCGATCGCCGTGTCGCCACTCACGGTGACCTCGATCGTGACCGCGACACGTCCCGGGCTGAAGGCGATCGTCCCGCTCGAAGCGGTGTAGTCGCTCCCCGCGTCGGCGCTCGCGTTCGCCGTCGCGTACTTCACGCTGACGATCTTGCCGCTCGGCGCCGACAGGGAGACCGTGAACGCGTAGGTCTTCACCCACGAGTCGCGCTCGACCGCCGTAACGTCGCTGATCGAAAGCGAGGGGGAGGGGTCGTCGTCGACGATCGTCGCCGTACCCGCTGGCCCGATCCGGGCAATGCTGTCGACCCGGCGCTCGGTGAACCAGAGGTTACCGTCGGGACCGCTCGTGATCGCGTCGGGAGCGCTGCCCCACGTTGGGACGGGGTATTCGGTGATCTCGCCGGACGCGGTGATCCGTCCGATCCGGTTCCCGCCCGCCTCCGTGAACCACAGGTTCCCGTCGGGACCACTCGCGATCCCGGTCGCGCCGCTATTCGAGGTCGGGAGTGCGTACTCAGTGATCAACCCGGACGGGGTGATGCGCCCGATCTTGTTCGCGTAAATCTCGGTGAACCAGAGGTTGCCGTCGGGACCACTCGCGATCCCGGTCGCGCCGCTATTCGAGGTCGGGATCGGGTACTCGGTGATGATGCCGGAGGGGGTGATGCGCCCGATCCGGTTCCCGCCCCCCTCGGTGAACCAGAGGTTCCCGTCGGGACCGCTCGCGATCCCGGTCGGCCGGCTATCAGCGGTCGGGATCGGGTACTCGGTGATGATGCCGG
>JADDQH010000036.1:0-239 GCA_016781485.1 Chloroflexota bacterium | reverse complement strand
GGAGGGGCCGCTGTCCGCGGTCGGGAGCGGGTACTCGGTGATCGTGCCGGACGGGGTGATGCGGCCGATCGTGCCGAACTCGGTGAACCAGACGTTTCCGTCGGGACCGCGCGCGATCCCGGCGAGATTGCTGTTCGCGGTGGGCAGTCTGTACTCGACGAACCCCCGGTCCTCACCACGACCGGGGACGGCGTTCGTCCACCGGGAGAGGACGAGGCTGAACTTCTCGTCGTCCTCGT
>JADDQH010000035.1 GCA_016781485.1 Chloroflexota bacterium | reverse complement strand
CTCCTTCCGGTCCGGGTCCACAACGGCCTGGCCCGGTTCCGGATTGCCGCCCGCGGGCGGGCGGCGCACACGTCGAGAGCGCACCTCGGCGTGAACGCGGTCGCCGCGGCGGCGCGGGCCGTTCGCGCCATCCAGGAGCGGCTCGTGCCGGTCCTCCAGGCGCGGACGCATCCCCTCGCGGGACCCGCACTTGCCACGCCCGCCGTCATCCATGGTGGTGTCGCGCCGAACCTCGTCCCAGAGTGGTGCGAGATCCAGCTCGACCGACGGCTCGCGCCGGGCGAGGACCCGGAAACGGCGATGCGCGAATTCGACGCGCTGCTCGACGAGCTCCGCGCGGCCGGCGACGAACTCGAGCGCGAGGATCCGTCGGTGCTCCTGCCGCCGGTGGAGACGCCCGCAGATCACCCCCTCGTTCGTGCTGCCGAGGCGGCGGCCGCGGCTGTCCTCGGGCGCCCCGTCGAGGCCGGCGGCGTCCCCTACGGCACGGATGCGTCGAACCTCTCTGGGCTCGGTCGCATCCCCTGCGTCGTGCTCGGTCCCGGTTCCATCGACCAGGCGCATACGGACGACGAATGGGTCCCACTCGAGGAGCTGGAACAGGCCGTCGAGATCTACGTCGAGGTCGTCCGGCGATCCGCCGAGTCGACGGTCGCGGAGGTGATCGGTGCGACGGCGGGGAGCCCGGCGTGATCATCGACTTCCACACCCACGTCGACGAGGCCGAGATCTACGGCTGGATCGATCCTCCTGAGAAGCTCATCCCGCTGCTGGACGGCGCGGGGATCTCGAAAGCCGTCGTGATGACGTACGTCGACCTGCCGGGGGGCGGCCAGGCCGCGCTCGACTACATCGCCGACGCGGTCCGGCGCTATCCCGACCGACTCATCGGCTTCGTCCGTCTCGATCCGAACCACCGCCGGGCGGCCCGCGACGCGGTCGACAGGGCGGTGCTCGAGCTCGGCTTCCGCGGGGTCAAGCTCCACCCCACGACGACGCTCGCGCACCCGAACGGCGACGCTACGGTCGAGCTGATGCGCCGGTGCGGCGAGCTCGGCGTCCCCGTCCTCTTCCACTGTGGCGACGATCCCTACACGACTCCGCAGGCCATCGAGGCGGGCGCGGCCCGAGCCGCTGAGACGTCGATCGTCATGGGTCACATGGGCGGCTACTTCCACGTCGACGACGCGATCGCCGCCGCGGAGCGCCTACCGAATCTCTACCTCGAAACGTCCGCGATGCCGTACCCGCAGAAGATCGCCCAGGCCGTCGAGCGCATCGGGGCAGAACGCGTCGTGTTCGGGAGTGACGGACCCGGCTGCAACCCGACGCTCGAGGTCCAGAAGGTACGGATGCTCCGGCTTGACCCCCGCGCTGAGCGGCTCGTGCTCGGGGGGACCGCGGCGCGGCTGCTCGGGCTCGAGCCCGACGACGCGGGTCGAGGGACCGTCTCATGACGATCGACGCACTCATGGTCCTCGGGGAGAACCGGTTCGGACCCAGTCTAGAGGTAGGGCGTGCGCTCGCCCTCGGCGACGAGCTCGGCCTCGACGTGATCATCGCGGCCCCCGCCCGGCCGCTCGAGTACCGACTGGAGCCTGCCAACGAGCGACTGGCGGGCGTGGCGGCGGCAAGCAGGGGACGCGTTCGAGCGCTCGGACGGATCGACCCGCTGAACGGGGGGCACGCGGTCGACGAAGCAGTGCGCTGTCTCGGGGAACTCGGGTGTGTGGGGCTCTTCCTCCATCCCGGCGAGGAAGCGTTCCCCGTCCGTCTCTCGCGACCGGTCTTCGACGTCGCGCGCGACCACTGCGTCCCCGTCGTCGTCGCGACGGGCTACTTTGGCCTGTCCGAGCCGCTCCAGGTCGCCGAGCTCGCAGCGGACTTCCCCGATGTCCCGGTCGTGATGACGACCGGAGGCCAGATCAACATCTCCGGGCTCTCGCTCATCGATGCGTGGCTCGCGCTGACCCAGACGCCGAACCTGCACGTCATGACGAACGGGGAGTACCGCCAGGACTTCATCGAACGGCTCGCGGCCGATCTCGATCCTCGCCGCGTCCTGTACGCGTCGTTCGCGCCGGTGTTCGACGCCGCATTCGAGCACGCGCGGATCCGGTCGGCGCGGCTCGGCGAAGCCGCGAGGCGGGCGATCGAGCACGAGAACGCCGTTCGCCTCTTCGGCGGCGACGGGGTCAGCACGAGGGCTGGCAACGGCTGGGGACAGCCGCGTCACGGAGGGAGCGCACGATGAGCGATCAGGCGAACACGGCCGACGCCTACCGGCCCGATCTTCATCATCTCTGGCAGCCGTATCGCCTGCGCGGGATGACGATCAAGAACCGTGTCGTCGACCCCGCGAAGACGCTCCTCTACGGGCTGGAACACATCGTCAGCGACCGCCACATCGCGTTCTACCGCGAACGGGCGAAGGGCGGCGTCGCGGTCCAGGTCAGCGAGCAGACCGCCGCGCACCCGATCGCGAAGGGGTCGTTCTACCAAGGCATCACCGCATTCGAGAAGCGTGCGATCCCGCAGTACGAGAAGCTCGCGGAGGCCGTCCACGCGTACGACTGCCGCTTCTTCGTCCAGCTCTTCCACCCGGGCGTTCACGACAAGGGCACGACGATCATCGACGAGTGGCACCCGCTGTGGGCCGCGTCCCGCGTGCCCTCCAATGTGCATCACGAAGTCCCGATGGTCATGGAGCAGGCGCACGTCGACGATCTCGCGGAGGGATTCGGTCAGTCCGCGTTCAACCTCAAGGTCGCCGGGATCGACGGCGTCGAGGTGCACGCCGCGCACAGCTACGGGATCGCGCAGTTCATGAGCCCGTACTACAACAAGCGTGACGACCGATACGGCGTACGGACGAAGGCCGGCTGTCAGCTGGCGCTCGACGTCGGGCAGGCGATCCGCCGCCGGGTCGGGGACGGCTTCGTCGTCGGGCTGCGGATGTGCTGGGACGAGTTCCTGGGATCGGCCGGGATCACCCCCGAGCTCGCCGCGGAGCAACTCGAGATCCTCGCAAGCGCGGGGCTCTTCGACTACTTCAGCATCTCCGGATCGGCCTATCCCACGCTCTACATGGGAACCGCGAGCATGCGCGTGCCGCAGGGCTACATGATCGAGTTCGGGCGCGCCGCGAAGCGGCTCGTCGGCGACCGCGCCGCGATCTGGATCGTCGGTCGTATCAAGGACCTCGAGATGGCGAACGACATCGTCGCTAGCGGCGCGGCCGATGCGGTGTGCATGAGCCGGGCGCACCTCGCGGACCCCTTCATCGTGCGGAAGGGGATGGAGGGACGGACCCACGAGATCAACCGCTGCGTGGGGCTGAACGAGTGCATCTCGCGGCTCTTCGAGCAGCGGGAGGTGATCTGCGCCCTGAATCCGGTGTCGGGTCGAGAGCGGCAGTGGGGCGACGGGACGCTCCTGCCGGTGTCGCGCGAGGAGCGGAAGAAGGTCGTCGTCGTGGGCGGTGGGCCCGCGGGCATGAAGACCGCTGCCGTTGCCGCTCGCCGCGGCCACGAGGTGGTACTCCTGGAGCGGACATGGGAGCTCGGGGGACACGTCAATGTCCTGAAACGGTTGCCCACGCGCGGCGAGTGGCAGCACGCGATCGACAACCTGAGTACGTCGATCGTGACGGCCGGCGTCGATGTCCGCCTTGGCGTCGAGGCCACGCCCGCGATCCTCGATGAGCTCGGCGCAGACGTCGTCGTGTGGGCGACGGGAGCTCGGTGGGATCCGAGCGGGTTCAGCCCGTCCAACCCCAGCCGCGACGCGATGCCGGGCTGCGACCAGCCGAACGTGCTCACCGTCGGCGACGCCGTCGCGCGCGCGGTCGCGGATCCTCTTGCCCTCGGCAGCCGCGTCGTGATCTCGGAGGAGACCGGGACGTACCTGCCGCTCGGTCTTGCCGAGCTGCTCGCCCAGAACGGTGTCGACGTCGAGATCGTCAGCCCGAACCTGTTCATCGGCGAGGAGACTCTGCGCCAGTTCGATCTGCAGCACCTCTTTCCGGCGCTCAAAAAGCTCGGGGTCAGGCTGGTGAACCAGCAGGCGGTCGACCGGATCGACGGCGGCACCGTGACCGTGAAGGACATCTGGGCGGCCCAGACGCGGACCATCAAGGACGTGGGTACCCTCGTCCTGTCGCACATGCGCGTCCCGAACGAGGACGGGCTCGCCGATGCGAGGAGCCGGTTCACCACGTTCGTCCCTGTCGGCGACGTGGTGGCGCCACGGAAGATCGCGGAGGTCATGTACGAGGGGGAGAAGGTCGGACGCGCGATCTGAACAAAGGCCGCTTGGCGCGAGGGAGAAGTGTCGAGGAAGGGAGACGGATGGCGTCGCGATTGAGGCCGGGCGACCCTGCCCCGGAATTCGAGTTGCCCGACCAGCACGGCCGGTCCGTCCGACTCGGGGACCTTCGGGGACGAAAGGTCCTCCTCTACTTCTATCCGGTCGCGTTCTCCGAGGGTTGCACGCGGCAGTCGTGCGCGATCCGCGACCACCGGAGCGGGCTGAAGGACCTCGGGATCGACGTACTCGGCGTGAGTCCTGACCCAGTGGAGAAGCAGCGCGAGTTCGACGGGAGATACAGGCTCGGGTTCCCGCTCCTCGCGGATGTCGACCACGTCGTCGCCGAGCGATACGGCGTCTGGACCGAGTACCCCTACAACGGCCAGCTCGTCCTGGGCGTCCACCGGAGCTCCTTCCTGGTGGACGAGGAGGGCCGCATCGAGCACGCGTGGTCCCCGGTACTGGCCGAGGAGACCGTGCCGAAGGCGCTCGCCGCGTTGGCGCCGGCCCAGCAAGCAGGCGGGCAGCGGGAGGGCTCTCCGCGCCGGTCGGTCCAGGAATGACCTCGACCGCCTACTCGAAGAACGGCCAGACGCGCGGAGCAGCGGTCGAGCGCCGTCGCCGGCTTCCAGCGGTCGAGCACGTGCTCGATGAACCGTCGACGTGTCCCCGGTGATCGACCGGTGCTGTGGGCGTCCCGCGCTCGGCGCGGAAACAGCGAGCCGGGCGAGTGGAGGTAGGAGCGAATCGCGCCGGGCGAGAGCTTCGACGCGCGAACATGGCGCGGGAACGAGGGCTGCGTTGACGGCCGCGTCCCCGCGGGTGACGATTTCGATCCCGGTGGGCGCCGGCATGCGGCCTCCCAGGTGACTCGGGTAGGTCCGAAGGCTGCCGAGGTATCAACTGTGCAAGCGCTGTAGGTAAGCTCACCGCGACGGTCCCGCTCTTTTGAGCGTGAAGCGCGCGTCCGTAGCTCAGTGGATAGAGCGGATGGCTTCGGACCATCAGGTCGCGGGTTCGAATCCTGCCGGGCGCGCCACAGCAGCCGATACTCTCTCCGAGAGAGCGAGCGCCAGCGGTCAGCTTGGGCTGCTACGGGCCGCGCACCCAGTACTGCGTTCTGGTTCGCGCACCGCCGGGCGGCCGCGACGGCGCGTTCGCTCCCGGGTAGTGGTGCGCGGCGGCGGTCGCGGCGCGGTGATCTTCCCCGCCCGTCCTGGCGGGGCTGGGTTCAGCCCTGTGCGAGCGCTCGTCGGAGCTCGTCGAGGACGCGCTGCGCGTGGTCCAGATCCTGCTGGGCGAGGTCGCGATACAGCTGCGCAGTGTCGCCGTCCGCGTCGTCAAGGTAGACGCGGTAGGCGTCGAGCGCCTCCAGCTTGGAGGCGAGGGTCTGGAGCAGGTTGTACGTGTTGTTGTCGACCGGGAACTCGATCTCGTCGCCGCCGGAACCCGCGCCCGTGGTCTGGATGTCGACTTCCTGAGGGCTGACCTCTTCCACGCTCGTCCTCACGCTTCGGGCGCCGGGTCCCATGCCCGACGTGCCGGGCGAGTCTGCCACAAACCGTGCCGGCGGAACGCGACTAGACTCCCGGCGACGTGATGGGACCGAACCGCCGGCCAGATCGAGACGACCCGGCGGCGCCCGGACCGCTGTCCGCCGCTGCCGCCGCGGCGCTCCTCGAGCGGGCCGACGAGCTGGCGGGCACGGGCGACTACGAGCGCGCGCTCGCGGCGTACGGGCGGCTCATCGGGCACGCCGATGCTGAGGTCCATGTCGCGGCGCTCCTCGGGATAGGGGAGTGCCGCTACCGGCTCGATGACGACGAGGGCGCGCTGCAGGCGTGGATCAGCGCCACGCAGGCCCCGGAGACGGCGCTGACGTGGCGTGCGTGGAAGCAGCTTGCCGCGGCGCGGGTACGACAGAACGACCTTCCGGGAGCGGCCAGGAGTTATCGCGAGGCGGAGCGACGAGCGCCGCCGTGGGAGCGGCCGGAGATCGCGTCACGTCTTGGGTGGCTGAGCAAGGAGATGGGCAACGAACGCTCGGCCTCGCGTCACTTCGGGCGCTCGCGGGCACGCGGCGCCGACGCGCCGAGCGTGACTTACGCCGTCCTTGCGGTCACCATCGCGATCGGTGTCTCGTCTCTCATCAACCCCGCGACCGAGGCGCTCGCCCACTCGCTGCTCGCCCTCGATAAGTCAGCTGTCGCCCGCGGTGAGCTCTACCGGCTCCTGACCGTCGTGCTGGTCCACGCTGGCGGACTCCAACTCGGGATCCTGCATCTCGCGTCCAACATGTACGCGCTCTACCTGACCGGGCCGCTCGCGGAGGCGCTCTACGGGAAGGTCGTGTTCCTGGCCGTCTATCTTCTGTCCGCGGCGGGGGCGTCGGCCGCCAGCTACATCTTCGTGCCCAACGATGCGGTGGGCGCGAGCGGCGCGATCTTCGGGCTGTTCGGGCTGCTCGCGGTCGCGTATCGCGTTCACCGCCCGCTGCTGCCCAGGCACGCGCGTGCGCTCATGAGCCGGCTCGGGATGCTCATCGCGTTCAACCTCATCCTCGGCTTCGGGCTCGCCGGGCGCGGGATCCCGCTCGACAACGCCGCGCACGTCGGCGGCCTGCTCGCCGGGGCGTGGCTCGGGCTGGTGATCGCGCCGCGAGGGGCACTGAACGCGATGTGGCAGAGGCCGCGCGGGGAGAGGGAGGCGGCGCCCGCTGTGCCGGCCGGCCGGTCGCTACTGCGCGGAGCCGCCGTGGCACTGCTTGTCGCCGTGATCGCCGTCGGCGTCCTGTACGGGACGGAGGTCAGGCGGAAGGGACGCGCGGAGCTCCAGCTACCGCCGGGAGCCGCAGCCGCTGCGAGGAACGAGAGCCGGGTCGGCGGTGGTGGCTCGGGGCGCTAGTGGACGCGCACGAGCGCCTGTCCGGCTCCTGCCGGGACCACCTCGCGGCGAGACTCGGCGACCGATTCGGTGAGGACGGCGGAACGCGCCCCGACATCGACGCGCTCACGCCCGGCGACGGCTGCGCGGATCGAGGGCGGAGGATCCGTTCGGCGGAGCGCCGCGGTGAGTGCGTCGTCGTCCAGCGGACGAGCGAAGAAGAAGCCCTGCCCGGCGTCGACGCCCAGATCCCGCAGGAACTCCAGCTGGTCGGCGCGTTCGATCCCCTCTGCGGTCACCTCGAGGCCCAACGAGTGGCCGAGCGCGACGATCGCGGTCGCGAACGCCGAGTCCCCCCGGTCACGCCCTGCGTTGTCAACGAAGGGCTTCGCCATCTTCAGCACGTCCACCGGGAAGCGGCGCAGGTAACTCAGCGACGAGTACCCGGTCCCGAAGTCGTCGATCGCCAACCTGACGCCGAGCTGCTTGAGCGCCTGGAGCTTCGTTAGGGTCGTCGGCGTGTCCTGCATCATCACCGTTTCGGTGACCTCGAGCATCAGACGCGTGGGGTCGAGCTTCGTCTTGTCGAGGATCTCGGCGACCTCGTCGATGAAGCCTCGTTGCTGCACCTGTCTCGGCGAGAGGTTGACGCTCAGCAGGAGAGGCCGGTCGGGCTGTTGGCGCTGCCACTCCCTCGCCTGACGGCATGCCTCCTCGAGGACCCACCGACCCAGGGGAAGGATCAAGCCCGTCTCCTCGGCGACCGAGATGAACTCGCCCGGGACGATGAGGCTGCCGTTCGGTCGCTTCCAGCGGACGAGCGCCTCCACGCCTGTCACGCGCCCACTTCGCAGCGCGACGATCGGCTGGTAATGGACCACGAACTCCTCGCGGGCGACGGCGCGTTGGAGCTCAGCGGTCAGGGCATGGCGCGCGACGACGGCGGCGTGCATCGCAGGCTCGAAGACGGCGACTCGCCCCTTGCCCTCCGACTTCGCGGTGTACATCGCGACATCCGCGTTGCGCAGCAGCTCCTCGGGTCCATCGGAGCGTGAACGGCACCCCGCGATCCCGACGCTCGCCTTGATCGAGACCTCCTGCCCGTGGAGCATGAATGGGGGCTGGAGCGTCTCGATCAGCCGTTCGCCGATCGCCAGTGCGTGATGCAGTTCCAGCGAGTCCTGGAGGAGGATCGCGAACTCGTCGCCGCCGAGTCGCACCGCGAGGTCGGTGGGCCGGATGCACGAGCGGAGCCGCTCAGAGACGGCGATCAGCAGCGCGTCGCCCGAGGCGTGGCCCATGCTGTCGTTCACGGTCTTGAAGTCGTCGAGGTCGACGAACAGCACGGCGGGGACCTGTTCCGAGTCGTCCCGGCGCTCGAGCGCTTCCCCCACGCGCTCGAGGAACAGCGATCGGTTGCCGAGCCCGGTCAGCGGGTCGTGGTAGGCCTGGTACCTCAGCTGTTCCTTCAGCTCCGCGAGCTGGGTGAGCGACTCCCCGAGGCGTCCGTTCTCGAGCGCGATGCCGGCGTGACTGGCGAGCGTCTCGAGAAGCTTCAGGTCCTCGTCGTCGAACGTGCTCACGTCGCCGAGGCGATTGCCGACGAGCATCATGCCGAGGACGCCTCGGTCGCCCCGGAGCGGGGTCACGATGGCGTCGCGGATCTCGAACCTCGACGTGCCGCTGTTGATCACGCCCGAGTTCCCGGCGCGGCGGATCAGGAACCCGCGTCCCTCCTCGAGCGAGCGCGCCCAGATATCCCCCATCAGGGCGGTGTCGACGGGGGCCATGATCTCTGCGGGCGTGTCAGCCCCGAGCGAGGTCCGGAGCGCGCCCTTGCCCTCCCCCGACGGGAACAGCGTGACCTCGGCGACCTCCGCCTTGAACATCCGGCGGGCGTGGTCGAGGAGCGCGACGATCGCTCCGTCGAGCTCGGGCGTGCGGTGCAGGATGCGGGTCGACTCGTACAGGAACTCAAGGCTTTCGTGCCTCTCTCGCTCCGACATGTACGCGCGGTAGGCGAGGAACAGGAGCACCACGGGCACCGTGAGCAGCCACAACGCGCGTGGCTCGTTCCACAGGATCGTGACCGCGATGAGCGCGAGGCTCGTGTTCGTGAGGCCGACCGCGATCCCGAACCGGAACACGTGGCCCAGCTTCTCGAGCTGGATCCTCCGCTCCGACAGCGCGATCGCCGCCGCGATCGCCACGATGCCGACGATGTTGGCTGCGAGCGCCGCGAGGAAGGCCGCCATCCAGTCGCCGGGCGCGAGGCTACCACCCGGCGTCCGCAGGAAGTAGAAGATGGACACCGCGAGGACGGCGCCGAGCGCGAATTGGCTGACGTTGAACGCCAGCTTCACCGCGGACTGCTTGCGGTGAAGGATCAGTCCGGCCGCCGCGCCGAGCACGTTCGCGATCACGAAGTCGGTGGGCGTGGCGAGGAAGAGCCCGAGAACGAGCGGGATCTCGCTCATCGAGAAGGTGTGCACCTCGCGCCGGAACTGGAAGTGAACGACCATCACTTCCGTGAGGTAGAACAGGAACGCGAGCCCCCACCACGGGATCCGGAGAGGCGCAGGGACAGGGGAGAGATCCCTGACGGCCGCCGCGAAGGTGACCGCGGCCACGATCGCGATGACGGCGCTCAGCGCCCAGACGCGGCCAGCGCCGTCAAGCCGAAGGAGTGGCCGGCGTGCCAGCCACTCCTTCTTCGGGCGCGATCGAGTCAGTTCAGGGATCAACCGGGCGTCATCCTGCAGCGGATGGGTACGGCGTCGCGGGATCTAGCGCCAGCGTCGACCGCCGGGGTTGAGCCTGGGGAGCTTCTTGCCCCAGGAGATCCCGTCCAGGCGGACTGCGCCCGCGGTGGTCTGTGACCAGCTGTTGCCTTGCCAGCGGACGCCAGACCAGCTATTGCCGGACCAGCTGTTGCCCGTCGCACCGAACGCGGAGGCGCCGGGGGTTCCCGCGGCAACGACGGACGGCGCGATGCTCGCAAGTGCGAGGGCGATCGCGAGGAAGCCGGTGACGCGCAGCCGGCGGGCCGACGAGAGGCGGTGGGGTCGGGTCGAAAGGCGTTCGGCTGGGGCCACGTGCAGAGCTCCTTCGAAGTCGGGTAGCTCGGTCACTGGCAACCGGGCGGTCTCCGTGATCCGGAGATCCCTGGCTTTGCGTCCCCGCCTCACGACGGGTTTGCTCTGAGACAGGCCGTACTCATTCAGCAACGAACATCGCTACTGGCGGCGAACGTTAGGAGCGGGCGGGAGTCGCAACAATGGGTACTTGGTACTACGGAGAGCAGCGAGGACACGAGGGGTCCGGCGTGATGAAGAGCGGTCAGGGGTGGAGGGGGACCTCACGACTCCCGCGCGCGTCGGCGTCCCAGCGGTGCCGACCCGGATGTCCCACCGCGCTCACCGCGTCGCAGCCCCTTTCCTGCCTCAGGCGCTCCGGCTGCCGATCACGTCGCGCCATCCCTGCTCCGCAGCGCAAGCAGGAGGTCGCGCCGCCCACCGAAGCGGTCGATGACGCGATAGAAGTTCTTCTTCACCTGTCGGTCGCGCTCGCCCGCGGCGATCCCGCTCGGGTCGCGCTCCTGATGGTGGAACGCGGGTAGCTCGACGCTGACCGCCCGGCGCGGCTCGGCGTCCGGGCCCTCATCGCGAAGTATCAGGCTCCACCAGATGTCGAGGTGGTGCGCGAGGCGGAACTTCTCGTCGAGTGGTCCGCGGGACACGTAATCCGAGCGGCGGAACGCCATGCACGAGAGGCCGATGGCATCGACGTCGCCCGGGCCGCCCTCCGTGAACCGGCGCAGATCGGTCGACACGAGACCCGGCTCTCCGGCGACCGCGACCGTGGGGTCGGCGAGCAAGGCGGTCGCAGGCGTCACGAGGTCACCCGTCGGCTCGACGGTCGGCGTAAGGATGATGACGACGCCCGCCGATGCTCGACGCACCCCCGCGTTGAGTGCGGCCGCCTCGCCCAACCGGGTCCCCGTCCAGACGATCTCGAGCGGCATCTCCTCGTCGGATCGCTCCCGGGCGTCGAGTGGTCCGAGGGCGTCGCGTTGCTCAGGCGAGGGATCGTCGGCGACGATCACGAGGCTCGTGCCCGCGGGCGCGTGCGCACGCACGCCCGCGACTGCGCGTTCGACATCGGTCGGCCAGTCCCTGGCAACGAGGACGACGGTCGCGAGTCCGGCCTCGGGCGCCGAGAACCGCGACGGAACCGACGCGCTCGAACCGTGAAGGATGCGCCCATCCTCGATCCTCTCCGGCGGATGAAGGGGGGTGAGGCGATAGTCGAACCCCTGGTCGACGACCTTCCAGCCGGCCTCTTCCAGCTCCGCTCGCAATCGGTCCGCCTCGGCCCAGTCACGCTCGCGGCGAGCCTGTGCGCGTCCACGCGCGAGCATCTCGATCTCGCGGGGGACATCCACTTTCCGCACTGCGGCAGGATACGGCGTGTGGTGCGGCTCGCCGCGTCCCGGCGCCGGCGCAGCCTCGTGTCTCGGCCCCGTGCCGGGGCCCCGCCACGCGCCGAGCGCTCGGCTACGCTAGGCGGCCATGCAACGGTCGATCCTGGCGGTCCTGGTCGGGACCTTCACGCTCCGGTTCAGCACGGCGCTCACGGGAGCGTTGCTGTTCTTTTACCTCGCGGACCTCGAGCGGTATGGGGGCGAGCGCGTCGGAGCGATCGTCGTCGGCCTGTTCCACGGCACGTTCTACGTCGCCGAGCTCGTCCTCTCACCGTTGTTCGGGCTGCTGTCGGACCGACTCGGTCACCACCGGATCATGCAGGTCGGTCCGCTGTTCGGAGCGGTCGCCGTCATCCTCACCGGTCTCACGACGAACCTCTGGATCCTGGCCGGCACTCGGTGGTTGGAGGGCGCGTCGACGGCCGCGAGCGTCCCGTCCATCCTCGGCTTCATCGCGATGGCGACCGCCAGCGACGAAGGGTTGCGCGGGAGGGTCGTGGCGCGCTTCGAGGCGGCGACCATCATCGGGCTCGGCGTCGGCATCGTGGCAGCAGGCCCGCTGTGGAACTTCGTTGGTCCCGCCGCGTTCTTTCTCAACGCCGTCCTCTACGCCGTCTCGCTGGCGATCTATCGCTTCGGTGTCACGGCCCGGACTGACGAGCCCGCCGCGGCGGACGATCCCCTTTCCGTCTCGCGGCGGTTCGGGTGGCACCGCTACCTGCCGCTCCTGCGCAGCGCCCAGGTGTGGCTCCTCGCTCCGACCTGGATCGCGGTCAACGCGGCGATCGCCCTCATCCTGAGCCAGTCGATCTTCCAGCTCATCCGGCAGCCCGACCCCCGGTTCCAAGACCAGCTGTTGATGGGTGGGTTCGGGCCGCTCCAGGTCAGTCTCGGCGCGGGATTGTTCGGGCTGGTCTTCTTCGCCGGGCTCTTCTATTGGGGCAACCGCTTCAAGAAGTACCGCCGTACGACGATCATCTTCTACGGGATCGTGGGAGGCGCTGTCCTCGTTGCCGCGTCACTGCTGCTCAACCACAGCGCGGCGTTCCCCGGCTGGCTACAGGTCGTCGTCGTACTGGTCGGGGCGGCCGGCCTGTTCGTGCTCGCGGGTGCGACGCCCGCCGCGCTCGGGTTGCTGGCCGACATCTCCGAGACGTTCCCGCAGGATCGCGGCGCCATCATGGGCCTCTACAGCGTGTTCCTCGCAGTGGGCCAGATCGTCGGCAGCTTCTTCGGTGGCGTGGCGGCGGAGCTCCGGGGGATCGACGGCCTCCTCGTCGGGACGCTCGTGTTGCTCGTGATCGCGCTCCTGCCGTTGGGCCATCTCCGGCTGTTCGAGCACCGGTTCGAGGTCGGTGAGGGCGGCCCCCAGCCCCGCGTGGAACATCCGCTGGCGGAGTAGCTCATCGACGCCCCGCTCCCGATCGTCCCCCCGGTCGCGCCCATGCTCGCTCGGCTGGCCCGCGAGATCCCGGCGGACGGCTTTTTGTACGAGCCGAAGTGGGACGGGTTTCGATGCCTCGTCTTCCGGAACGGCGAGGACGTCGATCTCCGAAGCCGGCACGACCGCCCGCTGTCCCGCTATTTCCCCGAGCTCGTCGCCGGATCCCGCTCATTGGCCACGGACCGGTTCGTGTTGGATGGCGAGATCGTGGTCGCGTCGCCGGCCGGATCCGACTTCGCAGCCCTGCTGGCCAGGCTTCACCCCGCTGCGTCTCGCGTCGAGCGGCTTCGGCGCGAGACGCCGGCAGCGTTCATCGCGTTCGACCTGCTCGCGGTCGGAGACGAGGATCTCACGCCCCGACCGTTCGCCGAACGCCGCTCACTGCTCTCGGCGCTCCTGGCCGACGCCGCGCCGCCCATCCACCTGACGCCCCTCACCGACGCGCCCGCACTGGCCGCCGATTGGCTCGCACGGTACGAAGGCGGGGGCGTCGACGGCGTGGTCGCCAAACACGCCGGGCTGCCGTACCGGCCGGGGGTTCGTGCCATGGTCAAGGTGAAGCGCGAACGGACGGCCGATTGCGTCGTCGCGGGCTTCCGGTGGCTCGTGGACCGACCGCTCCTCGGTTCGCTCATGCTCGGCCTCTACGACGATGCGGGTCGGCTCGAGCACGTGGGCGTCGTGACGGGGTTCACGGACCGGCATCGACAGGAGCTGACCGACGAGTTCGGGCCGCTCGTCGTCCCGCTCGAGGGCCACCCGTGGGAGCACGGCTTCCTGCTACAGGGAGGGCCCACCGGGCGGCTGAAGGGGTCCGCCGGACGCTGGACGCCGGAGATGCAGCGCGACTGGATCCCGGTCGCGCCGGAAAGGGTCTGCGAGGCCGGGTACGACCAGCTCGACGGGAGGCGGTTCCGCCACCCTGCTCGGTTTCGTCGCTGGCGCCCCGACCGCGAGCCACGCTCCTGCACGTTCGAGCAGTTCGAGTCGACCACCGAGCCGCTCGCGGAGCTGCTCACGCTCACGTGATCCCCCGGTCAGCCGACGGCTCGGAGCGCGAACGAGTCGAGGTCGAGGTGGAGATCGAGGGGCGCCGGCTTCGGCTGTCGAACCTCGACAAGCTGCTGTGGCCGCGGGTCGGTTTCACGAAGGGCGCGATGATCGACTACTACGCCGCGGTCGGACCCGCACTCGTGCCGCACATCGCGGGACGGCCGCTGACCCTGGCTCGCTTCCCCGACGGCGTCGAGGGCAGGGGGTGGTACCAGTCGAACTGCCGTGGACGGCCGGAGTGGCTGCAGACGCGGACGATCATCGGCAAGGCGGGGCAGCGACTCGAGCTGTGCGTCGTCAACGACCTCCCTTCGCTGATGTGGGTCGCGAACTTCGGGGCCGTCGAGATCCACCCGTTCCTCGCCTCGGGCGAGCGCCAGGACGAGCCGGCGGTGGTCGTCTTCGACCTCGATCCGGGACCGCCTGCCGGTTTCCTGGAGTGCTGCTCCGTGGCGCTGTCGTTGCGCGGCGTGCTCGACGGGCTCGGCCTCGCGTCGTTCCCGAAGACGTCGGGGTCGCTCGGACTCCACGTCTACGTGCCACTGAACACCCCGCACTCGTTCACGGACACGAAGGAGTTCGCCAGGGCCGTCGCCGCGCAACTCGCGACCCGTCACGCCGAGCGCGTCGTGGACGTACAGCGGCGTTCGCTGCGCCCGGGCAAGGTATTGATCGACTGGCTCCAGAACGATCCGACTCGTTCCACCGTCGCGCCCTACTCGCTCCGCGCGACCTCGCCGCCGAGCGTTTCCACTCCTGTAACCTGGGACGAGATCGAGGGCGCGGTCGGTGGGCGCGACCCGAGCGGGGGTTCCCGTGGCGCGGCTTCCGTCGAACGCCTGCGGTTCGGCCCAGCAGAGGTCCTCGATCGCGTCGAGCGCCTCGGAGACCTGTTCCGGCCCGTGCTGGAGCTCCGCCAGGTGCTGCCGCCGTGACAGAGGAGAGCGGCGGTCTCGACGTGGCGGCACTCGCTCGCGCCCGGCGGCGGACCGGATGCTAGCCCTGACGAGGAGGCGCAGCGGGGGTCGATAGGAGGCTCACTTGCCATGCTATTCCCGCTCACCGTCGACCCGGCCGCCGTACCTACCCGCCGCCGCGTGCCTCCCGGGGCATGACTGGACCATGCGGCGAGCGGCGCGGATAATCGCGCCGTGACCCAGACGATCGAACCCGCCGTGTCCGGCGCGAGCGGCGCCTCCTCCGCGCCCACATACGGCAACTTCATCGGCGGAGAGTGGCAGCCCTCGGTCTCTGGTGCCACCTTCGCCTCCCTCAACCCTGCGGACACCCGAGACGTCGTCGGTTACTTCCAGGCGTCAAGCGCCGCTGATGTCGCGATGGCAGTGCGCGCCGCCGAGCTTGCGCTCCCCGCGTGGCGCGCGACGCCGGCGCCCAGGCGTGGCGAGGTGATGTACGCGTTCGCCGCCCTCCTCGCCCAGCACAAGGAGCGGCTGGCGCGGGCCATGACGCGCGAGATGGGCAAGGTGCTTTCCGAGGCACGCGGCGACGTCCAGGAGGGGATCGACATCGCGTACCTGATGGCGGGGGAGGGGAGGCGCCTGTTCGGCGACACGACGCCGTCGGAGCTGCCGGACAAGTGGGCGATGAGCATTCGCGAGCCGATCGGGGTTGCAGGCATCATCACGCCCTGGAACTTTCCGATCGCGATCCCCTGCTGGAAGCTTATGCCGGCGCTCGTGGCGGGGAACACCGTCGTCTTCAAGCCGGCCTCCGACACGCCCCATTGCGCGGCACTGCTCGTCGAGCTGCTCCACCAGGCGGGATTCCCACCGGGGACCGTGAACATGGTCACCGGTGGCGGCGACGAGGTGGGGACGGCGCTCGTCGAAAGCCCGGATGTCCCCGTCGTCAGCTTCACCGGCAACGGCCACACAGGGCGGCGGATCGCGGGCATCGCTGCTCGTCGGCTGAAGCGGCTCGCGCTCGAGCTCGGCGGCAAGAACGGGATCGTGGTGATGGACGACGCAGACCTCGACCTCGCCGTCGACGGCATCCTGTGGTCCGCCTTCGGGACGACCGGACAGCGCTGCACCGCCGCAAGCCGGGTGATCGTCCACGAGAAGGTCGCCGACGACCTCCTCGACCGACTCGAGCCCCGGAGCCGCGCACTGCGGATCGGTCCCGGCCTCGCGCAGGACACCGAGGTCGGCCCCCTGATCAATGTGCGAGCGGTCGAGAAGGTGGCAGGTTACGTCGAGGAAGGCCGGCGCGACGCACGGATCGTGACCGGCGGCGGCGCACCCTCCCGGCTAGGACTGGAGCACGGCCACTTCTTCGAACCCACGATCTTCGACGGGGTCGACCCGATGGACCGGCTCGCGCAGGACGAGATCTTCGGGCCGGTGCTGTCGGTGATCCGGGTCCCGGGTTACGCGGAGGCTGTGACGGCGCTCAACCAGACCCGCTACGGGCTCTCGTCGAGCATCTTCACCCGTGACAACAACACCGCCTTCCGCGCCATGCGCGACTTCGAAACGGGCATCGTCTACGTCAACGCCGGCACGATCGGCGCGGAGACACACCTCCCGTTCGGTGGCAGGAAGGGGAGCGGCAACGGGCACCGCGAGGCAGGCCACGCCGCGCTCGACACGTTCACCGAGTGGAAGTCGATCTACGTCGACTACTCGGGGCGATTACAGCGGGCGCAGATCGACAACCAGCCGGGGTAGCAGGGAGGGCCCGGTAGAGATCGGATCGAAAAGGGAGGACCGGGGGCGTGCCCGGGACCCGCGCGGATCGCCTAGGAGGCTGCACTCCCCTTCCGGGTAGGTCCGTCCATTCGCGCCGCGATGGGGGGCGCGAACGCGGCGTCACTCCATGCCGATGTTCCCGAAGATCAGCACCTTGCGCTGGACGTCGAACGTCACGTGGGGGCTCCGCTTGAACAGCTCGAGCAGGATGTCGAGGTCGTCCTCCTCCGGCTGCAGCACGTACTCCTCGGCGCCGTTGTCGAGGATCAGCTGGACGGTGAACGCCCCTGGTTCGCCGCGCCCCCGCTCGGTCCAGGACGCCTGGATCGCGGTGACCTGCCTGATGATGATCGACTGCTCGGTGCGCTGCTCTTCCACGAGGATCTCCTTCGTTCTCGAGGGGGGGTCGCGACACTGTAGCGCGGCCGCAGGCATCAGCGTGAAGAAGGGCTCCCGGATCGGGTGGGTCGCTTCGGCTACCCTTTCAGACGCCCCGACCACCCGAGAGGACCCTCATGCGCCGAACCTGCCTCGTGCTGTCGATCGTGCTCGTGCTCGTGACGTCCGCGTGCGCGAGTTCCGAACCGGCCCCCACCTCCTCGCCGACTCTCGTCGCGGTCCCCGCCACGGACGCGAACGCGAACGGGAGTCGCGGGGAAACAGGCACCGACCCGACTGCGTCGACCGGTGGGCAGTCGCCGGACACCGGGAGTGGGCCGGCCGCGAGCGAGCCGGCCGCGAGCGGGGCGCCCGCGAGCGGAAGCCCTGGCGGCACAGGGTCGACGGGGACGACCGAGCCTACGGCTCCCTCGCCCTCGCCAGGCGCGTCGGGAGCGCCGACGGATGGGCCACCAGCGGCGGCGTATGGGCCGTTCGGGTACGAGGCGAAGGGGATGAGCCACGAGGTCATCGCCTTCATCAACTACTTCCACCTCGAAGCCGTCGAGCCGACGCTCGACTACGACGCGATCTCGACGATCGCCTACTTCAGCGTCCCGATGGACTCCCGCGGCCGGTTCGAGAAGGACGGCGCGGAGTGGCGGACCTGGATGGGCAGCACGATGGATCGGATCATCGAGCGCGCTCACGCCGCGGGGACGAAGGTGGTCATCACGGCGGAACGGTTCGCTTGGAACGGCAGCCAGGCCGCCGTGGCGCGGGCTCTCCTGTCCAGCCCCGAGGCACGCAGGACGGCGGCGAACCAGATCGCGGACGCCGTCATCGAACGGGGCGTGGACGGGGTGAACATCGATTTCGAGCCGATCCCGGACGGCCAGAGCAGCAACTTCGTGAAGTTCGTGCGGCTGGTCCGCAAGACCCTCGACGCGAGGAAGCGCGGGCTCCAGGTGACCTACGACTCGACGGGTTACATCCACAACTACGACGTCAAGGCGCTGGCGAAGCCGGGAGCCGCGGACGCGGTCTACATCATGGGGTACCAGTACCGCGGTGTCTGGTCGAACCAGGCCGGCTCGACGGCTCCGCTCGGCGGCCTCAACTACGACGTCACCGACACCGTCCGTCGCTTCCTGAGGCTCACGACCCCTGACAAGATCATCCTCGGCGTGCCGCTCTTCGGCTGGTCCTGGAGGACGAGCGGCTCAGGCGTGCGGTCGCGGGTGATCGGTGGTTCCAAGCCACTGTTCTACGGGCAGGACATGGACGCGCTGGAGCGCTACGGCAAGCGCTACGACCGCGTCGAGCAGGTCGCGTGGACGGCGTATAGGTCCGGTGGCGCGTGGCGACAGCTGTACCTCGATGACGTACGCGCGCTCGAGGCGAAGTGGGATCTCGTGATCAGGAAGAAGCTGCGCGGGACGGGACTGTGGGCTCTCGGCTTCGAGCTGCCGCGCAGTGACGAGATCTACGAGGTCCTCGAGCGGAAGTTCCTGACGAGGACCGAATAGCCGACTCGCCGGCACCCCGCCGCTCGCGGCGTCAGCCTGCCGCTCGCGGTCACCCCGCCGCTCGCGGCGTCACTCGCTTCAGGGGAGCCGAGCGCTCCCTGAAGCTGCGCACCGCGTCGATCGCCGCCTGTCGGATGAACGCGCCATCGGAGGAGATCCCGAAGAACGTATACCCGGCTTCGCCGTAGAAGTCCGTGTCCTCGATCCTCCACAGGAGTACGCCCGCGGCCTTCCCGTGGCGCCGCGCCGCCTCCCCCACGTTGCCGATCGCGGACCGGTAGGAGGGATGGTCCAGCTGCCCTGGGATCCCCATCGCGTGGGTAAGGTCGCTCGGCCCCACGAACAGGACGTCGATGCCGTCGACGGCGGCGATGGCATCGGCATTCTCCACGCTCGTCGGGCTCTCGACCTGGACGACCCCGAGGATCGAGGCGTTCAGGTCGACGACGTTGTCATGACCCGTCCGGCCATAGCCGGTCCCGCGCGTCCCGAGCGCGACGCCGCGGACGCCGTGCGGGGGATAGCGCAGGTACCGGACGACCTCTGCGGCTTCATCGGGCGTCTCGAGCCGAGGCACCATGATCCCCGTGGCGCCGAGGTCGAGTGCCCGCGCGATCCGTAGCCGGTCGAGTCGATCGACACGCACGACCGGGGCGGCCCCCGTCCCGCTCGTCGCCTGGAGCTCATGGAGGACGGTCGCCTCGGCACCCGCACCGTGCTCGAGGTCGAGGAGGAGCCAGTCGAAGCCGGCCAGCCCACAGATCTCGGCGACGACGGCGGAGCCCAGGTTGAGGAACGTCCCGAGGGTGAGGTCGCCTCGGAGGACGCGGGCACGCAGGTCGGCGGGGTGTGGCAAGGTCACCTCGAAGCCGGTTCGATCGGGGGCGACGAGCCGCGGTGGCGATGGGCGCGGTCGGTCGGTATGGTAGCCGCGGAGTGAGCATCCGGACCGACCACGGAGTCCGCTACCTCGAGTCGCCCCCGTCGACCGTGGATCTCGCGATCGTGGGTGGAGGCGTCGTCGGTGCGGCTACCGCGTTCTTCGCGGCGCGAGCCGGGCTTCGGTCCGTGGTGCTCGAGAAGCGGCCGCGGCTCGCCACGCTCACGACGCCCGTCTCCACCGGCGCCTTCCGTCTCCAGTTCGACAACCAGGAGGAGCTCGAGCTCGTCCGGGAAGGGGTCGAGCTGTTCGACGCGTTCGCCGAACGAACGGGTCTCGACGGCTGGGACCTCGGGCTGCGTCGGCACGGCTACCTGTTCGCGTCGCTGTCGGAGGGGAGTGCCGAGCGGGCTCAGCGGCTCGTGGAGCGCCAGCATGCGTGGGGACTGACCGACGTCGAGCTGCTCTCGGGCGACGAGGCGCGGTATCGGTTCCCGTATCTGACCCCGGAGGTCCGTCAGGCGCGGTTCCGCGCGCACGATGGCTGGCTTCACCCGCGCCGGCTCGCGCTCGGATTTGCCGTCGCCGCGTCGCATCCCGAGCGGATCCCGGGGTATAGCGGCGGAGGCGGCGCGTTCTTCTGCGTCGACACCGAAGTCCTCGCGTTCCAGCGCGACGAGCGACCGAGGGGGACGACGCGAGAGATCACGGGCGTCGCGACCTCGCGCGGGACGTTCAGCGCAGAACACGTCGTGATCGCCGCCGGGCCGTTCACGGGACGCCTCGCGGCGCTAGCCGGTCTCGAGCTCGAGATCCGTCCGACCCGTCGCCAGAAGCTGATCCTCCCGGAGTTGCCGGAGATCCCGCCTCACGCGCCGATGACGATCGACGACGAGACAGCGGCGCACTGGCGCCCGGGCTTGAACGGCTGTTACGCCCTCTGGACGGAAGCGGACACGCCGTCCTCGGAGCCGCTCGACGACGTCCCGATAAGCACGGCGTGGGCGTTCGGGCTCCTCGATCCCCGGTCCGATCACTCTCTGACACGGGTCTCGACGTTGTGGCGCGATGTCTGGGAGCGCGGGACGGCCGACTGGTTCCTGCAGGCCGGACAGTACGAATACACGCCGGACAGCCGGCCGTACCTCGGCCCGACCCCGGTCCCGGGACTGAGCATCAACGGCGGGTATTCCGGGCACGGGATCATGGCGTCCGCCGGCGGGAGCCGACTCGTCGTGGATCTGCTGCTCCGACGCGTGGACCCCGCCGTCAACCCGTTCCGCGTCGATCGGCCGATGGTGAAGCGAGAGCAGGACGTGCTCTGAGCCTCTCCGCCGGCGCGCATAGTCGTCGCCGCGGACGTGGCCGCCGCTCCAGCGAGCCCTGGCGCACCCTTCAGTCGTGGCCGACTTCGGGTCGCCGCGCTTCGAACTCGGCCGGCTAGCCCATCATCCGCTTGACGGCCAATGCGGCGATGCCGCCCAGAGCGGCCTTCGCGATCGGGTTCTCCAGCGTCCCCCCGCCCATGCCGCCGCCACCGCCCCCGCCGAGCATCTGGCCGAGCAGCCCCGGCTGCTGCTGGTCGATCCTCGACGTGACCTGCGCCAGATACTGCGGGTCCTGGTAGCGGTCGTCGCGCCCGTCCTGGTCGAAGTCCTGGATGGGCACACCGTACTGGGGAGCGCGCTGCCTGATGTGCTGTCCCAGCTGCATCCGCTGCTGCGGCGAGAGCCGGCCGAACGCGTCCGCGGCCGACTGCTGGTAGACGTCGGGCGGGATGCGCCCGGCTACCTGCTGGTACCGGCCGTACGCCTCCTGGTCGGAGATGCCGTCCCAGGGGGCGCCTTGCTCGTAGCGCGTCGTGAAGTCGTCGAATTCCTGTCGCTGCTGGCCGCCCAGCAGCCCCTGGAGCATGTCCATGTCCGAACCTCCCTGACAGGCGTGGAGGACGGGCCCGGGCGCGCGCGGGACGCTGCGGCGCCGGGGCCGCCCGGAGAAACGCGTGAGCTGTCGACGTTCCTAGTCGACGCGCCGGACCTGGCCCTCGTCCTCGACGTTGATCTGCTCCCTGCGGACGGTATCGGAGACGCGCTCGGTGTCCTCGCGCGCGACCTTCTCGATCTCGAGTTCCTCGACGACGCGCGGTTCCTTGGTCACCTGGACCTGCTCCTGGCGCACCGGTACCCGGATCTCACCGCCCTCCTGCAGGGTGCTGTCGGTCTCCGTGGCCGGTCGGTCGACCGTCCTACTCCGGACCTGGACCTCCTCTCGCGCGACGGGCACTTCGAGCGTCCGCTCTTCCTCCGTCACGTCCTTGCGCACCCGGACCTCGCCGGTCTCCGCGGTCGTCTTCTGGGCCTGGAGATCCTCTTCGACGCGTTGGACGCGTGCGCTGTCCGTTCCTGTCGCCGGGGGAGCCGTCTCCGCGTACCGATCCGTCTCCGCGTACTGGGTCGTCTCGGCGTACTCGTCCGTGCCCTGGCCGCGGCTCGGCAGGCCCTCGGCTTCCGAGCTCGAACTCTCGGCCGGCGGCTGATCCCAACCCTGGGCGTCCAGCTCATCCTTGGTCACATTCAGGTCGACACGGCCTTCGTCCGCTCTGGTGATCGCCGACACCGGGGCGTACACCTCCTTGGTGGGGAAGAACCCCTTCGTGAAGAGAACGTAGTTCGGGCCGACCTCCGCGACGTTCCCGATCTTGTCGCCGGCGCTGTCGTAGACATCCCAGTTCGGCTGGATCCCCTGCACCCCCCCGTACTCTGTCTGGCTCGTCATGTCACTGCCTCCCTGCCGGCCCGTCTGCCTGGTCGCGCTCCGCTGGACTGGCCCCGTGGTCGAGAGCCGGTCGGGCGGTACACGCTCTCGATCGGGGCCGGGGAACCGCTGAAGATCCCCGCACATTCGCCCCAGCGCCGTCGTGTCGCAGCTGCGCCGGGCGGCCTCCAGGTTGCACGTGAGTTACAGGAGCCGCGGCGCGGCTGCGACTTGCGTCACGCGGGAGGTGCTAGGAGGTGTCGGGTCCGGTCAGGTCTAGGCGGAAGACCGTCCCACCTGTGCGGCGCCGCTCGCCGTTCGCCGGACGCGCCCCACCACGGAGGGCGGTCCCACGGGTTCGGATGCTGGGTCCGTTGGCAGTCGCCCGCCGAACCGGAGGGGCGGTATCGGTGGCGCGGGATCGTGCCCCCATCGACTTCGCCAGGCGGCGCGGGCAGTCTCTGCTGCGCTTCGACTACCTCGCTGGAACCATTCCCTTCGTGGACTCGCGCACTTCCTGCCGGCTTTCCCCGCTCGGGCGGCGGCGCACCCGGTCAAGTCGCGAGCGGCGCCGCTCCTTCCTTTCCCGGCAGGACCACGGTCCTGAGCTCGTCGTCTTGCAGCACGGGCCGGGGAGCGTCAGCGACCGACTTCAAGGCAACGACGGCGGTGCAGAAAGGTCGCAAGCCGCTGCACGGCCGGAGCGTAGTAGCGCATCGTGGGAGGGGCGCCGAGGGATCGGAGCTGCCGGACAAGAGGCGGCGTTGACGACGAGGTCGCGATGCTGAGGTAACATGCAGCGCGCCGGGACCGGCTCGGTCGGCCACGCGAGGGCCTCGGATCGCGGAAGCAACGTCGACGCGATCACGCTCTCTTCAGGCGCTGCGTGAACGAGTGACGACCGGCAACGTGCGAGTGACCTGCTGTCGCTGAGCACGAAGAGCGTGGGCCGCTAGCTCAATGGTAGAGCAGCTGACTCTTAATCAGCTGGTTGAAGGTTCGAGTCCTTCGCGGCTCACCACCCCCTCACTGCGTGCTCCCTTAGGACCCGATGACCTCCTTCGCCGGTGGGTCGTCGACACGGCAGGCCACGCTCGCGGGGCTTGAGCAACGGCGGGCAACCCGCGCCGCGGGCGGCAAGGGTTGCCCGGGCACGTCACGCGACGACCTGACCCTGATCGGCCTCTTCGCACAGCGCCTTGAAGTTCTCGTTCGAGTGACGGATCTCCCGCTCAAGGGCGCGCTCGACGAAGAGCCGGTTCGCGAACTGCCCCAAAAAACCGCCCGGCAATTCGTAGTCGAATTCCACGCTGACGTCGGTCGCGCCATCCGTCGCCGCGAACGTCGTTCGCGCGACTGCTCGGCCGCCCCCGGGCGCTGTGCCCCTGAGTTCGAGGAGATGGTGAGGTTCCGCCTGGATCACCTCCCACTGCCCCTGGATCGGACGTCCCGCCAGCTTGCTGACCGCGGTGTATCGAGCCCCGACGTGGTCGAGACGACCCGTCACGTCCCGTACCTCCACCGCCGTCGTCTGCCATTCCGGTATCCGATCCGTGTCGGTCACCACCGCCCACACCCGATCGACAGGCGCGTTTACGCGGATCTGGTCACGCACATGCGGCACGGCTCTGTCTCCTTCCTTTTCCCTTGCGTTGTGACGTCGCGCTTATTCTCCGCTCCGTTCGCGAGGACAGGAAGGGGACTGTGACGGGTGTCGCGACTCGGCGAGGGCAGTCGCTCTCCCGGTCCGTGTACCAGCGTCCCCGCTGGAGGACGGGGACTCGACCCGAGCGAGCTGACGGCCGCCCTCCGCACCGCGTACGGCGGCCCGCTGCCTCTGCCACTCCCATAGCACCTGCCGGTTGTGACACCCTTGGAGCGAACCTGCGCCGCAGCTCGCGGCGGGGGTCATGGAGTGGGACCGAACGAAGATGCTGACGCAGCGCGCGGAGCCGAGGGAAACCGCGATGAAGGCCCCGCCCGCGGACGCGTTGCCGAGTAGCGGCGTGTCGATCGAGGCCCGCGGCCTCTACAAGAGCGTTCGCGGCGACATCCCGGTGCTCCAGGACGTCTCGCTGTCTCTGGCGGCGGGCGAGTTGGTTGCCATCGTGGGTGGCAGTGGTGCGGGCAAGACCACGCTTCTCGAGGCACTGGCCGGTATCGCGCCTGCGGATCGTGGTCGAGTCCTCTTCGACGGCGTCGACCTGTACGCCGATCGCGAGGCCTTCCGCAGCGTGCTCGGCTACGTGCCGCAGGACGACATCATCCATCTCGACCTCCCGCTCGAGCGGACGCTGCGGTACGCAGCTCGACTGCGCCTCCCGGCGGGTACCGCGCCCGCAGAGATGGAGCGGCGAGTCCAGGGGGTGCTGCGCGACCTCAAGCTCGCGGAGCGGGCCGGAACCGCCGTCGGCGTGTTGAGCGGCGGCCAGCGCAAGCGGGCCAGCATCGCGGTGGAGATGCTGACGGACCCCCGCGTCTTCTTCCTCGACGAGCCGACCTCCGGACTCGACCCTGCAACCGGCGCCGAGCTGCTCGACACGCTGCGAGGGCTGGCCGACCGCGGCGCGACCGTGATCTTCACGACCCACGCGATCGAGGACCTGGCCCGTTGCGACCGAGTCGTCTTTCTTGCAACGGGTGGCCGGCTCGCTTTCGTCGGCACCGTTCCCGAGGCGCTCGCTCACTTCGGTGTCTCGTCGGTCAGTGAGATCTACCGGTACCTGGGCGCTCGTGCGGGCGGACACGCGGGAGCTCGATCGACGAGTGCCGAGGCGACAACGACATCTCGGATCGGGCGCGCACCGGTCGACAGGCGTCCGCCCGGACCGCTCCGCCAGTGGCTCGTGCTCACACAGCGGACCTTCGAGTCGCTCGCCCGCAACCCCCTGACGCTGGCCATCCTCGTCGGTTCGCCCGCCATGGTCGTGGCGATGTTCGCGATCCTGTTCAACGCGGGCGCGTTCGACTTCGCGAACCCGAGTCCGACGTCGATCCTGATGATCGTGTTCTGGATCACGTTCGGAGCCTTCTTCTTCGGGCTGACCTACGGGCTCCTGCAGATCGTCACCGAGCGGGCGATCCTCCGGCGGGAGTACCTGGTCGGCCTGCGCCTGAGCTCGTACCTGCTGTCGAAGTTGGCCGTCCTGCTGCCGTTCCTGTTGATCGTCAACCTGATGATGCTCGTCGTCCTCCGCGCCCTCGACCGACTGCCGGATGCAGACCTCATCGCCTATGTCTCGGTGTGTCTCACGCTCACGCTCGATGCACTCGCCGCCCTGACACTCGGACTACTTGCGTCGGCCGCCGTCTCGAACGCTGCTCAAGGCACGCTGGTCCTTCCGATGCTCTGCTTCCCGGCCGTCCTCTTTTCCGGAGCCATCCTTCCGGTGCATGTCATGGCCGAAGTCGGCAGGTGGATCAGCACGCTGGTCCCGTGCGGTGGGCCTTCGAGGCCGTCGGGCGCGACTTCGAGGTTCGCCAGCTCCTCGTCGAAGGAGGATCCCCGCTCGGCCCGCCGCTCGTGGAGACCTATGGGTCAGCGGGCCTCCAGCCGACCCCCACGTACTGGATCTACCTGGCCGGCTTCTCGATCGTGTTCTTCGTCGGCGCGTGGCTGGTCCTCAAAGGGAGATTGAGGCACAGCACTCGGTAGGGTCGCTGTCGTCAGCCCGACGAGTCGCTGATTCGCGGTCCGAGGCGCGTGCCCTCACCGCTTCGTTCGACTCCTGAGCGCTCGGATCCTGGACCGGTCGGCGTCGGTGGCAGCGAGTTGTCGCGCCGGTGAAACGCGGCCGGCACGTGTCGGGTTTGCGGCTCCGGCGCACGCGGTCGAGACTCCTCGGCCAACAGGGCAGGAAGCATGGGAGGAGCGGATCATGGATCTCGTCTGGATCATCGTTGTCGTCCTGGCGATCATCGGCCTGCTTGCGCTGCTGCGCGGGCGGATGTGACTCTCCCTGGTCCCCCTGGTCGAGGACGGCGGCTCGGTCGGCGTCGGGCGATCAGGGACCGGGAAAGCGCCAAGACAAAGAACGACCCCTGTCCACCCCCAGTGCGGACAGGGGTCGTCTTGTTGCGCGGCCGGTTCATGGGAGGGGCCAATCCCGGTCGCGCGTCTGTTTTCCATCGTCAACGCTACGCCTTCCGGGGGCGAAACGGACGCACTACAGAAGTACCGTCCGCCTAGTACTTTGGAGCCAGCGGAGGGGCGCGTTCCCCACAACACCGGATCGCGATCGGTCCGATGCTGCCGCAACACGTAGGACTACCGGTGTTCGCGGACGGGGACGCGTGACACCGACGGACCCCGTCGGGCGCCGAAAGACCCGAAGGAGCCGCCGAGATACGAACGACCCCCGTTCGTGCAGCGAACGGGGGTCGGTTCAGGCGCGGGGCTGATGGACGGGAAGGAGGAGCCATCCATCGGCCATGGGAAGGAGGAGTGGGCCTACCCTATGCGCGTGCACCCCGTTCGACCCTGAGTCGAATGTCCCCGGATCCCCCGTACGTTGCCGGGAGGACTTTTTGGGGTCGTCGCGGCGCTCAGGGGGACCGTTGACGCCGTCGTCGCGCTAGAGCGGCAACCGCTGGATGAGCGCCAGGAGCGGCCGCGTGTCGGCGGCCGGCGTCTCGGCCACCGGGAGGCGGAACCACGCGTCCCCGGCTGGACCGTGGTGGTACCGCGCGTCGAGGCGCCGCGCGGACACCGCCTCGATCCCCATCCGGGCCACAGCGTTCGCGAGCGTCCATCCCTCGCCTCGCACGCCCCGGCTCCCCACGCACCAGTCTCCGTCCCGGACGACGTCGCGCATCTGTTCTCGCCGCGCGGAGTACGGCTGTGCGGTGAGCGCGATCGCATGGCGGTAGAGAAGATCCGAAGCCACGAAGGCAGCGTGACCGGAGTGCTTCTGCCGTCCCTGCAGTCGCCGGCGGAGAAGGTCGGCGTCGGGACGTCCGTTGGAGTCGAGGACCAGGAGCGTCCCGTCGACGACGATCCCGTCGGACACGAACGATCGTGCCAGGTCGGCGAGTTCGGGGAACACACCGAGCGGGTCTCCCAGGTGCTCGGTCTGAAGCCGCAGGTGGCCCGCCTCGAGGAACACGGCCATGCGAGTGCCGGGCCACCACGGCTCGAAGAAGAAGTCGGGGTCGTCGAAGAGCGCCCGTTCGAGCGTCGGCTGCATGAGCCGCAGGCGGTGGGGTAGGCGCGGCGCCCGAGCGGGCGAGTCGATCTCGAGGGGCAGTTGCTCGCCCCGCGACACCGCCTAGGCCGTCTTTCGCTTCCGCTCGACTCGGGCGGGCTCAGGAGCGTCGGCGGTCCGTCGCGACCTCCGCCCATCGGCCTCGGGCTTGCGGGCGACCGGCGTCACGTCCGCCTCCGCCTCACGCCGGTCCCTTCGGGTCCGGGGTTCCGTGCCGTCTGGGTCCGCC
>JADDQH010000034.1 GCA_016781485.1 Chloroflexota bacterium | reverse complement strand
GGCGCCCTCCCGCGTCTCGCCGCGACCGCCGCCGTCGCGGGGTCCGGCGGCGTGCTCGCGCTGGTCGTCTTCCATCACCTCCTGTCCGTCCGGCAGCTCCCCGTGGTGTCCGCCAACGTCGTAGCGGCAGCGGCGCCGCTCGCCCTCGTCGCGGTCGCCCTTGTCTTCGTTCACCTGCCCGCGGCCAGCAGCGAAAAGGAAGACCGAGACAGGCGCCTCTCTACCGCGAGCGCTCCATCGACCACTCGGCCGCCTCCGCCTCAGGCCGTGGCAGGGGGCGAGCCGCGCATTCGGCAACTGTCCAACGAGCAGGGGTGCCCGCGGTGCGGGGCGCAAGCGACGGCGGACTTGCGCTATTGCGGGCGCTGCGGGCTGCCACTCCGAGAGGGAATGGGTGCGGACCGACAGCTGGTTCGTGCAGCAGTCGTCGGCCTGGTCGTACTCGCGGCCGCAGTCGGAGTCGCGGTCCTCGCCCTCATTCGCGCACAGGGGACGCTGTCGGATGCCGAGCGCGCCTGGTGTCCCGACCACCTCTACGAGATGTACATCACTGCCGAACGCATCGGCGCCCTCCCGAAGGGCGACGTGTGGGGGTCCGTCAAACGAGCGGACCTGGTGTTGGTGCTTCGTGCCGGACGACGTGAAGCGGGCGGCGTCTACGACCTCGCTGAGGCGATGTGGTGGGGGCAAAACCGCGAGTCGTACACGCGTGCGTGCAAGGCCGCGTTTTCACAGAGGTGAGGAGTCACCCTCCAATGTCGGAAGGACCCGCTTCCGCCGTTCTCCGAGCCCCCCGGAGGAGAGGACGCGCGTGCAGATAGAACCACGACTACGACGGCGAGCGGCATCGTGACCGGGAGCTGACGCCGTCTGCGACCGCTCCGACGCCTGAATAGCGTCGTCATCATCGAGCTCTTCGGCGACTCCGGCGACGACAGCCCTGCCGCCTTTGCGCCGTATTCGAGCGGAGACAGTGACGGCGAACGCGCCCGCAGTTCTACGGCATGTGGCCGGGGTGTCGCCGGGCGATTGAGCCGCGGTTCCGGCAAGCTCCTCGCGTTCTCGTCGCCCCGCAGTCCACCATCGCTCAAGGGCGTCGCCCAAGAGCCATGTACTCTCGCCCGACGTGATGCGGTCCCACACGGCAATCCGAACAACTGCGATGGGCAGCACGAGGGCCGCGCGAAGAGCGGCGTCGCCCTCCTCGTCCGGAGCGTCGACGCGACGGTCCTGCTCGTTGTCGCTGTCTGGACTGCAGTGTGGGGCGTCCGCCGCGACTCACCGGAGGCCAAGGTTACACGTGCACGGGGAGGGTGACTTGGACGCCGTCATCAGCAACAGCGATGCGAGCCGCATGGGTAAAGCGGTGGAGCACCTCGTTGCCGCCTCGTGCATCCTCCAGACGCGCGCGCGCCTGAACGTCTCTACGTCACTCGTCGACGACGAGGGCGTCGACCTCGTTTTCCACGCCCGTGGCGGTACCGCTACGCTCGCCGTGCAGGTCAAGTCGCGGATGAGTGACTCCAGGGTCCTACGTAGAGGGACTTTTTCGGCACAGGTGCGCAGCGAGACGTTGAGGCCGCGGGCCGACCTCTACGTGCTCTTCGTCGTCGTCGACGTGCTCGCGGGCAGGTTCGACACGTGCTGGCTCGTTCCGAGTGCGGACCTGACCACAAAGGCGCGCCGGGATAGTCTCGGCCGGTACCGCTTTGTCGCGTCGCCGAAGGCGAACTCGCGGGACCAATGGAGCAGTTACCGCCTCAATGGTCCTCAGCTCGCGGAGCACATCCTCGCCCTCCTCGCCGCCGACTGACAAGCAGGCGGCCGTCGGAGACCGACTACCTTTCGCACGAGTTCCGTCATCGCCCGGTGGTTCCGGGCGCCCAAACAGCTAGAGCTCCAGTCTTGCGAGAGGGGCGGACGTACATCGGCTCGAAGCGGACCCTCGTTCCGACAATCGCGTCACTCGTCACCGGCCTTCCAATCCGGACCGCCTGTGACCTTTTCACGGGGACGACGCGGGTCGCGCAAGGGCTAAAGGCCCTCGGGCTCCACGTCACTGCAAACGATGTCGCGAGCTACTCCTACGAGTTCGCGCTGGCGTTCATCGAGGGGGACGCTAGGCGCCTCGACAGCGCTCGTCTAGAACGGCTGCTCGATGAGCTACGCCAGCTGCCGCCGGTCGACGGTTACTTCACGCGGACCTTCTGCGTCGAGTCCCGCTACTTCCGGCCCGAGAACGGCCGGGTCGTCGACGCCGTGCGTAGAGGTATAGACAGTCTCGATGTGACGCGAGTCGAGCGGGCTGTGCTGCTGACGGCGCTCATACTCGCCGCGGACCGCGTCGACTCGACGACCGGCGTTCAGATGGCATACCTAAAGACTTGGGCGCCGCGCGCTTTCAAGCCCCTCGAACTCCGCATGCCGCAGCTCCTGCCGGGCCCCGGCAGAGCGTTTGCAGAAGACGCCATTGCGTTTGTAGAGCGCGGCGGGACCAGGGGTATCGACCTGACGTACGTTGACCCCCCGTACAACCAGCACTCCTACTTCGGGAACTACCACGTCTGGGAAACGCTCGTGAGGGGCGACGAGCCCGCCGCCTACGGCATCGCTCGGAAGCGCGTGGACACGAATGAGAACCGAAGCGTTTTCAACTCATCGCGGTACTTCCGAGGAGCATTCACGCGTCTTATCGATGGCATTGAGTCTCCCTTTGTTCTTGTCTCGTTGAACAACGAGGGCTATCTCCGCGAGGACGAACTACTTCAGCTGCTCTCGCGAAGGGGCTACGTAGAGCACGTGTCGGTCGATTTCAAGCGATACGTCGGCGCCCAGATAGGTATCTACAACCCTTCGGGGGAAAGGGTCGGGCGCATCTCCCACCTGCGGAATCGCGAGATGCTCTTTCTCGCTGGCGACGAGCGGCAAGTGAAGGGCGGCACCGGAGTGGCGGCTCTCAGCTCTCGTTGCCGCTGGGATTGGCCGGGTCGTCTTAGCCCCCTGCTGCCGCGTGCGCAGGTGGCGCCGGGACTTGCGCTCGCTTTCTTCCTGCCGCAGCTGGGCGGGGCACGCAGCCGACCTGGAGGCGGCGGCGAAGAGCCACGCGAAACCGCTTCTCGCGGACCGACTTTCCACGGCGTCCTAGGAAGTGCGCGTCCGCGGCGCGGACCTGCTCCGCACTCAGCCCCCAGAGTCGGCCGTGCTTCGCCTGGAGGACGGGATATCGGGCGCGTAGCCAGCGTCGCAGTCGTTTCGCGTCGATTCCCAGATGCTGAGCCACGTCCTGCGGACTCGTCTCACCCTAGGCTCCCTCTACGCCCCGGCAGCCCAATCGATGTACGCGACGAGAAAGGTGTTGGCGACGGCAAAGGCGCGGTGGTCGGGCGCCGCACCCCACCTCTGGAGCTCCGCAGCGGTCGGGTCGCCGCCGTGCCCCAGCGCGTCGCTCCGGAATTTCGCGAACGCGACCGCGTCCTCTATCACGTCCGGCGCGACGCGCAGCTCGGCTCCGGCCCGCCGAATCTGGACCTCCGCGACGAGCAAGGCGGCGCGCCGGAGCTCGCGTGCGGCCTCCTCGACGAGCGATGCTCTCTCGGCGTCGCCCGCGGCGGTCGACAGCCGCTCCATGAATTCCACAGCGATGCGCTCCCGCGTCTTCTGCTCCTCGGCTCGACCCGACGCTCGGAGCCGCTTGCCGACCGCTTGGACGACGCGTTCGAGCGCGAGGTAATGCTGGAGGAGGGCAACCGCCGAAGCGCTCGACTCCGCGCCGGAGAGGTCCTTCAAGGCGACTCCGCGCGCGATATTCGCGCCTGCTTCCCGGGCCACGCGGTCCCGCGTCATCGCATCCCATCGGGCCACCAGAGTGTCGTGGTCGGCGGGCTCCATCGGGTTGACCCACTGGAACCCGAACGCGGCAAACGGGGAGAACACGGGGTGGCTCTCCCGTGGTTCGCCTACTGACTCGACCGCGAGAAGCTCGACGCGGTACGGCTCGGGCCCGAGCGTGTTAAGTGCGGCGAGGAAGGGCGGGAGTAGTTGCTGCTGCGCAATCCGCGCGGCATCCTCGGGAGTAGCAGCGTCTACGTCGAACGCGACGACCCACTCCGATTCGAGCCGGAGCTGCGGCGCCGAGTAGCTGTACATCTGTGGCGCGTCCTTGGCGTGAAGAAGCAGTTCGCCGTGCGGCGGAAGCGCGGCTATTGTCGACGCCGGGAGTTGGAACACTCGGACCCCTCGACGAGAGAACGGCTCTCCGGGGAGAAGGGGGCCGAGGATGAGGCCCCAAGCTGTCCACCGGCCGCCTCCTGGTGCGGGAACGCCGCGAGACGCTCCCATCGTCGAGTTTCCGACAGGTACCCCCGACCGTTCGCGACGGGGTTTCGGTCGGTCGTACCGTGACGCGGAGTCTCCCGTCGCGCCGTCCGTCGCCTCTACCCTGGCCGTCTCTGTCACGCCCGCCCGCGTCGTGCCGTCCGACGCGGCTGTGGCATGTCGACGCGCGCCGCCCGGAGTACGGCCGCAACCGTCGAGGCGTACCACCGCCGGCCCCCCTGTGCAGTCGGGACGTCCTCCGCCGTGAGGCGGTCAGCAATCTCCTGAAGGGAGGCGCCGCCGCGGCGCGCCGCGACAATTCTTTCGATAACGTCAGTTGGGAGCGTTGGCGGTCGTCCCAGACGTACTCCAGCCGCCCTCTTTGCGGCCAGCGCGTCCCGCGTCCGTTGGGCAATTAACCTGCGCTCGAACTGGGCGAACGTCGCCATGACGTTCGCGACCATCTCGCCTTGCGGTGTCGTCGTGTCAACGCCGAGGTCGAGCGCGACGAGCGCCCATCCCTCCTTCGTGGACCGCTCCATGAGTCCGGCGAAGTCGAGCATCGAACGACTCAGCCGGTCTAGCTTCGAGACTACGAGCGTATCCGCACGTCCGCGGCGGAGCGCGTCGAGCGCGGCCACAATCCCCGGCCGCTTCAGGTCGCGGCCGCTGAACCCCGCGTCCTCGACGACGTCCACGAGCCGCCACCCACGACGCTCGGCCTCCGCGAGGATTGCTACCCGCTGTGCCTCAAGCCCAGCGCCTGACACAGCCTGCTCCTCGGTACTCACGCGCACGTAGCCTATTGCGTCGGTCATCAGCGCCAAGCATACACCAAACGTCCGTTTGGTGTCCACGCGCAGCCGGTCTCCGTCCCGTTTCCTGCTCGACCGACGTCATCGCGGCACATGCCCGTTTTCCTGCATCGTCGCCGCTGGGAAGCCGGGCGCACGGTCGATGACGTGCCCGACTCGCGGCCGCCGCTACCCGTTAGTGCTGGGCCCGCGAGTCACGGCGAGACGTTCTCGACGCGCCAGTTGCGATGGGACACGTCTCGGCGTTTCTGGTGAGGTACGCTCCGGCAGCGACGAGCGCGGAGGGGACGGTGGCCCTTACTCAACGGGAACTGGAGAGCCGGCTTTGGGACGCCGCGAACAGCCTTCGGGGTCCCGTTGACCCTGCGGACTTCAAGGCGTACATCTTCCCGCTGCTGTTCTTCAAGCGCATCTCGGACGCGTGGGATGACGAGCACGCGCGCGCTGTCGACGACTTCGGCAACGACCTGACCCCGGATGTGGAGGCGGACTACCACCGCTTCCAACTCCCCGATGGGTGTCACTGGAGGGACGTGCGCAGAGTCCACGAGAACGTCGGTGTTGCCCTCCAGAACATCCTAGACCGCATCCAGCAGGCCAACCCGGCGACGCTCGGCGGCATCTTCGGCGATGTCGCCTGGGCCAACAAGGACAAGCTGCCCGAGCACGCTCTGCTCAACCTCATCCAAGCCTTCCACACGCTGGACCTACGGCCGTCACGGGTGGGTCACGACGTCCTAGGCGCCGCCTACGAGTACCTACTTGTTCAGTTCGCGGATGAGTCGGGCAAGAAGGCGGGCGAGTTCTTCACGCCGCGCTCCGTCGTGCGGCTCTTGACCCGCATCCTGACTCCTCGGCCTACCGACACTGTCTACGACCCAGCATGCGGCTCCGGCGGCATGCTCGTGGAGGCAGCAAACGAGGTCCTCGAGGCGGGTGGTTCGCTGCGGCAGATGCGGTTCTACGGGCAGGAGGTGAACCTCACGACCTCGGCCATCGCGCGCATGAACCTGTTCGTGCATGACGTTGAGGATGTGACGGTCTTGCGCGGCGACACTCTCCGGGACCCCAAGTTCCTCGACGAGCGCGGACGGCTGCGGCGCTTCGACATCGTCATCGCGAATCCACCCTTCAGCCTCAAGAACTGGGGCCACGAGACGTGGGCGCGCGACCCGTGGAGTCGCGCCGTCTGCGGTGTGCCTCCGGCGTCGAACGGAGACTTTGCCTGGGTGCAGCATATGGTGGCGTCGATGGACCCGGAGACGGGGCGGGTAGGGGTTGTGATGCCCCATGGCGTGCTGTTCCGGGGAGGGCAGGAGGGGGGCATCCGCGAATGCTTGCTCCGAAGCGGTCGCCTGGATGCCGTGGTGGGACTCGCCCCGAACCTGTTCTACTCCACGAGCATCCCGGCGTGCCTTCTTATCTTCAAAGCGGAGCGCGCGGTCGAGCGACGCGGGTACGTCCTGTTCGTCGACGGCTCGAAGCGGTTCGCGAAGGGCCGGAACCAAAACACCATGCATTCCGTGGATGTCGACACCATCGTCGAGGCGTATCGGTCGGGCGTTGACTTGGATGGGGCGCAGGGGGTGACCGTCCGGCTGGTGCCGATGGCCGAGGTCGAGGCTAACGACTGGGACCTCAACATCGGTCGGTACATTCGGGGCGTCGCCAGCGAAGCCGAGGATGTCGAGAGTGCCCTAGCCGAACTCGCCTTGGCACAGGCGGCGATGCATGAGGCGGAGGACCGGCTGGCGGAGCGGCTGGCTGCGGCGGGATATGCGTGACGGGTGGACCTCCGTGGCCATCGGCGACATCGTCGCAAGGTCCGATGAGCGACTCGGCGACCAACCGGAGCCGACCATTCTGACGTGTACCGAGGGTGCGGGGCTGGTTCGGCAAGTGGACAAGTTCAAGAAGCGCATCGCAGCGGATGACACCAGCCAGTACAAGGTGGTTCGTCGGGGAGACGTCGTCTACAACCCTTATCTGCTCTGGAAGGGTGCCATCGCGCAGAGCGCGTACGAAGAAGCCTGTATCACCTCCCCGGTGTACGAGGTGTTGCGACCCCGCCCCGGCGTGACGACGGAGTATGTCGGGCTTGTCCTGACGTCGCCTGCACTCATCCGTGAGTACGACGTCGTCTCGGTAGGGTCAATAGAGCGGCGTCGGCGAGCGGTTTTCTCATCGCTCAGCGAAATCGTGGTCACTCTCCCGACGCTCGCCGAGCAGAGGCGCATCGTCGACTTGGTTCTGACGGTGGACCACTACGCCCGCGCCATTGGTTCCGTAGAGAGCGCAAGTTCCTCCTCCTACGGCGCACTACTCCGGGAGCTCTTCGATGGAGAGGGGTCAGGTTGGCCCCGACAACAGCTGGGCGCGTTAGCGGAAACGCGCCTAGGGAAGATGCTCGACTCGAAGCGTCTCGTGGGGGAGTCTTTCCCGTACCTCGCGAACGTGAACGTTCGGTGGGATGAGGTCCGCACCGAGGGACTCAAGACGGTGCCTCTGACCGATGCAGAGCGGGAGGAGCTAGTTCTGCGCGCCGGAGACGTCCTCGTCTGCGAAGGGGGAGAGGCGGGCCGGTGTGCAGTTCTAGAGCGCGACCTTCCTGGCATCTACTTCCAGAAGGCCATCCACCGAGTACGGTGCGGGCCGAACTTGCGGCCGCGTTTCCTCATGCACTTCATGAGGTATGCGGCCGCGAACGGCCTCCTTGCCGACTTTCTGAGCTCCCTAACCATCCAACATCTAACCGGGGAGAAACTTAGGCGCGTGCCTGTGCCAGCCCCTCCGCTGGAAAGCCAGGACAACGCCGTGGCGGTTCTCGACGCGGTCACGAGCGTCAGCCGCAGGGCCGACGCGCTGCGGCGTGCGTCGCTGCGGGGACGAGGCGCGCTCCTCGCTGACCTGCTCTCGGGCAAGAATGAACTTCCCGCGGCCTACGACCGCTTCCTGGTCGTTGGGGCGGCATGAGCGGCATCGCCGAGACGGCCGTTCAGGCCGCGCTCGTTGCGCGAATGACGCAACCAGACCTCGGGTGGCGCTTCGTCGCCCACGCGGACCTCGGCCGCTCGCTCGACGCGGTCGTCATCGAGTCCGAGGTTGCGGCAGCCCTTAGACGGCTCAACCCGGCGCTGGCCGAGTGCCCCGAGCGCGTAGACGAGGTGCTGCCTCGCCTGCGCGCCGCCATCCTCTCGGTCCGTGACGACGGGCTGATGGAGTCAAACCGCCGGATGACGAGCTGGCTCCGCGGGCAAGAGACCGTTCGGTTCGTCGGCGCCGAGGACTACGTGCCGGTCCGGCTCCTTGACTACGCGCGACCCCGAGCGAATAGCTTGGCGGTCTCCACGGAGGTCACCTATCGGGCAGGTACCGAGGAGCGGCGGTTCGACGTCGTGCTGTGGGTGAACGGGTTCCCGCTGGCCGTCGGCGAGACGAAGACCCCCGTCGGCGCAGCGACCTCGTGGCTGAACGCTGCGAGCGACATCCACGACGGCTACGAGGTGAAGACGCCGGGCTTCTTCGTGCCCAACGTGCTCTCGTTCGCGACCGAGGGCAGGGAGCTCCGCTACGGTGCAATCGGACAGCCGCCGGAGATGTGGCTGCCGTGGTCCCGCACCACGGACGAGCTCCCCTTGCCCGGCCTCGCGGCGGTCCTGCGGTCGGCTGAGCTGCTGCTGCGGCCCGAGATGCTCCTCGACATCATCCGCACTTACACCCTCTACTCCCGCCGCTCCTCGGCCTCTGGGGGCTACACGCAGAAGGTCATCCCGAGGTATCCACAGGTCGAGGCGGTGGACGCCATCGTCCGTCGCGTCCGTGACCCCCAGAGGCGTCAGGGGCTCGTCTGGCATCACCAAGGGTCGGGCAAGACACTGCTGATGGCGTTCGCGGCTGCCCGCCTCAGGCAGCAGAGCGACCTCGATGCGCCGACCATCGTGGTCGTCCTAGACCGGCTCGACCTCATCGAGCAGGTCGCATCGGAGTTCAGCTCGGTCGGGCTGCCGGGGCTGACCGTGGCGGAGACGAAGGACGAGCTGGCGCGCCTCCTACGAGAGGACACACGCGGCATCCTCGTGACCACGATTTTTCGGTTCGCGGACGCTGGGCTCCTCAACGAACGCTCGAATATCGTAGTGCTGGTGGACGAGGCGCACCGGACGCAGGAGGGGCGCCTCGGCGCCGACATGCGCGCTGCCCTCCCGAACGCGAAGCTCATCGGGCTGACGGGGACGCCCATCAGCACGGACGACCACAACACCTGGGAGACGTTCGGCGACCCCGCCGACCCCGGCGGCGTCCTCAACCACTATTCGGTCGAGCGGTCCATCGCGGACGGAGCGACGCTCCCTATCCACATCGAACCGCGCTTGGTCGACTTCCACTTCGACAAGGCGGCCCTCGACGAGGCGTTTATCGAGCTCGCGGACGCGGAGTCGCTCGACGAGCACCAGCGGGGATACCTCGGCCGCCGGGCGAGCCGCGTGGACGCCTTCATGAGGACGCCAGCGCGCATCCAGGCCGTTTGTGAGGACATCGTCACCCACTACCGGGCACGCGTCGCGCCCCTCGGCCTGAAGGCGCAGGTAGTCGCCTTCGACCGGGAGCTGTGCGTCGCGTACCAGGAGACCATCACCGGCCTCCTCGGGCCCGGGGAAGAGGCGACAGTAGTGATGACGACCGCCAAGACTGACCCAGTTGAGTGGCGCGTATGGGACCGCGACCGCGCAGCCGAGCAGGCGGTCCGAGACCGCTTCCTCGACCCGGCCGACCCGCTTCGGTTCCTCATCGTGACGGCGAAGCTGCTCACGGGGTTCGACGCCCCGGTCGAGGGCGTGATGTACCTCGACAAGCCGCTCCGCGCTCACACGCTCTTCCAAGCGGTTACCCGCACGAACCGTCGCTGGACCAATCCTGCGACCGGACAGGAGAAGCTCCACGGCCTCGTCGTCGACTACATCGGCTTGGGCGAAGAGCTGGCGAGGGCCGTCGCGGTTAGGGACACCGGGGACAAGCGGGCGCTCCCGGCCGAGGTGGATGAGCTTGTCGCGGTCCTGATGGAGGTACTCCGAAACGCGATGTCGCCATTCACCGGCATCGACCGCTCCACGGCGGGCTACGAGCAACTTATGGAGGCACAGGAGCTGCTCGCGACGGAGGAGGAGCGGACGAGCTTCGCGGAGCGGTTCTTACGCTGCGAATCGCTGTTCGAGCTGCTGTGGCCTGACACTCGCCTGCGCCCCCTTGAAGCCGACTACCGCTGGCTCGCCCGCATCTACGCCTCCATCACCCCGACCGTCGACGCCAACCGGCTGCTATGGCACCGGCTGGGCGAGAAGACCCGCGAGCTCATCGGCGAGTACATCACGGGCGTCGAAGTGACGACCGTCGAGGCAGAGAGCATCGCCATCGATGCGGGCACGTTCGAGGTCTTGCGGCAACTCGAGCTGTTGCCCGGTCCCGTCTCTGCCCCGCTCACGCCGCAGGAGCCGCCAACGGTGGACGAGGTGCTCGACACCATCGAGAGCCGCCTGCGCCGGAAGCTCGCCGGGCCGGTCGCGCACCCGGTCTGGCGAACGCTGTCGGAGCGACTAGAGGAGCTGCGACGGTCACGCGTCGCTGGCGCGATGGACTCGGTGGCATTCCTGAAGCGTCTGCTGGAGCTGGCGCGACAGGTGGTGGAGGCCGAGCGTGCCGAGGTCGACGGGCGGCTGCACGAGTTCGAGGTCCTGGACCCGGACCGCGGTGCTCTCACCCAGATACTCGAGGAGTACGCACCACCGGGGGTACCGGTCATCGTCGCGAAGGTCGTGGAGGACATCGACGCCATCGTCCGACCCATCCGTGGGACGCGCTGGCAGGAGAGCCAACCGGGTGACCGCGAGGTGCGCCGCCAACTCCGGCTCGTCCTCAAACGTAGCGGCCTTCCCCCCACCGGAGAGCTGTACGACCGGGCGTATGCGTACATCCGGGAGCACTACTGACGCGGCCGCGGTCGCTCTGTACATTGCCCAGCCCTCGGCCCGGGCTGCTCTAGAGCGGACAGTCACGGTCCGCTGCCTTCGTTTCGACGTCAGCTCAGAGCGCGACCCTTGGGGGTGTCGCGAGCTATCTCGCTCTCGCTCACGCGGCCGCGCTCGGTGCGGTAGCGTTCACGCAGCCGCCGCTCCGCTGCTTCCACGGGCAGGACACGCTCAGGACAGGATTCACCTTGACTCGCCTGCCTGCGCCCAGATGGTCGACGAGTCGGCGGTTTGTCGGCTGAGTCGGTCCCGGACTGCGGTACAGCTCGACCCTCTTCCGCAGGCTGACCGCCTCGCCTATCAGATGGTGGTTTCGGCCAACCGAGGAAGCGATACCGGTACAGCCGGGGCGCGTCCGGCAGCCGCGGAAAGCCGACGCTGCCGTCGTTGTCGAGTCGTAGCTCGCCCGCAGGCATCCAGTCGAACTCGACGGCTACCTCCACCCTTCGGCGAGTGCGTGCGAGGGTGACCTTGCGGCGTTTGGTTCCAGCGGCAGAGACACGAAGGGGACGGCTACGAGGAGTAGGCGTCGACGATGGACTCGAGCACCGACCTTGCCTTCTCAACGCCCTCCGCGTTCGTCGTCCCGCTCGCCATCGGCCGCGTGGGGGCTGTTCTCCTCGTATTCCTGGCCGCGTTGTTCGCCATCACATCTGGCGGTCCCGAGAACCGGGGTGAAATCACCGCCACTGCTCCAGTCCCGCACGCTCGCGCCGCCGACGCGCCGCTCTCTGTTGAGACGAAGTTCTGCCCGCGATGCGGCGCTGGACGAACGGGCAGTCTGGCCTTTTGCGGGGCGTGCGGGTTTCAGTTTGGCGTTCCGGCTGAGACCGCGGCGGGAACTCGAGCGGCGGCCGTAACGGGCGTTAGCTCCGCGTTCCGCCCTCTGGTGATGCTGCCGCCGCGGGGGGCTTGTCCTCGCACTTGTTGCCCTCTCGTCGTCGTCCGGGCTGTCAGATGCGGCTGCGGCGTGGTGCTTTACGCACCGTACCGAGGTCGAGAGGACGGCGACGGCGATAGGCAGCTCGTTCAACTACGACCAGCTTCCCGCTGAGCAGCAGCTGCGGGAGAACCTTCGACGGAATCCGGAGTTTGTTCGCGTATGCAATGCGGCGTACGCTGCGCGCTAGGTAGCCTGACAGCAACGGCGACCGACAGCACGCCGGGCTCCCTTGGCTGTCGCTCAGCACGTGACTTCCACACCTGCTGAGAGGAGGGCAGTTCTGCCCTGAAGGATTCGCCCTCGGTCCCCGGCGCCGACCCGTCTCGCGTAAGGAATTGCCCGCCGCTCCGCATCCAGCTCGGGGTTTCGGAGCGTCACGCCAGACGAGCTACGAGCGTTCGTGACGCATGTTTACAGCTGATTCTTCTACCACTTCCGCTCGGCCTTTCACGCTCGGTGCCACAGCGTTCACGCCGGTAGGCTTAAAAGTCCCCTGCTCTAACCACTGAGCTACCGGCCCGCGTGGGTCCGCTCCGGTTGCGAACGATAACCCGTCGTGCCCGGAGGCAGCGGATCGACGTACCGCTTGTACAGCCCGATACGTCCGGCTCCACGCTGACCGCCGCGGCGTTTTCGCTCACGGTCGAGACGCAGCCGAGGTACGACGGCCGGCACGTGAGCGAGGACATGGACGGCGCGTCGCTGGACTCAGGGGACGCGTCGCCTGCTCCTGATGGTCTCGGCGAGAGTTCTCCCCAGCAACCCCACGTTCTGTGATCCGACGACTCTTCGTCGGACCGGATGAGCAGCCACCTGAAACGGAAGCGGGCCCGGCCCGGTGGCGAGACGCCAACCGAACCGGGCCCACTCCTGGCTGCTGTCGCCGCCCGTCATACGGGGGTCGCCACTACTGCGTCCGGCGCACCCAGAGCCCGATGTTCCCGGGCTCGCCGTTCTCGTTGTACACGGCGAGCTGGCGGCCATCGAGGATCGCAACGCCCGCCGCCTCCGGCTCGGGTTGTCCACCGTGGACGACACTGACCCTCGTCCGTGCCGACCAAGTCGCCCCGAAGTCCCTGCTCTGCCGGTGCCAGACCGGCGACGCACCGGGTCGCCCGTACTTGACGACCACGGTGAGGACGCCTCCGTGGTACGCGAACCGCGGCCCCATGCTGAATTCGCCGGAGGCGAGAGACACGACCGAACGAGCGGCGGACCAGGTCGTGCCGCGGTCCAGAGTCCGTCGGTAGACCGCCCGCACGCTGTCCCCCGATGTGCTCGTGTATCCGAGGACCGCCCTGCTCCCCGCCACGGCAACGCTATAGACACCGTCACCGGCAGTTCCCAGCCGGATCGGCGATGACCACGTCGGGCCCCGATCCCGCGAGCGCCGAACACTGAGCACTTCGCGCGCCGACGTGTATGCGAGGTAGGGACGCCGTCACCGATGGCCACCGCGGTGTCACCCCGGTAGGTGATCTTCCGCCCGGGTTCCCAGTTGTTCGTCTGGGCCGCCAGGCGTGCTGTTCCGAACGTGTTCCCGCCGTCGATGCTCGTTCGGATGAAGATCCGGCCGGAATAGAGGCCGGTCCAGACGATGCTGACCTGCCCATCCGCGTGCCGTGCCACATCCTGGTCGGAGACCTGCGAGGAGGCCGACGTCATCACACGTGGTGATCCCCACGTCGCTCCTCCATTGTTGCTGCGCCGGTAGAAGAGCCTCCAGGCCACGCTGCCGTCCGGGGCCGTGACGCGCTTCACGTACGCGAGATCGACCTTCGGGCCGACGCCGAGACCGCCGGCACGATCCCCGCGCCGGTCGCGAGCGTCGCAGGCGACGTCCATGTCCGCCCGGCGTCGCTCGTGCGGCGCGCGTAGATGGATCCGCCCGCCTTCCAGATAACGAGGGCGCTCGCCGCGCCCGTCCGGACGATCTCCGGCCTGTGCGTCATGGTGCTGCTTAGCAGGGTCTCCGAGCCCCAACTGACCGCAAGCGCGGGAGCGGCCGCGAGCACGACGAGGAGGACGGCGGCGATGCTGCCGCCGATCCAGCGTCGGGCCGTCTTCTCATAAGTGGATGTAGTCGTCATCGTCCGTTCCCTCACGCGGCGGATCCGCGGCCAATGCACGGACGTGGAGCGGCCCGTCAAGGAGCGTCGGTCCCTGCTCACGAGTCGCAACACGCCCCGGATCTTTCCTGTCGGATCCGCGAGACCCCGCGTCTTCGTGCTCGTCATCGACGAGTCTGGGCGAGGGGGAGACCCGACCGCATCGGCCATCACGCCACCACCGCTTACGACATCCGTCCCGACGGTCGCTTCCGTGACGCACCTGCTCCCGGCCGGCATCGCTGGTCACTCGACGGATGGGACGCCGAAACCGGCCGCTCGCCACGATCCCGTCCCTGCGGATGACTGCCGATCACCGCCTCGACAGCCGCCGAGATGACGCTACGCTCTGGGCATGTGTCGAAGCATCCACGCGCTCTACAACTTCGAGCCGCCCGCGACGGAGGAAGAGGTACGCGACGCCGCGCTCCAGTACGTCCGCAAGATCAGCGGCTTCGCGCAGCCGTCGCGCGCGAATGCGGAGGCGTTCGCGCGGGCGGTCGACGCCGTCGCAGCCGCATCCGGGCGACTTCTCGACGAGCTGGTCACCTCGGCGTCGCCCAAGGATCGGGAGCTCGAGGCGGCGAAGGCGCGCGACCGCCGCGCACTGCGTCAGCCGGCGTAAAGTCGCTCGGCTGGGAGACGATGCCTGCGCCGCCTATCCTCGGCGTTATGCGCGCGTAGTCAGGAGAAGACCTACGTGCCCGCCGACTCCTGCTCGGTCCTGCGCTCGGTGCCGACGCTGACCTGGATCGTCGTACCCGCGCCGGGAACCGACCCGATCGAGAGCGCGCCGCCGATCTTCTTCACCCGCCCGCGCATCCCGGCCAGCCCCAGGTGCCCGTCGTCCACCGACGCCTGGTCGAACCCCTTTCCATCATCGACGATCCGCAGGGAAGCGGTGCCGCCACCGCCCGAGATCGTGACCCGGACCTGTCGCGCATCCGCGTGCTTGACGATGTTGTGGAGCGCTTCCTGCGCCACTCGGAACAGCGCGTCCCCGACGTCGATCGGGAGGCGCTCCTCGAGCTCTGACTCGAAGACCACCGCCAGGCCGATCCGACCCTGAATCGCGGCGCAGTGAGCGCGCAGCGCGTTGACCAGCCCATCCTCCTCCAGGGTCGTTGGGCGTAACTCGAAGATCAGCGAACGCATCTCACCGAGGGCATCACGCTGGAGATCGCGCAGGATGGCGAGCCTCGACGGGACCGCCGCTGGATCGCGCGCCAGAAGGAGCTCGATGGTTCGGGTTTCGAGCCCCATGCTGAACAGGGCCTGGGTCACCGAGTCGTGGAGCTCGCGCGCGAGGTGGGCTCGTTCGTCCCTCGAGGCAAGCTCGGCCGCCTGCCGTCGGAGGTCACGCTCGAGTCGCTCGCGGTCACTGAGATCACGGACCAAGCCCCGCCTCGCGCAGCTCCTCGCGAGTACCTCGGGGTACGGCTTTGTGGCAGTGCCCCGGGCTCCGTGACGACTCGCCGCTAACCTGCGAGCTCGTTAGAGCCCGCGACCTGTCCGTACCAGTGCGCCGATGCCTTCGGGATCCGCTCCAGCGTCCCGTAGTCGACCCTCACGAGCCCGAACCGCGGCCGGTATCCATGCGCCCACTCGAAGTGGTCGAGGAACGACCAGACGAAGTAGCCGCGGACGTCCGCCCCTACCTCGATCGCCCGGTGGACGGCTGCCACGTGGCTGCGCAGGTAGTCGATCCGCTCCGGGTCGTCGACGCGACCCCGGCGTCCGGCTCCGGCTCCTCGCGGAGCGCGATGCCGTTCTCGGTGACGAACAGGGGGATGCCGGGATAGTCGCGCGACAGGCGCACGAGCAGGGCCTCCATGCCGTCCGCCCGGATCGGCCATCCCGTGGCCGTCGTCGGCTCGTCCGGGCCTGGGTCCTGTTCGGCCCATCCGAGTTCCGCCCGCGGATCGGCGCGCACGGAAAGCGGACGGTAGTAGTTCACGCCGAGCAGCTCGATCGGCTGGGCGATCGCATCCAGGTCGCCCGACTCGACGTGCTCCATCGAGACGCCGAGTCGGGCCAGGTGGTCGACCGCCTCCTCAGGGTAGCGGGCCCTCAGGAGCGGGTCGAGGTACCAACGGTTTCCGAGTGCATCGGCCGTCGTCGCGGCGCGCACATCCTCCTCGCGGTCCGTCACCGCCTCGACGGGCGAGAGGTTGAGCGCGATCCCGATGCGAGCCGGCGTCTGGCGCGCGCGGAAGGCGCGAACGGCGAGGCCGTGCGCCAGCAGCAGGTGGTGGGAGACCCGGACAGCGGCACCTAGATCCCTCAGCCCCGGCGCGTGACGCCCCTGGTAGTGGCCGACGATCGCGACGACCTGCGGCTCGTTGTGCGTCAGCCACCACTGCACGCGATCGCCGAGCGCCTGCGACACGATCTCGGCATAGTCCGCGAACCGATGCGCGGTCTCTCGCACGCGCCACCCGCCTCGGTCCTCGAGCGCCTGCGGCAGATCCCAGTGGTAGAGCGTCACGACGGGTGTGACACCGCGCATCAGCAGCCGGTCCACGAGCCGGTCGTAGAAGGCGATGCCGAGGGCGTTCGGGCGCCCGCGCCCGTCCGGCTGTATCCGCGGCCAAGCCAGGCTGAAGCGGTAGGCGCTGATGCCGACCTCGGCGAGAAGGTCGACGTCCTCTGCCCAGCGGTGGTAGTGGTCGCACGCGACATCTCCGGTGTCACCGTTCTCGATCTTCCCCCGCGTGTGGCTGAAACGATCCCAGATCGATTCACCGCGGCCGTCTTCACGCACCGCCCCCTCGATCTGATACGCCGCGGTGGCTGCACCCCACAGGAAGCCGTCGGGGAACCGGACGCTCACGCCGTGACCTCCTGTCCGTGACCGGATCGACTGCAGGGACGCAGGCTCTTCACGCCCACGGTCAGAACGCATACGTCAACAGATCGACGAAGACCAACTCCGCGTCGATCTCGACCCCGGCGCGCGACCAGGCGGCTACGTTCAGGGGACCAGGATCCCCGACGGCCGGAGCGTCAGCGCAGGGCAGAGGCCTCAGGCAGGTCCGACAGACGGGGAGGGAACACTGCGATCGTGTGCACGGCCCCGGCCCTCCTTTCGCTGCGGTTCCCGGGACTGCCCCGACTATGCGCGCCGCTTTGCGTGTTGGCAAGGGCGGCTGTCGCGCACGGGTCCGAGGGACCGACCGACGGGACGTGCCGAGACGGAGGAGGCCGACGAGACCGAGAGAGGCGTCCTCGTCGGCTACACTCGCCCGGCCCGCCTCGCTTCAGGTTTCTGGGGCGGACGACGACCGCAGCGGCAGGACAAGGAGACACGGATGGACCTGGCGGCGCGCATCGACCAGCTCATCGACGAGCGACACCTGCTGGGACACCCTTTCTACAGGAAGTGGACGGAGGGGACGCTGCCGAACGAGGCGCTCCACGAGTACGCGCGCCAGTACTACGCCTTCGAGTCGTCGTTCCCGCGCTTCCTGTCGGCGCTCCATACCCGCTCGGACGATCCGGACATCCGGAGGCAGATCCTGGACAATCTCTGGGACGAGGAGCACGGAGCCAAGAACCACGCGGAGCTCTGGCTCCGCTTCGCGGAGGGGATCGGCGTGGACCGAGAAGACGTGCGCTCGGCCGAGCCCAACGAGGCGACTGCACGACTCCTTCAGACGTACCGCGAGCTGACGCGCGCCGCGCCGCTCGCCGCCGGGCTCGCCGCGATCTACGCCTACGAGCGCCAGGTGCCCGAGGTCGCGTCGAGCAAGATCGATGGGCTGCGGCAGCACTACGGGGCGGAGGACAGCCGCACGCTCGAGTTCTTCAAGGTGCACGGAGTGCTCGACGTCGAACACTCCGGCGCAGAACGGCGGATGGTGGAGGAGCTTGCGGGCGACGACGAGGCGGAGGTCCTCTGCGCGACCGAGGACGCGCTCGATGCGTGGTGGTCGTTCCTGAGCGCGGTCGACGGAACCCCGGAGGTCGTCGCCTGAACGCGCGTAGCCGCGCGCACCGTCCGGTGCGCGTCGTGGCCGCCCTCGCGCTGTCGCTTCTCGCGGGCTGCCAGATGCCACAGGCGAACGACGGCTCGGCGAGCGAGATGTCGAGTGGCTCGCCGAACCCATCGCAGCCGTACGCCGGGCTCCAGCAGCGACCGATCGCGGCACTGTCGACGGAGCAGGTCGAGGATCTGCTGGCCGGCCGCGGCGCGGGGTACGCGCTCGCGGCGGAGCTCAACCACTACCCCGGTCCGACGCACGTCCTGGAGCTCGCCGACCAGCTCTGGCTCGCCCCGGAGCAACGCCAGCGGGTGGAGCAGACGCGTGTACGGATGCAGGAGGAGGCGAAGCGGCTCGGGGAACGGCTGGTAGACCTCGAGCACCAGCTGGACACGGCGTTCGGTGACCGCGCCATCGATGAGCGGCGGCTGAGCGAGCTGACGAGCGCGGCCGCAGAGGTAGAGGGCCGGTTACGCGCGGTCCACCTGCGGGCGCATCTGGAGACCAGGGCACTCCTTGGTGCCGAGCAGGTCGCGCGCTACGACGAGCTGCGGGGTTACGCGTCCGGCGCGCCGGAGCCGGGGCGACACCAACCGGGCAACGGGCACGGAACCCACGCTCCCTGACCCGGGTTCCCGCCCGTCCTCCTCGGCTCATCGATGGGTGACGAGCGACGTGGCGTCATCTTCGCCGCGTCCGCCGCGGTGCTGTTCGGGACTGCCTACGTAGCGACGGGCTGGGCGCTCCTTTCGTTCACGCCGCTGTCGGCGGCCGCCTGGCGCGGCTTGCTCGCCACTGCGGGGATCGTGCTCGTGATCCTCGTCGCGCCTGCGGCGGGCGCGGGGACCGGATCGGCCTTGCGGCTGGATCTGCCGCGGCTTCTTCGGCTCGCCGTCCTCGGGCTCACCGGCGGTCTCGTCTTCATCGCGGGGATGAACGTCGCGGTGGCCGGTGCGGGCGCGACGATCGCGTCATTCGTCGCCAGCCTGTACGCCGTCCTCGCGGCGCTGTTCGCCCCGTTCGTCCTCGGAGAGCCCCTAGGGCGGCGCGCACTCGCCGGCTTCGTCGCGGCTCTTGCCGGGACCGCGCTCCTGTCGGGATTGAGCCCGACGCCGGGACTGGCTCTGGGGATCGCCGCTGGCCTCGTCGCGGCTGTCTCCTTTGCGCTGTATCTCGTGCTCGCCCGACGCTGGTCGCAGCGGTATGCGCTGAGGGGGTCTCCGGTCGCACTGGCGACCTTCGCGACCGCGGGGCTCGGGCTGCTGATCGTCGAGGCCGTCATCGAGCCCGCCGCGCTGCTGCCTGCCGATCCCGACCCCCGTGCGCTCCTCGGGCTCGCCTGGCTTGCACTCCTGTCGAGCTGCGCGGCACAGCTGCTGGTCCTCGCCAGCGTCCGTCGGATCGACGCCCGACGTTCATCCGCCTTCCTGCTCCTGAACCCGCTCACGGCGACGCTCGGCGCCGCGGTCGTACTCGGGGAGCGCGTCGAGTCGATCCAGTTCGTCGGGGGAGCACTCGTCCTCGCCGGGATCGCGCTCGCGAGCGGCGTGACGTGGAGACGCGCGAGCAGCCGGTCCTCGCCGGCGTAGCCCGCTCGCTGCGGCCACCCGCCAGTCGGGGCGGTGGGTGGAGATCTCCTAGTCAGGTCTGTCGAGATCGATGATCCCGCTCTCGCCCACCTGACCGCTCCTCGTCGTGCCGGCCCAGTCCGCACCGCCCGCCGGGCGGCCTCTGCCACCCGCCGGTTCGGCCTCCGCAGCCTCGGCGGTGCCGCCCGTACCCTCGTCGGAGAGTACGAGATCCGACGCGGACGCCGGGTCGACGCCCGCGTCGAGGAGGACATCCTCCGTGTTGTCCCACCCGCCGCCGACGCCGGTCGTGCCGCCGGCGATCTCCGACCCACCGATCCCGGCGCCGCCGCCGGTCAGTGTGTCGGCACCGGTCTCGGGGCCGCCAGCGCTCCCCGCCGTCTGGCCGCTCTCGTTCGAGCCGCCGAAGCCCGCGGCTCCGGTCACTCCGATCCCCTCGCCGCGCTCGATCCCTGCGTTCAGTCGGTCGGTGTCGACCGGCTCCCGGTCGTGACGATCCTGTCGATCCCGTTCGGCCATCCCTCGTCCTCCTTGCTCTCGAGCTTCCCTCCGATCGTCCGACCCCATCGGTCACCGCAACGACACGGCGCCGCCGAACCCCGCATCGGCTCCATCTCGTTCTCGTCGCGAAGGAGAACGACTTCGGGGCGGTCGCGGCGCAGCGACCGGCGCCGCCAGGCGCATCACTCGACGATATCCACTCTCCCCACCATCCCGTAGGCCTCGTGGCCCGGCAGATGGCAGATGAACGAGAGCGTCCCTGCCTCGCTGAACGTGACGGTCGTCTGTTTCGTGGACAGGGCCGGGATCGACACCTCCGTCGGCCGCGTTTCATGCTCGGTCTCGCTGCCGTTCCGGTGGGCCTCGTGGACGGCCTCTCCGCCGACGATCCACTCGTGGTCGATGGGGTCGTCGTTGCGGAGCGTGACCGTCACCACCTCGCCCCGCCGGACGGTGATGAGAGCCGGCTCGAACCGCGAGTAGCGCACCAGTATCTCGACGGGACGGATCGTCGGTCCGTCCGAGCCCGCGCCCCCACATGCTGACAGCATCACCGGCGCAACGACCAGCAGGAGGGGGCGACCCCCTGACCTCGTCATCCCGGGTGCACCTCCCCCTGACCGCCGCGCTGACTGTTCAGCGGATGCCGAGCGTGGATCGGGTGATGCTTACAGCAGCCGCGACCGCCGCCGCGAGGGCAGTCAACGCCGCGCCGACGGGCGCGAGCGGAGAGGATCCCCCCTCGGGCGCACGGCCGTCAGCCTCCGGACGGTCGTCCGTCAGCACATCGCCGTCGTCGGTCAGCTCGAGCCCGGCAGCCAGGCGCGACGGGGTCCCCTGCCCGCTCGCGTCGACCGCGAGGTCGTGGTCCAGGTCGCCCGCCTCCGCATCGATCCGGAGCTTCGTGAGCCAGCCCGACTCCGGCACCCACTTCATCCCCTTGTCGGAGCGGAGGTCGTCGAGCAGGAGATCGGTCGCCTGCTCGTCGTGGGCGAGGAACAGGCCCGATGCGTCCGCCGCGGGGAGCAGCGTCGGCTTCCGATCGGTGAGCAGGTAAACGTCGGCCTCGACGCGCTCTTGGGCACCCTTGCCGAGCCCGAGGATCCGCAACGGCACCCACGGGTTCGGGGTGGGGATCGTGAGGTGGACAGGCGTCCCATCCCCGATCTGCTGCCCGCGGTCGGCAGCGGCGGCGGCGTCGAAGCTGGCGGCCATGAAGATCGGGCTCCGCTTCGCGTAGAAGTCGAGCACCTCGGGCGCGTCCGGGGGCAGCCGGAAGCCGTGCTGCTTCGCCCACGTCCCGACCTCGTCGCCGCCGCCCTTCAGGACGGTGATGTCAAGCGCGTCGATCGTCGTCTCGAGCAGGACCTGCGCTCCTCCAACGGCACCGACCGGACGCCCTGCGGCCGTCTCGGCGCCGTCGCGCGCGGCCGGTGTCGTCTCGAGGTCCAGCCGCTGGAGCGTCCAATCGCCGCCACGCTCGACGTTCGTCGGCACCCCGGGCAGCGGGATGATCGACCCGAACGCTCCGCCTCCGCCGGCGAACTCGAACGAGGTCACGTAGTGCTCGACGCCCTCGTGGTACCCGGCGAACGTGGTCGTTCGCAACAGGTTCACCGCGCCATTGGGCCCGATGAGACCGCCGCAGGCGCCGCGCCGCTCACCGATCCGGCTCACGGCCGGGCTCGCGTCCTTCTCCGGTCTCATCCTCGAGCTCCCCGACCGTCTTCGTGCCGCTCCTCATCGGGCGGCGCCGAGATCGGCGATCGGCGGCGACGAGTCGCAGCAGGAAGATCACCGTCTGACCAGCGAAGAACAGCAGCCCGAGGGTCACGAACAGGAGCGTCCCCGTCAGCCAGAGCGGCGCCCGGTTGATGACGAGGATCGGCGTCAGCACGAGCAGGATGCCAAGGACCACGACCTGGAACCAGAAGCACCCGAGCCCCGGCCCTTGCGCGGCTTCGAGCGGTGCCCCCTTGTACAAGGGGCGAGCGGAGGGCGGGGGTCCGGCGGTATCTGACCGCCGGGTGCCGGGAGGGCCCGAGGCGCCGCGTGGCTCGTCGGAGCTGTCCATCAGTCGTCATGCTAGGGCCCGGCGCAGAGGAGGGCAGGTGATGGGCGACGTCACCGTCCGGCGGGCGACAGAGGCGGATGCGCGCGCGATCGCGGCGATCCATGTCGCGACGTGGCGGGCCGCCTATGCGGCGATCCTTCCGGTGGGGTTCCCCGCCCGCCTCTCCGTCCAGCAGCGAGAAGCGGGCTGGCGGACCGGCCTTCGGGAGCCTGCGCCGCGCGTGGCGTCGTGGGTGGCGGAGGCCGACGGCCGCGTGGTCGGCTTCGCGACCACGGGACCGACCCGCGACGCCGACGTCGAGGGGTTCGGAGAGCTGTACACGATGTACGTCGAGCCGCGGTCGTGGGGGAGCGGAGCGGGAAGCGCGCTCATGGAGCGGGCGCTCGACGGCCTGCGGGAGGCGGGATTCGAGAGCGCGATGCTTTGGGTGTTCGCTGACAACCCCCGAGGGCGGGCCTTCTACGAGCGATGGGGATGGGCGCCCGACGGGTGCGTGCAGGACTTGGACATCGAAGGCCAGACGGTGCAGGAGGTCAGGTACCGGATCAGGTTGCAGGCCCACTCCTGACGGCGGCGGCACGGGCGTAGCGGTAACAGTGGGGAAGGTGATCGTCGACGAGGCCGACGCTCTGCATGAAGGCATAGACGATCGTAGAGCCCACGAACCGGAACCCGCGAGCACGCAGGTCCGCCGACAGGGCGTCTGACTCGTGCGTCGTCACCGGGACGTCGGTCAGCGACGAGGCCGTCGCGGGGAGCGTTCGGGGAGGTTCGGGGACGAACTCGTGGAGGTAGGCGTCGAAGGAACCGGATCCGTCCCTGATGGCCAGGACCGCGGCGGCATTCCCGATCGTCGCCTCGATCTTCGCGCGGTTGCGAACGATGCCGGCGTCGGCGAGGAGGCGGACGATCTCGCGTTCGCCGTACCGCGCGATCACGCTGGGGTCGAACCCCTCGAACGCGCGTCTGAACGCGTCGCGTTTGCGCAGGATCGTCGACCAGGAGAGCCCGGCCTGGAACGACTCGAGCGCCAGCCGCTCGAATAGTGCGACGTCGTCGTGGACGGGCACGCCCCATTCCTGGTCGTGGTATGCGGTCATCAGCGGATCCCGTCGTGCACCTTCGGGATCCGGCCAGCAGCGCGACGGGGGAACACGTTCCGCGTGCTGCGGTTGCGACCCGCTCAAGTGGTGCCGTCGGCCGCCAGGAACTGGGGGTCGGCATAGGCGAGACGTCCACCTGCGACCGTCAGCAGTACCCGGCCGGGCAGCTGTCGGCCGAGGAGCGGCGTGTTCTTTCCCCTGGACGCGAGCGACTCTCGCGTCACCGTCCATCGCTCCATCCGGTCGATCACGACGAGGTCGGCGAGGGCACCGGCCGTGAACGGACCGTCGCGCGTAGCCGTCGCACGATGGGCATCGCCTCCTAGCTGTCGCGGGGCCACCGCCTGCCCGAGTACGCGCCGCGGCCCCGTCGTGAGCGCGCGTACGACCGTCATGAGGTCGAGGATCGCCGCGTCGACGGCGTGGAGCAGCAGCCCGACGGCGGTCTCGATGCCGCTGATCCCGTTCGCGGCATCCCCGAACTCCACGGACTTATCGATCTCCCGGTGGGGTGCATGGTCGGTCGCGATCGCGTCGACCGTCCCGTCGACGAGGCCGGCCGCGAGGGCGAGGGCATCCGCGGGCGACCGGAGCGGTGGGTTCACACGCGTCGCCGGGTCGTACGGGAGGGCCGCCGCGGGCTCACCCGCCCAGGGACGCTGCGCCGCCTCCCACGCGAACCGCCGATCGCCGCCCAGCCACCCGTCGTGGAGCGCCAGATGGTGCGGCGTCACGTCGCACGTGACCGGAAGCCGCTCGGCCTTCGCGCGGCGCACAAGCTCGACGGACGCAGCCGTGGACAGGTGGGTGAGGTGGAGCCGCGGTGTGGCGCCCGGGGGTGCGTCCCGGACGACCTCCGCGAGCACCGCGAGCGCCGCTGCCACGGCTCCGCTCTCGGCCGCGGCGGGCGACCCCCTGAGCCCCAGGATGATCGACGGGACGCCCTCGTGCGCCTCGGCACCCGACGTCAGCCGGCGTTCTTCCGGATGCTCGATCACGACGCGACCGAGTCCCGCCGCATACGCGAGCGCGCTCCGCAATAGCGCGGGATCGGGAATGGGTGATCCGTCGTCGCTGAACCCTACGGCGCCGGCCTCCGTCAGCTCTCCCATCGGTGACAGTGCGCGGCCTTCTCGCCCTCGCGTCGACGTCCCCAGAACGTAGGCGGCGACAGGCGAGCCGGACGCTTCCGCGGCGGCTCGGGCTCGTGCCACTCCTGCGTCCGAGTCGACCGGAGGCTCTGTGTTCGGCATCAGGCAGACCCGGGTGAACCCGCCGCGCCCGGCTGCGTCCAGCCCCGACGCGATCGTCTCGGCCTCCTCCCCTCCCGGTTCTCGGAAGTGCGCGTGGAGGTCGAATAACCCGGGCAGGACGAGGATCCCGCGAGCGTGACTCGGCTCGACGCGCTCGCGCTCCCCGTCGCCGCCTCGGGGTCCCGACCCGTCGAGCCATTCCACGCCCACGACCCTTCCGCTTTCCACGCGGACGCACGCCCGCCCCTCGCGCCCCGACCACGGCTCGACGAGCCAGGCGTCGCCGATCTCGAGCCGCTCGACGCGGTCGCCGCGGCGCAGTCCCTCGGCGGCATCAGGGGGAGTCACGCTTGGGCGGACATGAGCGAGAGCAGCGCCATCCGGACGGCGACACCGTTCGCCACCTGCTCGCCGATCAGCGAGCGGTCGCTCGTCACGACCTCCGGCGCGATCTCGGTCCCTTCGTTCATCGGCCCGGGGTGGAGGACCACGGCTTCCGGGTGTGCGAGCCGCAGCCGCTCGGCCGTCAGCGCGTAGCGAGCGCTGTACTCGCGCAGCGAGGGGAGGAGCCCCGCCTCCTGACGCTCGCGCTGGAGGCGCAGACACATCACGGCGTCCGCTTCTCGGAGCGCCCAGTCGAGATCGGATGTGACGGACAGCTCGCCACGTGCTGAAGCGTCGGAAGCCGGGGATGCGGCATCTCCGATCCGCATCGCACGTGCCCACCCCTCGAATCCCGCGATCAGCGTCGGGGGGCCGCAGAGCCAGACGTGGGCGCCCGCGCCGGTCAGCGTCCAGACGTTCGACCGGGCCACCCGCGAATGGAGGATGTCGCCGAGGATCACGATCTTGCGTCCGCGCAAGCCGCCCTTGCCCCCGAGATGACGTCGCAGCGTGTACAGGTCGAGCAGCGCCTGCGTGGGATGCGCGTGCCAGCCGTCTCCTGCGTTCACGATGTGCCCGCCGAAATGCTGCGCGGCGAGGTATGGGGCGCCGCTCCGCGAGTGTCGGAGCACCAGCACATCGGAACCGAGCGCTTCGATGGTCCTGACCGTGTCGATGAGCGACTCACCCTTCGTCACCGAGCTGCCGGCGACCGTGATGTTCACCACGTCTGCCGAGAGCGCCTTGGCGGCGATCTCGAACGAGACTCGTGTCCGGGTGGAGGCCTCGTAGAACAGGATCGTCACGCGCCTGCCCTGGAGTGTCGGGAGGCGCGCCGTGGGGCGCGCGAGAACGGAGGCCATCTCGTCGGCTCGACGCATCACCTCCTCCACCGCCACCTGGCTCATCCCCGCCACATCGAGGAGGTGTCGTGGCCAGCCCGGCAGCGAGTCCAGCGGCTCGCCAGCCTCCGTCACGTCCCCCAGCTCGCTGCCTCGTTCGCGCCGGCACCACGCCGAGGCTCTGTGTCCGACTTCTCGGCGCCGTCATCGCTCTGCCGCTCGATCACGACCTCGTCCTCGCCTTCGTCGACCTCCTTGAGGTGCACCCTGATCACCTCCTCGCGCGACGTCGGGACGTTCTTGCCCACGTGGTCGGCGCGGATCGGCAGCTCCCGGTGGCCGCGATCCACGAGGACGGCGAGCCGAACCGCCTTGGGCCGGCCGTGATCCATCAGCGCGTCCATCGCCGCCCTCACGGTCCGTCCCGTGTACAGGACGTCGTCGATGATGACGAGCGTGAGGCTCGCGAGCTCGAATGGGAGCTCTGTCCCGCGCACCACCGGTTGACGCTGACTGAGTGCAAGGTCGTCGCGGTGGAACGTGATGTCGAGCGTGCCGACGGGGAGGCGGACGGCCTCATGCGCCTCGATCGCGTCGGCGAGCCGCGTCGCCAGCGGCACGCCGCGGCGCTGCACGCCCACGAGGGCGAGGCCGTCGGTCCCTCCGTGTTTCTCGACGATCTCGTGGCTGATCCGGACGAGCGCGCGACGGACTTCATCCGCGGTCATGATCCGGCGCGCCGTCACCGACTCGTCGCCTCCACCAAGCACCCTCCGTGGCGTCGAAGACCGGCGTCAGGATAGCCGCACGCCCGTTGCCTCGCGCTCTTGGCCGGCGCGAGCGAGAGCGAAGCACGACCGCGATCCGGCGGGTCCGTCAGAAGCTCGGGATCCCCTCGGTAGGGTCAGTGATGCGCAGGTCACCGTTGCCGTTGCGTCCCCAGATCCGCACGCGCAGCTCGCCCTCGGGGTCCTGGTCGCTCGCGCCGACCCACATGACACGGTCGAGGCCGAGCGAGAACGATCGCCGGGCGAGAACGGACTCCAGCCGAGGTGCCGTTGCGTCTATCCGCCCGGTCGCCGGGTCGACCGCGAGCACGGAGAGCCGTCCCCACGCCGGCGACCCCTCGCCTTCGGCGACCCACACGCCGTACGTGGTGCCGTCCTCAGCCCACTGCACCTGCCAGTCGAGGACCGGGTCGAGTCCCTCGTTCCGGTCAGGGTCGAGAGGCACCAGCGGCGTCGCCGCCTCCAGCTCCGCGCCCGATCCGTGCCGCAGACGGCGCCAGTCGCCCAGGTAGAGACCACCGCTCACGGGTCTTGCCATCGCGTCGTCCTGCACGAGCCGTCCGCGCCAGAAGATGACGAAGCGTCCCTTCGGGTCCACCACCGGAAGCCACATCGATGGCTCCGGAACGATCTGCTCCTGGCCCGTCGCGGGGTCGAGCAGAAGCGTCTTCGCCTGGATGGCCTCCAGATCCTCCGCGGGCGAGGAGGGTGCGAGCCGGCTCGCGACGATGCGAGACCCCGACCACGAGCCGAAGTACGTCCGGTGGTCGAAGGTCAACGGCTTCGCCCGCTCCTGACCTGGCCGCCACACATAGATGTCCGGTCCGTGACTTCGGTCGGCTGGCATCGCGCTGAACGCGAGCATCTGGCCGTCGAACGACCACGCCGCCGGCGCGCCGGCGGCCAGGACTCCGGTCAAGATCGGCTTCGCGTGCTTGCCTCCGTCGCTGCCGCTTGCCTCGGCCGACGGCCGGAATGAGACGGCCGGGCGCGTCGGCGCGGGCGATGGGTCGACGAAGACGCTCGACGAAGGTTCGGCGTCCGTCCCGTTGGAGCCCGCAGGATCCGCCCACGTGGGGCTCGCCTGCGGCGTCGCCGGCGGTACGTTCCCGCCACCACCGCTCGGTGCCGTCGAGGCGCTGCGAGCGCTCGCCGTCGCTACCGGGGAGTCGGTCGAGCGGGAACCCTTGACGGGCGCCTCGGTGCCCGCGGGGACAGGTGTCCCCTCGGCGTCATCCGGTCCCTCGTCGGGGGTGGTAGAAGGACGGTCGGATGGGGCGGACGACGAGGAGACGTGGGAGTCGTCAGAAGCACGAGCGGTCGGGGTCGGAGCGGCAGCGGTCGCCGACGCCACCCCCTCTGTCGGGGACGGCGACTCGGAGGACGCGGTAGCGGTCGGGGTCGGAGCGGCAGCGGTCGCC
>JADDQH010000033.1 GCA_016781485.1 Chloroflexota bacterium | reverse complement strand
CTACGGCGAGTCCGACGCCGGCGCGGACGACCCGGCCGGACACGATCGGGCTCCGTGTCTACTTCTTCCTCGGCCCGAGCGGCGACGGTGAAGGATCGCTCGTGTCCGTCCATCGCGAAGTGCCCCGGACGCTCGCCGTCGCCGGCGCCGCGATGATGGAACTGCTGGCGGGACCGGATCGGATCGAGCGCTCCCTCCACCCGCCGATGACCTCGGAGATCCCGCCCGACACGCTCCTCCTCGGGCTCGCGATCCGCGACGGCATCGCCACGGTCGACCTCTCGCGCGAGTTCGAGGCGGGCGGTGACTCCGCGTCGATCAGGGGGCGTCTCGCCCAGGTCGTGTTCACGCTCACGCAGTTCCCGACCGTCGACGCGGTCCGGTTCGAGCTCGACGGCGAGCCCATCAGCATCGTGTCGGGCGACGGCACGGCGCTCGACCGCCCGGCCCGCCGCGACGACTACGTGGCGCAGCTGCCGTGGATCTTCGTGGATCAGCCGGGCTGGGGCGCTCCTCTCGACTCCCCCGCCCGGATCACCGGCAAGGCGAACGTCTTCGAGGCGACGTTCCAGGTCGAGCTTGCCGACGAAGACGGCCGGAGGCTCGCCTCACAGGTCGTGACCGCGACCTGCGGGACCGGCTGCTGGGGCGACTTCTCGATCGCACTGCCGTTCGACGTCGATGCGCCGCAGGCGGGCAGCGTCACGGTCTGGGCGGAGTCCGCGAAGGATGGGAGCGCGGAGCACCTGAGGATCGTCAAAGTCCGACTCGTCCCCTAGAGCCGGGGCTACTCGATCCTGATCGTCTCCCGCGGCGTGCCGGTCGGGTCCTCGGGCTCGGCGCGGTCGCCACCGAGTCGCCGGATCCAGTGGTCGATGAGGGCCGTACCGCGATGAGCTGGTCGCGGCTGCCGCTCCGGAAATGCGCGCGCACGTCCGGCGGGAGGACCGCGTCCAGCCAGCCCGGGGACAGGAGGTTCCGACGCGTTTCCATCTGCTCCAACTCCGCTCGCTCAGTGAGCTCCGTCGCGATCGCCCCCCGCGACCGCCCGATGCTCTTCCACCACCCCCCGCAGCCAGTCACGGCCGCCCACCGCCAGGGGCGCCGCTGCGGCGAGGAAGAGCCACGGGCCGAGCACGAGGCCGAGCGCCGCGAGGCCGATGCCCAGGCCGAACTCGAGCGGCGCGAAGCTCGCGCCGGGCAGCCTCGCCTCCTCATCGATGAACGCTCCTTCCTCCGCCTCGCGGCTGGGGAGGGCTGGTAGTCGCCACAGCGGCTCCGTGACCCGGCCGCGCCCTGTCCGCCGCACGGCCAGGGCCAGCATCACGCTCACGAACCCCATCCCGGCGCCGAACCCGACCAGGACGACCGTCCCTATCGGCTCTCGGCTGACGATCCAGTAGACGATCGCGATGATCACGCCGTAGCCGCCGAGACGAGCGAAGAAGCGGACCTCCTCAGGCATCGTTCACGCTGCCGACGTCCCGTGTCCTGCTCTCTGCCCCCATCCGTTCGTCGAAGACCGGCCGCTCCGAGCGGATCGGCGGCAGACGGCGGAAGTTGTGGTGCGGCGGAGGCGAGCTCGTTGCCCACTCGAGCGAATTGCCGCCCCACGGGTCGTCGGGGGCGGTCGGCGCCCTCCGGAGCGCCAGGATGACGTTCAGCAGGAACGGGATCGTGCCGAGTCCGAGCAGCAGGCTTCCTGCGGTGGAGATCAGGTTCAGCTCCGTCCACCCCGCCTCTGCGGGGTAGTCGGCAAATCTGCGCGGCATGCCGCGGGCGCCCAGCTCGTGGTGAGGGAGGAACGTGAGGCTGTAGCCGACGACCCACGTCGCGAAGTGGAGCTTTCCCAGCCGCTCGCCCAGGAACCGTCCGGTCGCCTTCGGGAACCAGAAGTAGATGCCCGCGAACAGCGCGAAGACGGTCCCGCCGACGAGCACGTTGTGCATGTGTGCAACGACGAAGTAGGTGTCGTGGAGGTGGAAGTCGATCGGAGGCGACGCGAGCATCACGCCGGTGATGCCCCCGGTCAGGAACACGTAGAGCATCCCGACCGCCCACAGCATGGGCGTCGGGAACGTCAGCCGACCGCGCCACATCGTCGCGATCCAGTTGAAGAACTTGATGCCGGTCGGGACCGCGATGACGAAGGTCGCAAGGCTGAAGAACGGCAGCGAGACGCCCGGCACCGTGAACATATGGTGTGCCCAGACGGTCATCGAGTACGCGGCGATCACGATCGTCGCGAGCACGATCGCGCGGTACCCGAACAACGGCTTGCGGCTGAACACGGGGATGACCTCGGAGACGATCCCGAAGAACGGCAGGATCAGGATGTAGACCTCCGGGTGCCCGAAGAACCAGAACAGGTGCTGCCACAGCACGGGATCACCGCCGCGGGTCGGGTCGAAGAACGAGGCGCCCAGATTGCGGTCGAGGAACAGCATCGCGAGGGCCGCCGTGAGGGCGGGGAAGGCGAACAGGATGAGCGTCGAGGTGACGAGGACGGTCCAGGTGAAGACCGGCATCCGGAGCATGGTCATCCCCGGTGCTCGTCGTGCGTAGATGGTGGTCATGAAGTTGAGCGCGCCGAGGATCGCGGACACGCCGGTCAGCGCGAGCCCGACGATCCACAGGTCCATCCCGGCGCTCGGTGCGCCGATCCGGTCGCTCAGCGGGGCGTACGCGGTCCAGCCCGTGTTCGCGGCCCCACCGACGGTCATGAATCCCGAGACCAGGATGAGCCCGCCGAACAGGAACAGCCAGTACGACAGTGCGTTGAGCCGCGGGAACGCCATATCGGCCGCGCCGACCTGGAGCGGCACGAGGTAGTTCGCGAAGGCTGCCGAGGCCGGCGTCCCGAACAGCAGCATCATCAGCGTGCCGTGCATCGTGAACAGCTCGTTGTACGTCTCCAGGTCCACGAACTGAAGGCCCGGCGTCGCGAGCTCGGCGCGCATCACCAGCGCGAGCACCCCGGCGAGCAGGAAGAAGCCGAACGCAGTGCTGATGTAGAGCAAACCGATCTTCTTGTGGTCGGTGGTCGTCAACCAGTCGGTCAGTCCGTGCGCGACAGCAGGCCGGTTGACGGGGATCGCGCGCTCCGCCGTCGTCACGGCTGCGTCCCACGCTGCGTCTGGAGCCACGACGCGAACTCGGCCGGTGGCACGGCACGGACGCCGAACGGCATCTGCGAGTGGTACGTGCCGCAGAACTCGGCGCACTGGCCGCCGTAGTAGCCGGGTCGCTCGACGGTGAGGAAGAAGGTCGACGGCCGGCCGGGGACCGCGTCGCGCTTGAACAGGAATGCAGGGACGTAGAACGCGTGCTCCACGTCCGCGGCGGTCAGCGTGACCTGGACGGGCTGGCCGACCGGCACGACGATCTCCGGCGCGGTACCGGTCACGCCGCTCATCGTGATGCCCTCGTTCGGGTAGCTGAACGTCCAGCCCCAGCGGAACGCCTCGACCGCGAGCGCGAGCGGCTGGCCGCCCTGCGCTCCGGGCTGCACCCCTCCTCCACCGGTCTCGGTCTCGGGTGTGGGCGCCGCGTCGGCTCGAGCGAGGGCCATGAAGGTCAGGACGAACAGGGCGACGACGGTCACGGCCGGGATCGCCGTCCAGATGAACTCGAGCCGGGCGTTCCCGCGCACCTGCTCCGGCAGCGTGTCATCGCGCCGCCGATGGCGAAGGATCGACCACGTCAGTGGCCCGTACACCGCGACCATCACCACGGCGCCGATGGCCAGGAAGACCACGTAGAGATCAGCGATCCCCCTTGACTGCACGGTCGCCGACTGCGGCAGGCATCCGGAGGCGAGGAACCCGGCGGCGAGCGCGGCGACAAGAGCCGGCCCGTCACGGCGATGTCCGTGGAGACCGCCGTCCCGACCAGGTCGTGCTCCGACCGGCCGCTGCCTCACGCCTCCTCGACCTCCTCGAAGCCGCCGAGAGCGGACCGCCTCAGCGCGACTCCCCCCATCGGAGCTTCCGCCTCGGGGTGTGCCGCCGCCCGCTGCCGTTCCACGCACAGCCGATACGCGACGACCCACGTGACGACCGGCAGCACGACGAGCGTGATCTGGAAGATCAACGTAAGCGTCTCGACCTGCATGTTGAAGAAGACCGCCAGCACGTCGTTCCCGCCGGCGAGCGTCTGGATGAGGAAGAAGGCGAGGATGGCGAAGCCTGTGGCCGTCCGGACCGGCGCCTCCCACGGCCAGTCGAGCAGGTGGTGTTCCCGTTTGTCGCGCGTGAACTTCGCCTCGAGGAACGGCCACAGCATGAGCAGGCCGAACAGCAGCCCGGGCACGAGCACGCCCGGGATGAAGGTGGACGGGATCCGCCAGTTGACGATCGGGATGACCGGCTCGAACGCCGGGGCGAGGCGGAGGGCTCCTTCCAGCCAGCCGACGTAGTAGTCCGGCTGCGCGGGGACGCTTGCCACGTAGGGGATGAAGGGCCCGTACGACCAGACCGGATTGATCTGGAACATGCCGCCGAGGAACGCGAGAAGCGCGGCGGTGAGGAAGAACAGGCCGACCGACTTGAACACCTGGACCGGCCACAGCGATGGGCCGATGACGTTGCGCTCGGTGGCGCGGCCGCCCTTGAACTGGGTGTGCTTCTGGAGCCACGTGAGCGCCAGATGGGTCGCGAGCCCACCGATCAGCAGCCCGGGCAGCAGCATCACGTGGAACACGAACAGGCGGCTGATGAGCCCCTCGGTGGGGAACTCGCCGCCGAAGATGAGGTACGCGAGGTTCGGCCCGACGAACGGGATGCCGAGGACCGCTGAGTACATGATCCGGAGGCCGGTCCCGGAGAGCAGGTCATCGGGCAGCGAGTAGCCCGTGACTCCCTCGCCGAGCGCGAGGAACAGCAGCCCGAAGCCGATGAGCCAGTTGAGCTCCCGAGGTCGCCGGAACGCACCCGTGAAGAACACGCGCGCCGCGTGCAACACGATGACCGCGACGAACACGAGCGCGGCCCAGTGATGGACCTGGCGCATGACGAGCCCGGCCCGGACCTCGAAGCTGAGCCGCATCACCGACTCGAACGCGGCAGAGACCTCCTGGCCGGAGAGCGGTGCGTACGGGCCTTCGTAGACGGTGGGCCGCGCGTCAGGGATGTAGAAGAACGTCAGGAAGGTCCCGGTCGCCACGAGCACGATGAAGGAGAACAGGGCGATCTCGCCGAGCAGGAACGACCAGTGGTCGGGGAAGACCTTCCGCAACGCCGTCCGCGCATATGTTGCCGCCCCCGTCCGCTGGTCGAACCACCCCACGACTCGGTCGAGCTCGCTCGGCTCCTCGTCCTCCTCGCGTCCCTGCGAGCGCGGGTCTGGCGTGGGGGACGGGTCCGGCCGGCGGTCGAGCGCATCGGGAGCGCGGCGCCGGCGCACGAACGGTAGCCTCACGGAGCGACCTTCCCGCGTTCGCTCCGGCTCATACGCCCATGTTCCAGAAGCTGGGTCCCACGGGCTCCGGGAAGTCACCCAGAGCGACGAACGTACCGTCCGGCTGGAGCGCGATCGGGAGCTGTGGCAGCGCGCGCGCGGCTGGGCCCGCGGTCGGGACGGCGCCGCGGAGGACGTCGAACGTCGACTGATGGCAGGGGCAGACGAGCTGGTGCGTCCCGGCACGGTACAGCCCGACCGGGCACCCCGCGTGGGTACAGAGCTTGGAGTAGGCGACGTAACCGCTCGGCGCCCAGCCCGACGCCTCCGGACCCAGCTCGAGGAGCTGCGGCTGGACCCGGACGAGAAGCGTCTGCGCGTCCGCGCTGCCAGCGTGTCCCTCCGGGAACACCGTCAGTACCCCTCCGACCGGCAGTGAGTCCGCGCGCACCGGCTCCCCGTTCGTGCCGACGACGCGCGACCCCTGCCGCCACGGCGTCCGGTAAAGGGTCTCGCCCGGAGCCGGCCCGAGCGACAGGACGGGCACCGCGAGCGCGGCGCCCAGTCCTGCAAAGGCGCCGAGCAGCATCCGCACGAGCAGCGTGCGACGGCTGAATCCGGCCTCGTCCTGGAGCGAGTCGGTGAACGACGCGACCAGGGTCGGGTCCGATCCGAGACGCTTGCGCGGCTCCTCTAGGATCGTGACGGGCATCAGGTCGTGAGCCCAGATGACGATCCCGACGCCCAGCGCGCCGAGGCAGAGCGCGAGCAGCACGCCTTCGAGCTGCGGGTTGCCGCCGAGCGCATACAGCGCCAGCAACGCGAAGCCCGACAGCATCGTCACGCCGAACGACGCCGCGACCGTCAGTTCGGTGCGTCGCTCCCGGCCGCGTGCCTCCGCCGAAGGCGGCCGGCTCGCGAGCGCCTGCACATGATCGGCACCGCGGGCCCCCTCGTCGACCGGCGTCCCGGCGGCCGGGTCGTTCGGGCGGTCGTGCGCGTGCTTGTTCCCGCCGTCGTTCGGGCCCGCGGGCCCGCCATCGGTCGGGCGGTCCATGTCGCTCACGAAGGGTGCCTCCGCCCGACCCAGCGCGCGACGACGACGAGACCGCCCAGCCCGAGGATCCCAGCGATGAACCCTTCGGGCACGGGGCCGACGCCGGCGAGTGAGATGCCGCCCGGCGAAGGCGCGGTCTGGAGGAAGGTCACGTACGCGGTCAGCGCCGCGAGCTGGTCCGGCGGGAAGAGGAACGCCGGCATCGTCCCCGGTCCGACGATCGTCGCCTCGGCCATCCTGACCGCGTCCACCGCGTTGAGCGGCGGGGCGACGTTGCCCGCACCGATCGCGCCGCCGGCCCCGCTCGGGCCGTGGCACGCGGCGCAGTTGTTGACGTACAGCTCCCACCCCAGCCGGAGATCGCCGGACGAGGCGACCTGGGGTATGGCGGGCTGAGGCCCAGCGAAGTTCTGGACGGCGTACGCCGTGATCGCATTCCTCTGCGCTTCCGTCAGCGTCGGCTCCTGCCGGTACCCCGGCTCGTTCGGAGCAGCCAGCGGCATCCGACCGGTCCACATCTGGAAATCGAGGTTGGCAGGCCCGACACCGACGAGCGAAGGGCCGTTGGGTCCGCCCTCACCATTCGATCCATGGCACGACGCGCAATTCTGGACGTACAGCTGTGCGCCCGACTCGAGCTGCTGTACCTGGCCTGCGCCCTCCTGGGCCTCCTGACCGTGCACGGCGCCGCGGCCCGGCAGGAACAGCACCGCGGCGAGGGCCAACACGACAAGCGTCGACAGCCCGATGACGGCGCGAAGGAGTGGCGTCATCCTGCCCGGCTCACCTTCGTCGCGTCCGCGCTCGTGTCGCCCGCTGCCGGGCATCCATCGTCCTCGTCATCCGCCCTGTTCCACTTCGCGCTGGAGTCCCATCGTTCGTGTGCCATCGAGCGTCGCCGTCGTCAGCTTAAGCCCCCCTTCACCGCCCGTCGCGACCGTACCCTCCGCCTTGCACATCGACGTCACCTGCAACGGCGCAGAGAGAGCCCCGGTAGTGACGGTACGGGCGGACTGCTACCGCCGCGGCTAGCCTCTGGCCATGGGGAAACGCGTGGTGATCTGGGCGGCGGCTCCGCAGGTGTCAGCACACGTCAACTCCCCCGGGCGCCGGTGTGCGCGAGCTGCGCGGCATGGATCGCTCAGGAACTGGTGAAGAGACTGAAGGATCAACGTTCGGCGCACCCGGACGCAGCCGGGAGAGCGGCCCCCGGGCAGGTCCGGGGGGCGGCTCTCCTCGGCGGTTGCGCGCATTGAGATGCCCGAGCCCGAGGAGCTGGTGGTGTGAGCGGACATCCAGGCGCCGCAGGGACACCGGGGTGTCGATAGCAGGGACGTCGACCTGAGCGCGCCTGCCCGATCCGCTCCCGATGACGCGCCGAGCGTCCGCACGCTCGCCCGTCGCGGCCTCGGCTTCACGAAGCTCCGCCCTGGGCAGGAGGAGGCGATAGCGGGCGTCCTCGAGGGGCGCGACACGCTCGCGGTGATGCCGACTGGCTCCGGCAAGTCGGCCATCTACCAGCTCGCGGGGATGCACGTCCCGGGAGCCACCGTCGTCGTCTCGCCGCTCCTCGCGCTGCAGCGGGACCAGCTCGAGGCGCTCGAGGAAACCGAGGTCGGCGAGGGCGTCGCCGTGAACTCGGCGCAGAGGGATGGCGAGAACCGCGAGGCGTTCGAGGACGTCGCCGAGGGCGACGCCGAATTCCTGTTCCTCTCGCCCGAGCAGCTCGCGAAGCAGGAGACGATCGACCGGCTCCGGGAGTCGCCGCCGTCACTGTTCGTCGTCGACGAGGCGCACTGCATCAGCGACTGGGGGCACGACTTCCGGCCCGACTACCTCCGGCTCGGCGCCGCCATCGACGCGCTCGGTCACCCGCCCGTGCTCGCGCTCACCGCGACCGCGGCGCCGCCCGTCCGTGCCGAGATCGTCGAGCGGCTGGGGATGCGGGACCCGGCCGTCGTCGTCCGCGGATTCGACCGACCGAACATCTGGCTGGGCGTGGAGCGTTTCCCGGACGAGCGGACGAAGGACCGAACGCTCATCGAGCGCGTCGTCGAGGCCGAGAAGCCGGGCATCGTCTACGTCGCGACGAGGAAGGGGACGGAGCGGATCGCAGCCGAACTCCGAGAGCGAGGCGTGGATGCGGTCCCGTACCACGCGGGGCTCAAGAGCTCGGAGCGCGAGTCGACCGAGGCCCGGTTCCTGGAGGGGCATGCGGAGGTGATCGTCGCCACGATCGCGTTCGGGATGGGGATCGACAAGCCCGAGGTGCGGTTCGTCTTCCACGCCGACGTCAGCGAGTCGCTCGACGCCTACTACCAGGAGATCGGGCGCGCCGGACGTGACGGGGAGCCGTCGCACGCGGTCCTGTTCTATCGACCCGAAGACCTCGGGCTTCGGCGGTTCTTCGCGGCCGGCGGGGTGCTGTCCGCCGACGACGTCGAGCGGACCGCCAAGGCCGTGCTCAAGGCCGGCTCGCTCGACCTCGCCGAGCTGCGACCACGGACGAAGCTCTCGAAGACGAAGCTCGTGACCGCGCTCGACCGGCTGGTGGAAGCGGACGTCGTCCACTGGGAGGGTGATCGGATCGTGGCCTGCGACCCACCAGGCGACGTCGGTGAGGCGGCCGCGGCGGCCGAGGCGGAGGGGGAGCGGCGCCGGAGGGTGGAGGCGTCGCGGGTCGACATGATGCGGGGCTACGCGGAGAGCTCGGCGTGCCTTGGGCGCTACATCCTCAACTACTTCGGGGAGGCGGCGGAGGAGCCGTGTGGCCACTGCCAGAACTGCGACACGGGACGGGCCGAACGCGCCGAGGAGGCGGCGGCCACCGGCGACGAACCGTTCCCGGTGGGTACCGGTGTCGTCCACGTCCAGTGGGGCCGGGGCGATGTGATGCGCTACGAGGGCGACAAGATCGTCGTCCTGTTCGACCGGGTCGGCTATCGGACGCTGTCGCTCGAGCTCGTTCAGGAAGGCGACCTGCTCCGACCCTCGGTGGACGACGCACGACGCTGAGCGATCGCTCGATCAGCATCGATCCTCGCCGGCGCCCGGCAGGGTGACGCCGAACGGGCACGAACGCGCCAGCAGTCGGTGTGTGGTCCGGCCGGCGCTACACTCGGCGCGTGACGCGTCGCTACCGCTTTCGCCATGTCGACGTGTTCACCGACCGCCCGTTCCTGGGCAACCCGCTCGCGGTCTTCCCCGAGGCTGACGGCCTGTCCGACGCCGAGATGCAGGCCCTCGCGCGGGAGCTCAACCTCTCGGAGACCTCGTTCGTGCTGCCGCCCACGGACGAGGGCCGCGCGGCAGGCGCCGACTACCGGATGCGGATCTTCACACCAGGAAGCGAGATCCCGTTCGCCGGACATCCCTCGATCGGCACGGCGTGGGTCCTCGCGGACGAGGGGCGATTCTCCCTGACGCCGGGCCGCACCGAGATCCGCCAGGAGGTGGCCATCGGCGTCCTCCCGCTGTCACTCGAGATCCAGCCCGCAGCGGGAGTCGCCGACGACGCCGACAAGCCGAGACTCGGCGAGATCACGATGACGCAGGGCCCTCCCGAGCTGACCCGAAGGCTCACCCCTGACGAGATCGACGAGTTGTGCGAGGCACTCGAGGTGAACCAGGCACAGCTCGGCTGGCGAGCCGCCGATGGGCGACCGGTGAGCGTGTCCCAGGCCCCGCCCGCGGTCGCGTCGACCGGACTCCCGTTCCTCGTCGTCCCGTTCCGGGACCCCCGGATGGTCGCGGACCTGGACGAAGAGCGGAGCGATGAGGTCGGGCGGGTCGCGGAGTACTACGACTGCGAGAGCGCGGCGCTGATCGCCCCGGGAAGCAGCGGTCTCGTCGCGGATGCCGACGTCCATGCCCGAGTCTTCGTCCGCCCGCTGCTCGCGATCGGCGAGGATGCCGCGACCGGTTCGGCTGCGGGACCGGTCGCCGTCTACCTGGGGCGGCTCGCCGGCGCTCGCTCGACCACGCACCGGGTCGTCATCGAGCAGGGGGTGGAGATGGGCCGCGTCTCGCGGCTCGTTGCCGAGGTCGACTTCGACGCGAATCGCCAGCCCCGCGAGGTCCGGGTCTCCGGGACGACCGTCCCGATCCTCGAGGGTTGGGTGACGCTTTCCTGACCGCACGTTGCCGAAGGAGGATGCAGTGAAGTCCTACGCGCGCCCGCCCCAGATGACGATCGACCCGGGCAAGCGCTACAACGCGACGATCGAGACGACCGCGGGCGCGATGAAGGCGGAGCTGTTCGCGGACGAGGCGCCGGCGACGGTCAACAACTTCGTGTTCCTCGCACGCGAAGGCTTCTACGACGGCGTCATCTTCCACCGTGTCATCAACGGCTTCATGATCCAGGGCGGCGACCCGACCGGCACCGGTCGAGGCGGCCCCGGCTACCGCTTCGCAGACGAGCCGGTCCGTCGTCCCTACGGTCGCGGGACGCTGGCGATGGCGAACGCGGGCCCGAACACGAACGGCAGCCAGTTCTTCGTGATGCACGCCGACTACCCGCTCCCGCCGAACTACACGATCTTCGGCCAGCTCACGTCCGGCGAGGACGTCCTCGACTCGATCGCGACCGCCCGGACCGGCGCCCAGGACCGCCCTGTCGAGCCCGTTGTGATCCGCACGATCCGGATCGAGGAGTCATGACGGCAGGCGGGGGAACCGACTGGGTCGTCGCCGAAAGAAGGGCTCGAGGCTGACGCCGGACGAGCGCGCCTTCCTCGCCCCGGCGCGACGGGCGACCCTCGCCACGCTGGCCCCCGACGGCCGCCCACGACTCGTCCCGGTCTGCTTCGCGGTCGGCGGCGAGACGCACACAACGGGTGGCCCCCTCCTCTACACCCCGCTCGACGAGAAGCCGAAGGGGATCGAGGAGCCGCGCCGGCTCGCGCGGGTGCAGGACCTGCTGGCGAACTCCCGGGTCACGCTCCTCGTCGACCGCTGGGACGAGGACTGGAGCCGACTGGCGTGGGTACGCGCGTACGGGACCGCGACCCTCCTCGAGCGCGCAGATGATCCCGCGGAGCACGACCTCGCCGTCACGGCATTGCGTGCGAAGTACCGACAGTACCTCGAGCACGCGCTCGAGTCGCGGCCGATCATCCGTATCGCCGTCGATCGGGTCGTCAGCTGGGGTGCCCTCTCGGCGGAGACTTGATCAGGCGACCCCTCGGCGTGATCGCACGGCTGGCCAGGGCGGCGACCCCCATCGCGATGAGCGCCCGCTCGGCCGGCGGGAGCGGGCGCACCACGGCGAGGAACTGATCCGCGCGCGCGCGGTCGATCTGCGCGATGAGCGCAGAGCCGGCAGCGGTCAGCTGGATCGTCCGCTGACGGCGATCCGCGACCTCCTCCTGGCGCTTCACGAGTCCGCGACCGGCGAGCTCGGAAACGATCCGGCTCGTCGCCGACGGCGATCGCCCGATCTGCTCGGCGAGGTCGGCGATCGTCAGCGTGGAGGTACCGGCCACCGCGTAGAGCGCGGCGAGCTGAGTGAACCCGAGCCGGAGCTCGGCGAGATCCGCCGCGAAGCCGATGACGAGATCGCGCCATAGCGCTTTGCCCATCGCGATCCGGTCGGACAACTGCCGGGGGTTCTGGAGATGGTGGCGAGCCTCCTCGACAGGTGCGCTCAGGTCGGCGCCGTCAGGGACGATGGGGGTGGGGGGCGCCGCCGCGCGTCGAGGATCCACGCCCCCGAGCGTAGCGGGCGGAGCGGAAGCGTGCAGACATGCATGCGATTCGTCGGTCGCCCGCAAGATGGCTGCTAAGGTCGCGCCGGTGTCACACGATCCACGGACGAGCTCTCCCTCCAGGGGCTCCGTCGCCTTCATCTTCCCCGGGCAGGGCTCCCAGTACGTCGGCATGGGCCGCGAGCTTGCCCTGACGTCGCGCCGCGCCGCCGACGTGTTCGCCGACGCGGACTCCGCGCTGGGCGAACCACTGTCGGAGCTGATGTGGAGTGGGGATGCCGCACAGCTCGACCTGACCGTCAACGCACAGCCGGCGATCCTCGCCTGCTCCGTCGCGTACCTGTACGCGCTCGATGAGGCGTGGCCCGAGTCCGGCGAGGAGCGGTGGCAGCCCCTGTTTTACGCGGGGCACTCGATGGGGCAGTACAGCGCCATGGTCGCCGCGGGCGTGCTAGGGCTCGCCGACGCCATCCGGCTCGTGCGGACGCGAGGGCAGCTGATGCAGCAGAGCTCGGGTCAGGGAGCGATGGCGGCCGTGATCGGTCTCGCCGACGCGCGCCTGGGCGAGCTGAAGGCCGTCGGGCTGGAACGAGGCGTCCTCGCTGTCGCAAACCGGAACTCGCCCGGACAGATCGTGATCAGTGGCGAGCCCGCGGCGGTCCAGGCAGCGATCGATGCTGCGAAGGGGCTCGGAGCCAAACGGGCCGTCCTGCTGCCGGTCAGCGTCGCCGCCCACTCGCCGCTGATGGCGGAGGCCGCCGAGCGGATGCGGGAGGTCCTCGCGAGCGTCCACTTTTCCGATCCATCCGCCCCCCTGCTCGCGAACGCCGACGGGCGTCAGCTCCGGACGGCAGGAGATTGCCGGGCCGAGCTGGTCGAGCACCTGACGGCGGGGGTCGACTGGATCCTCGCGGTCGAGTCGATGATCTCCGCCGGCGTCACGACCCTCCTGGAGGTCGGCCCTGGGAGGGTTCTCACAGGCCTCGTCAAGCGGATCGCGCCCGGAGCCCAGGCGCTGGCCACGGACGAACCGACTGCGCCCGGGCGGCTCGCCGTCCCGACCCGCCAGGCCGGGCCCGCGCCGGCCGCTGCCTAGCAACCGCCGGCTCGAGCGCCGCGAGCGAGCTCACCGCAACGACCGGAATCAAGGAGAAGACCGCGACATGCGCCGCCCCGATTTCAACCGCCGAGTCGCCGTCACCGGCCTGGGCGTGCTCAGCCCGATCGGCAACGACATCGACACGGTCTGGCGCAACCTCGTCGAGGGCAACAGCGGCCTCGATCGGATCACGCGCTTCGATCCCTCCGCCTACGAAGCGCAGGTCGCGGGCGAGCTGAAGGACTTCGACCCTGGCGAATACATGGACTTCAAGGCGGCGCGGCGAACGGATCGCAACGTGGTGATGGGCGTGGGGGCAGCCAAACAGGCGCTCGCGGACTCGGGACTAGAGGTGACCCCGGACAACCGCGACGACATCGGGGTGATCTTCGGTTCGGGCGGGGGCGGTCCGCAGCTGCTCATGGACAACAAGGGCGCCTGGGACAGGAAGGGCGCTCGAAGCGTCAGCCCCTTTTTCATCGCGAACATGCTCGTCGACACGGCGTCGGGTCAGATCGCGATCGAGACCGGGATCCGCGGCCCGAACATGTGCGTCGTCACCGCCTGCTCCACAGGCACGCACAACATCGGTGAGGCGGCCGAGGGGATCAGGCGGGGAGACTTCTTCGCAGCCGTTACCGGCGCCACCGAGTCGCCGCTCCACGAGATGGTGCACATCGGGTTCACGAACATGCGTGGCATGGGGATGCCCCGCCCGGGGGAGCCGCTCCAGACGGTCTCGCGGCCGTTCGACAAGACCCGCGACGGCTTCGTGCTCGGCGAGGGTGCGGGCGCGATGATCCTGGAGGACCTCGAGCACGCGAAGGCGCGCGGCGCCAAGGTGTACGCGGAGGTCGTGGGATACGGGTCGGCGGCGGATGCGTGGGACCTCATCCAGCCCGTGGAGAAGGGCGACGGGGTCCGACGAGCGATGCAGATGGCGCTCGACCGGCACGGCGTGAAGCCCCACGAGATCGATCTCATCAACCCCCACGGGACGTCGACGCCGCTGGGAGACCTGCGCGAGGCCCAGGCCATCTGGGCGGTGTTCGGCGACCACACCCCGAACATCGCGATCAGCGCGACCAAGTCATTGACCGGACACCTGATGGGCGCGGCGGGTGCGTTCGAGGGCGTCGCGACGGTGCTCTCCGTCCACAACCAGTGCGTGCCCGCCACGCTGAACTACCGGGACGTCGATCCGGAGATCGAGCTCAACGTCATCCACGGTAGGTCCCAGCCGATGGACATCCGCTACGCGCTGTCCGACAACATCGGACTCGGCGGGCACAACGGCGCCGTGATCTTCAAGCGCTACGAGGGCGACTGACTGGGCAGGGGGAACTCGAGCGGATGGTCGGTGTGAGACCGGTAGTGGACCGCGGAGCCGATCGCGTAGCGCAGCCCGTACCTCCGCCACTCGTCCTCGTCGAGGCTCCGAAGCTGCTCCGCCAGCGCCCGGCTCGCCTGCTCGAGTCGATCCAGCGCGTCGTTCGCGTCGGCGTTCGCGTCCTCCTCGAGCCAGCGCGCATTCCATTCCTTGTCGCGCCCTGAGTACGGGTCCGGCGCCGAGGGATCCTCCCGTCGTGCGGCGATCACCTCGACGCTCGACTCGTCCCAGTGCGCGATGTGGCTGATGCCCTGCCCCAGAGTCACGTCCTCACGTCCGGGTGCCTGCTGCTCTTCCGCAGCGACCGCCATGAGTCGGGTCCGGAGGAGGTCCGAGTGCTCCTCGAAGAGCCGCATCGCCTCGTCGCGGCTGATCGGGAAGTCGAATGGCTCCGCCAGATGAGCCTCGTAATGCTCGATACCGCCGAGCGCCCACGCCTCACCGATCTCGTCCCACAGCCTCTCGTCGAGAGACTCCAGCGCGCCGCGCCGTGACGCGTGCGCCTCGCCGAGGCGCCGCTCTGCGTCGTCGAGTGTCACGTGGAGGTCCTCGGCCAGCCAGCGCGCGTTGAGCTCGGCGTCTCGGCCATCGAAGTCCTCGCCCATCTCGCTCCCCGCGAGCCCCGCTTGCAGGACCGTCGCCGCCGCCTCGTCCCAGTGAGCGACGTGGGCGATGGCCTGCCCAAGCGAGACGGTATCGCCGACGCGCTCACCCGCGCGCTCCCGCTCGGCGAGCTCCCGGAGTCGTCCCCGGAGGCGTTCCCACGACCCATCGAACCGCGCCATGACGGCGCGCCGATCCTCCCTGAACGCGGGCTCGGTCATCTCCACTCACTCCCGGCTCTCCTCGTCGACGCGTGCCACGATAAGCCGTGTGAACAGGCGAAGCGGGGGCCGAACAGCGCCCGGCGACCCCGGCCTCCACGGCCCCGGGACCAGGATGTGGCGCATCAACCGCGAGGCGGTGCTGCTCGGCGCGGGCCCGACGGCGCTCCTGCTCCAGATCGCGCATCCTCACGTCGCCGAGGGCGTGGCGCACCACAGCACGTTCGAGTCGGACCCGTGGAAGCGACTGCACGGCACGCTGGCGACCACGCTCGACCTGATCTTCGGCGACACCCGAAGGGCGGAGCGGGCGGTCCGCCGACTGAACCGGATCCACGCCGGGGTCAGGGGTAACGCAGACGATCCGGTGGCCGTCGCCGTCGCGGGACCGTCGTACCGGGCACTCGACCCCGCCCTGCTGCTGTGGGTCCAGGCGACCCTGTTCAGGACCAGCGTCGAGGCGTACGCGGCGTGGGTACGCCCGCTGACCGAAGAGGACATCGAGGCGTACTGGCAGGAGACGAGGCAGGTCGGCCAGCGCCTCGGGATCCCGCTGTCGCTGAGCCCGGTCGACTCGCCTGCGTTCTCCGCGTACTGGGACCGGATGCTCGACCCGTCGGGTCCGATCCACGTCACCCCGACGGCTCGCCGCCTCTCGCGCCTGATCGTCCGGCCGCCGCTCCCGGCCCTCCCCGCGCCCGTCGTCGACCTACTGGCGCTCCCCGCGATCGGCCTGCTCCCACCACGCATCCGCGACGAGTACGGGCTTCCCTGGGGGCAGCCGCACGAGCCTCTCTTCCGGCTCGCGAGCGCCGGACTCCGTGCCTACGTCAACGCGCTTCCCCGATCGTGGCGAGCCATGCCCCAGGCGCGCGCGGCCGAACGCAGGGTCGGACGCGCCGCGGGTCCTCCGCGCGTCGGTAGAATCGCCGCACCCTGACGCGAACGGAGCGTACCCTCTTGCCTGACCACGACCTGTCACGCCGCGCGGTCGTCACCGGCCTCGGTGCCGTCACGCCGATCGGCAACGACCACCCGACGTTCTGGCGCAACCTTGTCGCCGGGGTGAGCGGCGCCACGCGGATCACCCAGTTCGACGCGAGCCGCTTCGACGTCCGGATCGCCGCCGAGGTGAAGGACTTCGACCCGACGGTCGCCATGGACCGCAAGATGGCGCGCCGCATGAGCCGCTTCATCCATTTCGGGATGGCCGCCGGCAAGGAGGCCGTGGGGGACAGCGGACTGGACTTCAGTGACTGGAGTCCTGAGCGTCTCGACCGGGCTGCCGTGTGCCTGAACACGGGTGGCGGCGGGCAGGAGCAGGTGACCGACAACGACCGCGTCCTGCAGTCGAGGGGGCCGGGGCAGGTGAGCCCGTTCGCGATCCCGGCGCTGTCGGGGTCGATGGCGGCATGCCAGCTTTCGATGGAGTATGGGATCACCGGACCCGTCATCACGCAGGTCGCGGCGTGTGCGAGCTCTGTCATCGCGTTCCTCGATGGGCTTCGCCTGATCAGAACGGGGGAGTGCGACGTCGTGCTCGCCGGCGGCGCGGAGGCACCGCTGCTGCCCGTCGCGTTCGCGGCACTCGGCAACATGGGCGCGCTCTCGAAGCGGAATGACGACCCGCAGCGAGCGTCGCGGCCGTTCGATCGCGATCGGGACGGCTTCCTGTACGGCGAAGGGGCGGGCGTCGTCGTGCTCGAGAGCGCTGAGCACGCGCTGGCGCGCGGCGCGACGATCCAGGCGGAGGTCATCGGGGCGAGCCTCACCGCCGATGCGTTCCACATCAGCGCACCGGAGCCGACCGGCCGCGGGGCGTCGATGGCGATGACGCGTGCGCTGCAGGACGCGGGGATCGCGCCCGACGAGGTGGACTACATCGCCGCGCACGGCACCTCGACGCCCCTCAACGACCTGACGGAAACTCGCGCCATCAAGCGTGCCTTTGGCGATCATGCCTACCGCATCCCGATAAGCTCGCCGAAGTCGATGATCGGGCACCTGCTGGGGGCAGCCGGGGTCGCGAGCGCGCTCGCCGCGATCGGCGCCATCCGCGAGAGCTGCGTCCCGCCAACGATCAACCTCGAGAACCCCGATCCGGAGTGCGACCTGGACTACGTCCCGAACACGGCGCGCTCGATGCGCGTCGACACCGCGATGATCAACGGATTCGGGTTCGGGGGGCAGAACGCCGTCGCGATCTTCCGCCGCTTCGAGGCGTGACCCGCGGAACTGGTCCCTCGAGGAACCGGGTGCTCGCCACGAGCGAGAACGGTCCTCCCGGAACGAAGCGCGAAACGACTCACGACTCCCTGCTCGTTCGCCCCGGTATCGACCGACCCTCGAACCTCTCGAACGTCTCGAGGAGGTCGCCGGGCAGGCGCGAGACGTGGTTCGCTTCGAAGTCGAACATCACCTGGACGGAGTCGCCGTCCGCGATGTCGCGTGCCTTGCCGACATCCGAATCCCGCGCCCGGATCCGGTACTCGACCCCGAAGGACGACCGGCTCGCCCAGACGACGCGACACCCGACGTCGAGTGTCTCCCCGAAGTACGCCGGAGCTCGGAACGTGACGCTCGCCTCGGCGACGACGAACGTGTGTTCGGCCGCGCCGGCACCGAAGCCGAAGGTGGAACCGGTCACCGCCCGGTAGTAGCCAGCGCGTGCCGCCTCGAAGTACGTGAGGTACACCGCGTTGTTGACGTGCCCCAGCGCGTCCGTGTCCCGGAAGCGGACTTCGATCGCGGTCTGGTAGCGAAAGTCACCGGTAGGCGGATGCGGACGCCGGCTCACGGTCCGATGATGCCAGAGGGACCAGACACCGAAGACGGAGACGGATGACACGCGAGACGTTCGCTCGTCTCGACTCGTCGGCCTCGTGCGGACCCCGGAGCAGTGGCTAGCGCAGGACGAGGACGGCGTCTAGGTCGACTCGCGGCCGGCCCGCAGTCCCGACGGCCCTGATCTCGAGGGCGTGGATCGCCGCCGACGTCCAGCTCCGCGTGAACACGAGCTTCCGCGACTGGATGGTCTCCGACCAGAGGTCGACCGAACCGACCTTCACGCCGTCCAGGTAGACGTTCGCGACCCCGCGTGTCGGCCCGGTCCGAGCCACCCAGGCGACCTGACGTCCGTAGAACGTGTACCTGGCCTTCGCCCCGGAGACGGTCGAGTACTTCAGCGTGTCGGCGTACGCGCTGCTCGCGGATCCGTTCTTCCACCCGGAGCTGTACGTGATCGTGGTGCTTCTGTCGTCGCGTCTAAGGATGCTGAACGTCGACCCGGTCGCCCAGGCACTGACGTTGCCCGACGCGTCCCTCGCGCGAACGCGGAAGCGGTAGTCGTGCCAAGGGGTCACGGCCACCGCTCGCGCCGTCGCCGGCGGTCCGGACAGTGCCACCTCGCTCCACCCGCCGCCGTCCATGCTCTGCTGCAGCTGGTAGGCAGCGATGCCGCTCGTGGCATCACTCCCCGACCACGCCACCCGCACAGGCACGACGCTCTCCCCCATCCGCCACCCCTCGCGGAGAGCGGCCGTGGCAGGTCGGATCGAGGGAGCGATGCTGTCAAGGACGATACGGGCACTCAGGACCTTCGACCAGTTCCCTGCCTTGTCGCGCCACTGCCCGTAGACCGTCCGCTCGCCATCGCTCGTGGAACCGGCGTACGCGGGGTCGCTGAGGGACCAGCTGAAGCTCGGGCTGAAGGTCGACTCGTACGCGTGTGCGAGGACGCCGCCGGTGGTCTCCGCGCTGTTCGAGAGCCGCACGAGCGCGATCCCATCGGCGTCCGCGCCGGCCGTCGTGAACACGGAGAGTCGGACCGCGACGGACGCGTCCCGCGTGTACGTCGCTCCGTCGTCGAGTGTCACGCTTCCTTCCGGCGTCATCGAGCCTCCCATGAACGTCGCTTTCGTCACCCCCGACCAGTTCGCGGCGCGGTCACGCCACTGGACGAAGACGGCGTAGTTCCCGTCGGCGCTCTGGCCGAACGTCCAGGCGATGGGCGTCTGGTAGCTGTACGTGGTGCCCGAACTGAGCACGCCACCCGTGAGACTCGAGCTGTTCGAGAGGCGGACGGTTGCCACGCCGCTCGTCACGTCGCTCGCCGGGATGGCGAGCGACGCCGTTCGGTCACCCGACGACGGCGGAGGGCCATCGAGCGAGACACTGCCGATCGGGGCCTCGGTGTCGAAGACGATCGAGTCATGCGCGACGGGGGACCAGTTGCCGGCAACGTCGCGCCACTGGACGTACACGGTGCGCGTGCCGTTCGCGTTCGAGCCGCCGTACGTCGCGTCCGTGAGCGACCAGCTGACGGACGCCGCGTAGGGATAGGTCGCCGCGTGGACGAGGAGCCCGTTGGAGGTGGCGGGACTGTTCGAGATGCGTACTTCAGCCATCCCCGACGTCGCGTCGGTGGCCCCCGTCGCGACCGAGACCGTCGCGCCGCGCGTGTAGGTCGCCCCGCCCTTCACGGAAACGGTCCCCTCTGGCGCTACCGGGTCGAACTTGAGACCGGCGCTCAGGACCGGTGACCAGTTCCCGGCGACGTCGCGCCACTGCGCGTACACCGTCCGGGATCCCTCCGTGGTCGACCCGCCGGTGCGTGGATCGGTCAGTGAGAACGCGTGCGAGGGGCCGTGGTGGAGGTTGACGCCGCGAGCCAGGACGCCGCCTGTCGTCGTCGGGTCATTCGAGAGCCGAACGAAGGCCACTCCGCTCCCTGTGCTCGTGTCGCTCGCGCTGGTCGTCACGCCGATCTTCTGCGTCCTGATCCAGGACGTCGCGCCGTCGATCGCGAACGCGCCGCTCGGGGCGGCGGTGTCAGGGGTGGCGCTCGAGAGGAACTTGACGCGCAGCAGCGAGGTGAGCTCCGGCCGGGTCCCATCGAACCCGAGCGCCCAGATCCCGATGCCGCGCAGGCCCTTTGCGATGGCAAGGTCGTACTTCGATCCGAGGCTCTCGACGTCGTCGTACCACAGCTGTCGCCACGTCGAGGGGCAGCTCGAGCAGTACTGGTAGCGGTAGGCGGTCCACGCAGCGTGCTCGATGGAGTCGTACCGACGGCCGTGGTCGAGGCCCTTCGGGACCGCCCACTCGTACGTGATGGCCTTGGAGTAGCCGTAGGTCGAGCCCTGCGGACGGTTCACGCTCGGATGCTCGTCCGTCTCGGTCGACCAGGCTCGGCCGTAGTACGGCAGCCCGAGGATGACCTTCCCGGGCGCGATCTTCGCCAGGTACGCACCCACCGTGTCCGTGAGGTCGTAACGAGGGCCCGCGAGCGGGGCGACCGCGCCAGCGTTCGAAGCGCCGTACCGGTAGTCGTAGCCCATGATGAAGACGGCGTCGGCGGCACCGGGTGCGGTGAGGCCGGCGAGGTCGTACCCGCCGGGATACGCGAGCGTGTCCACCGTCAGCTGGTAGCCCGGCGCCTGCGCGTCGAGTGCGGCCCGGACCTGACGGGTCAAGGCCACGAAGTTCGCTGACTGGCCACTGGGGATCGGCTCGAAGTCCAGGTTGACGCCGTCTGCACCGCGGTCACGGACGGCAGTAGCCACCTGGTTCGCCAGGTTCTGGCGGGCGCTCTCGGTCGAGAGGAGCGCCGTGCTTTCTGACGCCGACGCGTTGTCCCACGAGAAGCGCTGGACGGTCATCACCACGCGCGCGCCGTTGCGGTGTGCTTCGTTCATGATCGACGTCATCCGGCTGCTCGTCCAACCGGACCAGCCGATGCTCGTCCCCTTCACGAGGTCACCGGTACCGGTCGCGCCGACGCCGAAGTACGCGATCGTCGAGAGCGTCCGGTAGTCGAGACGCGTGTCCGAGTCGTTCAGCTTCCAATGCGGGAGGAAGCCGAAGACCTCGCGCGAGAGGCCCATCCCGGTTCCCGACCAGGGGTCGGGCGTCGGGGTCGGGGTGGCGGTCGGAGACGGCGTCGGGCTCGGAGGAGGCGTGGGAGTGGCGGTCGGGGTGGCGGTCGGAGGCTCCGTCGGGGTGGCCGTCGCGGTAGCTGTCGGGGTAGCTGTCGGGGGCTCCGTTGGGGTGGCTGTCGGGGTCGGGGTCGCGGTCGGCGTCGGGGTCGGAGACGGCTCGACCAGGGAGAGCGTCGGGCTGGGGAGGGGCAGGAGAGACGCGTCGGCGTCGATGCCGGCTGCTTCGAGGCTCACCGAGCCAGCGCCCCCGGGACCGCTTGTCACCCCCGTCTCCTGCCTCAGGATCTCCGCGCCGCTCAGCCGCCCCGCCGGCAACGCGACGGGCGCACCTCCTCCGACCGACGCGGCGTCTCCAGTGCGCGGCCGGAAGGGGATGCTGACGCGCCCACCCGCAGTGAACGTCACCTCGTCCGACGCGTGGCTCAGCGCTTCCTCGTAGTGGATCCCGACCTGCACCGCTCGTCGTTCATCCGCGGCGTGAGCGGCAGCGACCCGAGGATCACCCGATCCCGACGTCCGGGTCTGCGCGGATGCGACGGGGACCACCGGCAGGAGTGCGAGCACCACGAGGGCGGCGGCGGCGCGGACGAGCATCGACGGACTCCCTGTGCTCGCGTTGGCCCGTCTCCTCGGAAGGTCGTCCGGGCGAGCGGCGCGTGGTTGCGACTGGCGGCTGTGCGTCTTGCGACCGAACGAGGAGACGTCCAGCTCGTCTCAGGGGCGGAAGGCACCCCGGGATGTGTTCGCACGGTACGCGTGGCCGCTGCCGGCGGCCACGGCCCGATGGTCACGGCCACGTGGTACGGAGGGGTCCGGGCCGGAGCGCTTCCCGCCGCTCGCTGCCGCTACGAGGGGGAAGGTCGCGTCAGGACGAAGCGGATCCGAGTCCCTGTCGGAGAGGGCGCGGATCCCGCGGACCTGCAGGCCGAGGGCGTGGATCGTAGCGGCGGAGGCGGAGCGAGTTCGCGACGACGCTCACGGAGCTCAGAGCCATCGCAGCGGCGGCGAGTGCCGGGTCCAGCGTGATACCGAAGAACGGGTACAGGACGCCCATGGCAACAGGGATGAGCAGCACGTTGTAGGCGAAGGCCCAGAACAGGTTCTGTTTGATGACGCCGAGCGTGCGCCGGGACAGATCGATCGCGGAGACGACGAGCCGGGGGTCGCCGCCCACGAGCGTGACGTCGGACGCCTCGATCGCGACGTCCGCGCCGGTCCCGATCGCGATCCCCAGATCGGCCTGAGCGAGCGCGGGTGCGTCGTTGATGCCGTCGCCGACCATCGCAACCACCTGCCCGCGCTCCTGCAGCTCCCGGACGCGGTCCTGCTTCTGACCGGGGAGGACTTCGGCCATCACGTGTTCGATGCCCACCTGCCGTGCGACTGCCGCCGCGGTCGCCCGGTGGTCGCCGGTCAACAGCCAGACCTCGAGGCCGCGCCCACGGAGCGCCCGGACCGCCTCGATGGCTTCGGGCTTGATCGGATCGGTGATCAGGATGAGCCCGACGAGGCGGCCGTCGCACGCGACGTGCACCGGGGTCTGTCCGTTCGCAGCGGCCTCCTCGGCGACCTTCTGCAGTCCCTGGGGGTCGACTCCCCGCTCCGCCATCAGTCGCGCGTTGCCGACGAGGACCCTCTTCCCGTCGACCGAGCCCTCCACTCCGTGGCCCGTCAGGGATCCGAAGTCGGTGACCGGGCGCGTCTCGACGCCCCGTTCGACCGCGTGGGTGAGGATCGCGGCGCCCAGGGGGTGCTCGCTGCCCTTCTCGACGGATGCGGCCAGCACGAGGACATCGCGGGCGTCCAGCCCCTGGACCGTGATCACGTCGGTCACGGCGGGCTTCCCCAGCGTGAGCGTGCCGGTCTTGTCGAACACGACGGTCCCGATCCGATGCCCGAGCTCGAGCGCCTCGCCGCCACGGATCAGGATTCCTGCCTCAGCGCCCTTCCCGGTCCCCACCATGATCGCCGTCGGCGTAGCGAGTCCCATCGCGCACGGGCACGCGATGATCAGCACCGTGATGAAGCTCGCCAGCGCAAGCGTCAGGCGCGGTTCCGGACCGAACGCCAACCAGACCGCGAACGTGGCAAGCCCGGTGGCCAGGACGATCGGTACGAAGTAGCTGCTCACGAGGTCGGCGAGCCGCTGGATCGGGGCCTTGGAGCCCTGCGCGGCCTGGACCATGCGGACGATCTGGGCGAGAACGGTCTCGCGCCCGACTCGGGTGGCGCGGAACAGGAACGACCCGGATGTGTTCATGGTCGACCCGATGACCTCGTCGCCGGCCGTCTTGGTGACCGGGACCGGCTCGCCGGTGAGCATGGACTCGTCGACCGAGGACGTGCCCTCGACGACGATGCCGTCCACCGGGACCTTCTCCCCGGGCCGCACGCGCAGCACGTCGCCGGCGTGGACCTGCTCCAGCGGAACGTCGATCTCCTCCCCGTCGCGGACGAGTCGTGCGGTCTTCGCCTGCAGACCCATCAGCTTGCGAACGGCACCCGCGGTCTGACCCTTCGCGCGCACCTCGAGCCAGCGACCCGCCAGGATCAGCCCGATGATGATCGCCGAGCTGTCGAAGTAGGTTTCGGGCTCAAGCCCCGCCGCCATCACCGCATGCGGCCACAGGGTCACGAATGCGCTGTACCCCCAGGCCGCGCTCGTCCCGAGCGCGACGAGCGTGTTCATGTTCGTGTCCCGGTGGCGCGCAGCCTTGAGTGCCGCGTCGTAGAACCGCTTGCCCGCCCAGAACTGCACGAACGTGGCGGGCCACAGGACGAGCTTGTTGACGTCCTCCATCGCGAGCGGTCGACCGGGCCAGAACATCAGCGCCATGATCCCGAGCGCGATCGCGACCGAGACGAGCGCCTTGACCCCCAGGTCCCGGGCCTCACGCCTCCGCTCGAGCTCCAGGTCATCAGGCTCGCCGACGAGAGCGGCGGGCTCCGCCGCCACCGGCTCGCGACGTACGTTGTACCCGGCGGCTTCGATCGCCTTGACGAGCTCCGGCCGTCCGGCCACCGCCGGGTCATACCGAACGCTCGCCTGCTCCGTCGCCAGGTTGACGCTCGCGTCGAGCACGCCGTCGGCCTTCTTGAGGTAGCGCTCGATCCGGTTGACGCACGAAGCGCAGGTCATCCCCTCGACCGGAAGCGTCATCTCCGCGGCATCGGTGGGGCCGACGATACGGATGGGCGCGGTCAGGGTCGGGGATCGGTCACGAGAAGTCATGGGATCACGGTGCCTTCGAACTGGAAGATACTAGTAGGGAGTATACGGCACCGGGGCCGGTGAGGGGATCTCCGAGAGGTACGGCGTCTTGCCGCCGGGCACGCGCCACACGCCGACGGTAGGGACGTGCGTGATCGGGATGGCGGGGTCGGGTCTCGAGCTACTGGCGAACGATCGGGCGCATCGGGTAGACGCCGACGACCATCGGCACGTCCGGGTCCGTGCACAGCTCCAATCCGACATCGCCCTGCCGGACGAGGTCGGCGATGAAGTGGGCCTCGCGTTCGGGGAGACCGAGGAACACCAGGCCGGAGGGGGTCTGGATGGGGTAGACGTCGTCTGCGTCCCCGTTCAGCTCGAACCGGCGGCGAAGTTCGTGCATCGGGACGTAGGGGCGCGACTTGATGAACCGCCGCAGCTGGGCCGCGGTACAGCTGCTCGCCTCGGCGATCTCCGCCTGGACCTCCGTATCACCGCGGGCGAGCGAGTCGACGCGTGGCTCTGATCGAGGCTCGGCCACGTCGAGTCGGATGGCCGTCTCGGCGGGAGCCGAGGGCGCCGGGAGGTGCGGACCGGGGGAAGGGCGCGCGGGCGGTTCGGCTGCGTGCGTCGCACTCGGACGTGCCCTGCGGTGACGGCTGCTCACCGCGCGCTCGTGCGGCAGGGCGATGGCCTGTATCGATGGGCCCGTCCAGAGCTACAGGAGGGTCGGGACGAGGGTCGGAGCGCCGGTCGGCGCGGTTCAGAAGACATGGTCTTTCGGGCATCTGGCGCTGCTCGGGCGCGCCGGGGGGCGATGATAGCACCGAGTCCCGGAAGACCGGTGGCGCCCTAACCGCCGGTCACCACCATGAGCTCGCGGGGCGCCTCGTTGAGGACGTCGGGGCCGTCCGGAGTGCAGGCGACGATGTCCTCGATCCGGGCGCCGTAGCGACCCTCGATGTAGATCCCGGGCTCGACGCTGAAGGCGTGTCCCTCGCGCAGCGGCTCCTGGTTCCCCGCGACCAGATAGGGATCCTCGTGGCCCTCGAGCCCGATCCCGTGCCCCGTTCGGTGGATGAAGCGGGGCCCGTAGCCGGCGCGGGTGATCACGTCGCGGGCGGTCGAGTCGATCGACTCGCACGCCACCCCGGGTCGGACGGCACGGGTGGCAGCGGCCTGTGCTTCCTGCAGGCAGCCGTACAGGTGGCGGAACTCGTCGTCGGGCGCGCCATCGCCTCCGGTGACCCAAAGGGTGCGGGTGATGTCGGAGTAGTACCCGTCGATCAGCCCCCCGATATCGAGCACGATCGGGTCGCCCCGCTCGATGACCCGCTCGCCGGGGGAGTGGTGGGGCGATGCCGAATTCGGACCGCTGGCGACGATCGCGAACGCGGCGAGATCATGGCCCTCCGCGACGAGCCGCTCGCGCACCTCGCCGGCGATCTCGCGTTCGCTTCGTCCGAGCAGGCGTCCGGTCGCCGTCCCCGCGACGGTTCGGTCGGCGGCATGCGCGGCGCGTCGCAGGAGCTCGACCTCCTCGGCGTCCTTGACCATGCGCAGCTCCCGGAGGACGCGCGACGCAAGCCCGAAGCGCGCGCCGGGGAAGGTCGCCTGCAGTCGCAGCAGGAATGCGGCGGCGAGCCGATCCGAGACGAGCAACTCCTCGCCGGCAAGAGCGGCTGGGAGTCGGGCGGCGTCCGCCACGAGCGCGAACGGGTCGTCGGTCTCCTCCCACGTTCGGACGGGGACGACGCCTGCGGCGACGGCGGCAGCCAGCTGCGCAGCTGCGAGCTCGAGGCGGGGGACGATCAGCGTCGCTCGACGGTCCGGCGCGAGCACGAGCATCGTCAGCCGCTCCAGTGGGAGCGCGCCGTATCCGGTCAGCCACCGCAGGTCCGCACCGACGCCGACCAGAAGCCGGGCCGCGCCCGACTGTGTCAGTGCCTCTGCCGCCCGGTCGAGGCGCTCGGCGTAGCGCGACGCCGGGATGACAGGTGCGGTGACCGGAAGATCCGTCACGTCTCGAGGACTTCGCGCCGCTCCGACATCACTCCCGTCGGAGCAGCCAGGCCTCGACGAGCGAGGGGCCATCGGTGAAGAACTTGTTGTACGAGAAGACGCGGGTCGCGCCCGCCGCCAGTGCTCGTTTCCGGAGCTCCAGATCCTCGTGCTGCCCGACCGCGATGACCGGCCGACCGGTGCCGCTGGCAGACGCGACCGCCTCGACGCCGTCGTACCGGCGCCCGTTCAGGTCGACCACGGTCCCGACCAGATCGGCTCCTGTCCCTCCGTCCTCCGGTGCCGTGCCCGGCGTCACCCGGACCGGCCGCGCACCTGCGCGCTCCACGGCTGCGAGCAGTCGCGATGTCCAGATCAGATCGTCCGAGACGATGGCTACTTGCGGGGAGCTACTCAAGGGCGTGGAGGATATGCCGGAACAGGTCAGACGAAGAGACGATGCCGGTCGCCCGGACGCCGCGCGCGTCGACGAGCGGGATGTGCCGGAAGCCACCGACGGCCATCTTGTGGATCGCAACCGCGATGCTGTCGCGGTCGCGGAGCACGACGGGATCCGGCGTCATCACGTCGCGCACGAACCGGCCGTCGATCGGTGAGCCGGCGACCTTCAGGAGTGCGTCGCGCTCGGTGAAGATCCCCACGAGCCGGTCGTCCTCCGTGACGAGGATCGCCTCCGCAGCCTGTTCCTGCATCGTCCGGATCGCCTCGGCCACGCTCGTGCCGGCGGGGACCGAAACGGGCGCGCGGGGATCGACCGCCGCGAGGTGGTCACGGACGAGCAGCGCCTCGAGCTCCTCGCCCGGGTGCGGGATGTCAGAGGTTCGGAGGTCGTGCCCGCAGTTCTCGCACGTATCGAGCCCCTGGATGTTCTCGTGGCCACAGACCGGACAGATCATCCGGCGGTCACCAGCGATGCGAAGGCCACCACTCGATCGACCGGACGCCGCGGATCATCGCCTGATCCAGCTCCGCGAGTGACAGAGGGGACCGCGACGCGGACACGGCGGTAGCTCACGCGGGCGCGATCTCCGCCATCCAGGTCTCACCGCTGTTCAGCAGCTTGTCCAGGTCACCTTCGCCCGACCGCGCGATCGCGTCATCGATCTGCTGTGTGATCAGCTCGTCATGCGTCGGGCGCTCGACGTTGCGGAGCACGCCGACCGGGACCGGATACTCCGGCCACCACATCCGCGACAGCATGAACGCCAGATGGGGGTCCTCCGCCTTCTCGTCGTGAACGAGGAGATCGTCTTCCGTGACCCCCGCGCCGAGCTCGACGACTTCGGGGTGGAGCCCGTTCAGACGGATCCCCTTGCTGCGGTCCTTGCCGAAGACCATCGGCTTGCCGTGTTCGAGAACGAGCATCCGGTCCTCCCGGACCTCACGGTCGGTGAAGTCGCGGAACGCGCCGTCGTTGAAGATGTTGCAGTTCTGGAGGACCTCGACGAACGCGGAGCCCTTGTGGAACCCCGAGCGGGTGAGCGTGTCCTGGAGATGCTCGGTGTGGGTGTCGACCGAGCGCGCGACGAACGTCGCCTCGGCAGCAAGGGCGACCGAGAGCGGCATGATCGGGTGGTCGACGGTCCCCGACGGCGTCGACTTCGTGACCTTGCCGAGCTCCGAGGTCGGCGACGCCTGGCCCTTGGTGAGCCCGTAGATCCGGTTGTTGAACATCACGAGCTTGATGTCGACGTTGCGGCGCATCGAATGCAGCACATGGTTCCCGCCGATGCTGAGCGCATCGCCGTCACCGGTGATGACCCATACCATCAGATCCGGGCGAGCGGCCTTGAGACCGGTCGCGAGCGTGGGCGCTCGCCCGTGGATGGTGTGGAAACCGTAGGTGTTCATGTAGTACGGCAGGCGCCCCGAGCAGCCGATGCCGGAGATGAACACGATGTTCTCTCGCGGGTACCCGAAGTCGGGCATGACCTTCTGCGTCTGCGCCAGGATGGAGTAATCGCCGCACCCGGGGCACCAGCGCACTTCCTGGTCGGTGACGAAGTCCTTCCGGGTGAGCGCGATGGGCG
>JADDQH010000032.1 GCA_016781485.1 Chloroflexota bacterium | reverse complement strand
AGCCGTTGCCCTGCGGTACGCCGCACGTCAGGCAAGGCTTCACTCCGGCGCTCTTATAGGTGTGCGCCACGCTGGACGAGGGTCCACGCTGGAGCCGCTGGCTGGATACCCCGCCACCCCCGCGGGTGTTTCCTGGAAGCGGCTGCGCCACCCACTGACACAGCCGCTTCCGCACGCCTGACGCGGTGCCCTACTACCGACAGGCGCTGTTGTGGTCACGCGGCGTCCTTCGGTGGTCGGCGTCGCGTCCGGGCCTCTTCACGGATCGCTTCGGCGAGACAGACCGAGCACAGTCGGCGCATCGGGTTACCGGCACCGGGGCCGAAGCTCACGCCGCACGAGCGGCACGTCATCCGCCACTCCTTCAACCGATCACCTCCGCGTCGTCGTCGGTCGCTCCCTCGGGGTCCCACGTCCCCTCTGTAGAGGGGCGTAGATCCGTAACTCCGTAAACAGAGGCACCCGCGCGAGCGTCATCGGGGTCCGCTCCACGCTCGGCGTTGACGGTGTTACGGACTTGGGGCTCCTGTGAAGGGGGAGGGAGGTAGCGGTCCCAGGCGTCCCGGAAGGCGTCCCGGAGGTAGCCGCGGAGGAGGCGGCCGCCGATCCGCTCGACGCGCGGTCGGACGTTGAAGGGACGGAGCAGCCGGGACAGGCCGTGAGCGCCGAGCGCCCGCCCGTCGCGCCACTCGGTCCATGGCGACTCCTCGATCTCCTTCAGGTGCGAGAGAAGCTCGCTCGTGCTGAGGCGATCGACGTCCTGCTCGGCGAACACGGAGCGGATGTCGGTCAGGAGCTGGATGCCGAGCGACTCGTCCTCCGGTTCCTTCGAGCCCGACAGCACGACGGCAGCAAGGCGAGCTCGGCGCGGCCAGGCACCGGCGGCGTGGTCGGCGACGGCGAGCAGCGGTTCCCAGCCATCCGCCGCACGGTCGTCGAGCGCATCGGGAATCTCGGGACGGAGGGAGCCGAACGGGACGCGCGCGTGAGCTTCGAGCGCCGCCCTCAGCGGCTCCGCGGCGTCGCGCGCCTCGGCGAACCGGAAGCGCTCCACGTCGTCGCCTCGGGCTCGTCGTTCTAGCCGGATCGGGATGGAGCGGTCGGCGATGGTGTCGGGGAGCGAGCCGATGCCGGCAAGCGCCTTGGCTCCGAAGACGTCGAACTCCTCGAGCCGGAGCTTCTTGCCTTCCCCGGCGACCCTGGGGACAGTCGTCCCCTTCCGGTTGCCGGCGTTGAGGATCGCCCGGAGCCCCTCGTGCTGGCCCGCCGTCTGTCTCCCGAAGATCGCGTCGACCTCGTCCAGCATCAGCGTCGGCCGGTCGGCGGCCAGCTTACGGAACACGACTGCCTCCGACGGCCCCACGACGCGCCACGGGCGCGCCACGAGCTGCTCCAGGACGTCGAGGAGCCGCGTTTTCCCCGAGCGCTTCTCGGGGCTCGTGATGGCGAGGTATGGGCTCGTCTCGGCCTGCTCCACGGCATAGGTGTGCATGACCCACAGCGCGATTGCGACGGGCTGCTCGGGGACCGGGAAGGCGACGTAGCGCCGGAGGAACGCCTCGACGACGTCGAGCGTCAGGGACAGCGGAGCGGGACCACTCTCGGCGCGCCTCGGGCCTGCGACGGGGCGTTGGAGCGGGAGCACGCGGAAGGGCTCAGGCGGCATGGCCGTAGATCAGGAGGACGGCGTCGAGCACGTCCAGCTCGCCCGTCGGCATGCAGCCGCACGTTGAGCGCCACGTCTGCTCGCCGGCGTCGATCGAGACCCCGGCGAACTCGCCGCACGCCGGACAGCTCGTGTAGCTCGGGCCTCGGTTCGGTGAGCGCCGGTCGAGGGGGATGATCCGCGCCCCAGAACGCTCCAGGTGACGGCGGAGGGGCGACTTCGGCGGGTCCTGCCAGAAGCTCCGCGGATACCCCGCTCGGCGAAGGTACGCGTTCACGCCACTTTCCGCCGCTCGCGCCGGACGCGGGCGGATTCCTCCGCTAGGCGCAGCATGTGCGCGCGACGAGCGGCCTCAGCGCGCCGCTCGCGCTCCTCAGGCTCTAGGACGCGGTCAGGATCGACCTCGCGCTCGAAGCGAGCCAGGATCGATTGACGTGCGGCTTCGGCCATCTCCTCGCGCGACATTCGCGACGCGCGAACGAGACCGCCGATCCGGCCCCACCTTGCTCGCTCTGCTCGGTCCAGCATGCGAGCAAGCGTGTCGCCTCGGGGCGCTCACGTGACCGCCCGATACCGACCCGCTAGACCGTCAAGAACCGTCCGAAACCTCGGGAAGACGGCGCAGCAACCGCTCCCAGAGCCCTGGGGCTTTCGCAAGCCGCTTCTCGAACGCCCGTGTATCGCTGTATCGCAGCCGTGCCGCGACCGAAGCCTGTGTCGGTTGGTTCGTGCCGTCCCACAGCTCGAGGAGGATCGGCCAGAGCTTCTGTTCAAGCTCGTGGGCGGTCTCTTTCGGCCGCCCACCCTTCGGAGGCTCTCCAGGCTGCCGCTCGGCGTGCCAGCGCCGTTGGCGAGCGTCCTCATCGGGGTCCGCGCGGATCAGTCGCTTTCCCCGCCATAGCGCCCGGGCTCCGCATCGGGAGCACCGCAGCATCTCGGACCCGTCGAGCATCTCCGTCCCGGTAATCGGGCCGCGCCCGGTCGCCGTTGCGAGTGGAAGGTGGGCCGCGATCTCACTCCAGTCGCAGTCCGGATGGTGAGGGATTCCGCCCTTCTGCCGGGGCGCGTAGTACTCGGGATCCGCATGACGCGTCATCGGTCGCCTCGCAGCCGGTCGACCGGGCTGAGCGCCCGGGCGGCGGCCAGAGCACGCTCGGCGCGGGTCGAGGCGGCGTAGCGCGACACCATCTCCCGGCTCTTCCAGCCGACGACGGCCATCAGGTCCGTCTCCTGCATCCCCGCGGCGAGCATCGAGTGGGCGTACGCGTGCCGGAACTCGTGCGGATGGAGACGATGCTTGAGGCCCGCCTCGTAGCCGCGGTCGCGCACGAGATCCGCCATGCCCGACTCCCGGAGCGGCCCCCTCGGGCCGAGCCACAGCGCCGGGAGCTTCGCCTTCGGGTGGCGCGACCGGAACCGGAGGTAGCGGTCGAGCGCCCGGATCGTCTCCTTGCCGACCGCGACGAACCGCGTCCGGCTTCCCTTGCCCGTGACGCGCAGGACGCCCGCGTCCAGGTCGACGTCGTCGACCTTCAGGTTCAGGAGCTCGGCACGTCGCGCCCCGGTGTCGATGAAGCACCGGATGATCGCCTCGTCGCGTCGACCGTTGAAGCTCTTGTCGCGCTCGCAGGCCGCGATGAGCGCCCGCAGTTCCTGCTCGCGCAGGACGGGGGGAGGCTCCTCCGGCAGCCGCGGCGGCTTCATGTTCGCCATCGGGCTCTCGCGGATCTCGCCCTCGTCCTTCAGCCAGCGGAAGAAGGCGAGACACCCGCGGTAGCGGTTGTGCGCGGTCGCCGGCTTCCAGCGCTCGAGGAGGTCCGCGATGAACGCCTCGACGTGCTCGCGACGGATCGCGCCGGGCTCGGTCGGCATGCGCCGGTCGACGAGGAACGCCGCGAGCTGCCCGACGGCGATCGTGTACGTGTCGATCGTCGCCGGGCTGCTGCGTTGCGCCGCCAGGTGACGTCGCCAGCTGGCGATCAGGGGACCGAGCGAGCCCGCCGTATCATGGGGCGCGCCGGTGGGGGGACTGACCATGCTTCCTGTCCTCGGCTGCGAGTCTCGACAGCGCGCAGCATGTGCGGTAGGAGCGAGCTAGGTCAAGCCCTCATCGGCATAACACCGATTATGCTGCGGTGTCTGAGCACGAAACAGCGTCGGGGCGTGGCGCAGCGGCAGCGCACGTGCTTTGGGAGCACGAGGTTGCGGGTTCGAATCCCGCCGCCCCGACCACCTTCCCTATCGGCCTGCCCCGTCCCTTGTCAGGGCCGTCTTCGGCGGCCACGCGTACGCCTCTCCGGCGACGCCTCAGGCGGCAGGAGCACTCCCGGCAGCCGGAACGTCGAACATCCGGTCGTGCACGCTGCCCACGTGTCCGCCGTACTCGGACCGCGCCTCATCGCTCAGCCCGCCGACGATGTACGGGCACAGCGTGACCACGCGCCGCCCCCGGAAACACCGCATCCACTCGGCCTCGAACGGCAGCACTCCCGAGACGTCGGCCGCGGTCGGTCCGATCGGGAACCGCGCGAACCAGAGCGCGTCGAAGCCCGAGCGAAGTCGTTCGTCCAGGAGTGACGACCACGGCTTGACCCATTCGTCGGGCGACACCGTCAGGTCGAGTTCAAGGACCGCGAGCTGACCGCGCGCCTCGAGCGCGTCGACATCGAGCCCCGCCTCCTCGAGGCGTCGGCGGTCAGCCTGCGCTTCGCCGGGGAGCGAGCCGTGGACGAGCCAGCCGTTTCGGGACGCGCCGAGCGTATAGAAGGATGCAAGCAGCGGCGGCAGGTCTTCCGTGGACCTGAGGAGCGCTGCCATGTGCTCGCAGTCGCCGCGCTCGAGCGCTGGCTTGACAAGGTCGTTCAGCATTCGTACTCCATGCTACGCGCTGTCGCCGATAGGCAGCGTGAGCTCGACGATGGTCCCGCCTTCTGCCCGTCCGAGGATGGTCATCGTCCCACCCGCGCTGGCGGCTCGCTCCCGCATCGTCGCGAACCCGAAGTGACCGCCACCGACGGAAACGACATGCTCAGGGTCGACGCCGCGACCGTCATCGATCACCGTCACCGTGAGCGTCCCATCGTCCACCGTGATCGCGACATGGGCCTCGCTCACGCCGGCGTGCCGCAGCACGTTCGTCAACGCCTCATTGAGCACGCGCAGCACGACGACCACAAGACTCGGCGCGACGGGCGCGTCGGGGAGGGGCTCAACGAGCGTGACCTCGAGCCCGCGGCGCCGGAAACGCGCGCACAGCTCTTGCACGGCCGGGTTCAGGCCTGCGACGGGTCCGTGGCCCGCCAGGTCCTCCAGCCCGGCACGGACGACGCGATGCGCTGTCGTCACTGCTTCGCGAAGTCTCTCGAGGCTCGCCCTGGCTGCTTCCGGCGGTGGCTCGGCGTCCAGGTACGCAAGCTCGCGAACCGCGAGCGCGAGGTCCTGTGCGAGCCCGTCGTGCAGTTCGGCGGCGAGGCGTATCCGCTCGCGCTGCAACTCGGTGCGCTGGACCTCCATCCGCAGCCGCGCCGTTGCCACGCCGCCGCTCAGCACGTCACCGATCGCCGTAAGCGTAGCGACGGCCAGGGGCTTCAGTGAGATCGGCTGCGCGGCGCAGCCCACGACTGCACCCATGATCTCTCCGTCTGCGACCAGCGGCAGCACCAGCCAGGAGTCGGCCGGCGGCTCGAACGGGTTCTCGACGACCCAGCCGGCTCGCTCGCGGAACACGAGCGGTCCTCGACTCTTCGCGACGAAGTGCCACGCCTCGGGCTGGAACGAAAGGGACTCGGACACCCGGATCTGCTGATCCGCCTCTGCCACGATCCGGAGGCGTCGCAGGATGGGGAGTCCAGCGCGGTCGGGCAGGTACATCGCTGCAACGTCCAGCCCGAGGGCGCGCGAAATCTCGGCGAGCGCGTCCTCGCTCAGCTCCGATAGCCCTCCGACGCCGGCGAGTGCGCGAGCGACGCGGGCGACGGCGGCAACGGCGGCCGCCGGCTCCTGCGCCTGGTGCCCGCCGTGTCGTCGCCCGACCCTCTCCTGTCCTCCGTCCGGCTCTCTCAAGGTCCTCAGCCTACACTCGGCGAGGCGAAGGGCTGCATCGGGAGGAACGAAGCTGCGCGCACGACATGAACGCGTCCGGGTGCTGGTGGCGGACGACCATCGGCTGATGCGCGAGGGGACGGCGGCGTTGCTCGAGGCTGAGCCGCACCTCGAGGTCATCGCGCTCGCGGGCAACGGACGGGAGGCGATCGAGACCGCACTGCAGACGCGACCCGATGTCGTCCTCCTCGACCTGAACATGCCGGAGATCTCCGGGATCCAGGCCTGCGCTGTTCTCCGGAACCGCCTCCCGGATACGCACGTACTCGTCCTCACCGTCTCCGAGCAGGAGGAGGACCTGTATGCGGCACTCCGCGTCGGCGCCGCTGGGTATCTCCTAAAGGACATGCCGCCCGCCGACCTGATCCGAGCCGTTCTGGACACGCGGAACGGCGAGCCCACGATCGCGCCGGTGATGGCGGCGCGGATGCTCGTCGACCTGCAGGACCCGGACGCTCCAACGCCGGAGGCTCGCCAGACGACACAGCTCAGCGAGCGCGAGCGAGAAGTCCTCGGCTTTCTTGCGGACGGCCTCACGAACCGTGAGATCGCGGCGCGGCTGTTCATCGGCGAGGCGACGGTGAAGACGCACGTGCGCCACGTACTCGAGAAGTTGCACGTCCGGAGCCGCGCGGAAGCTGCCGCCTTCGCCGCCCGCCAGGGTCTTTGAGGGGCCGGCGCACGCGCTCGCGTAATGAGTCTGCAATGCGCGGAATCACCCGTTCGGCGGATACCGCCTCTCGCGCACGTTCCCTACGGTTGCAACCGGTCGATTCGCGCCGGTTCCTGAGGAGGCGAGGCAGAGCGATCGGGTAGACGCGGAGTGAAGGTACATGCGGGGGTCGGAGACGGGACCGGTCACGACGACGGTCGGGCGGGGGCTGGAGATGGCGGCGGGGACGACGATGCCTCCGGCGGAACGCGACGAAGGGTTACCAGAGCTCGAGCGTGCGAGAGATGGTGATCCCGCCGGGATCACAGCGCTGTACGACCGATACGGGCCCGCGGTCCTGGCTCTCGCCCTGCGAGTGGTAGGAGACCGCACGACAGCGGAGGACGTCGTACAGGAGACGTTCGTCGGAGTCTGGAAGAACGCGTGGCGGTTCGATGTGGGCCGGGGCTCGGCGAGGACATGGATCCTGTCGATCGCGCACCATCGCGCCGTCGACGCCGTTCGTCGGCACCGGCGGATCCACGTTCCGCTCGAGCCGGGGGAAGAACCGATCGACATGCCCTCGGCGCCCGATGTCTGGCCCGAGGTCGTCGGGCGCCTCGATCGCGCCGCGATCGTCGAAGCCTTGACGGCGCTTCCAGAGGCCCAGCGCCATTGCATCGAGCTCGCGTTCTTCGACGGCCTGACTCACCAGGAGATCGCGGCCGTGACCGAGACACCACTCGGCACCGTCAAGAGCCGCATCCGGGCTGGTCTGCTTCGCCTGCGACGCTCTCTTATGACGCGCGAGCAGACGGTATTCGCAGACGCTCCGTCCTGGATCGGACCGCCGGAGTCGTCCGCGAGTTGGGCGCAGAGCACGTTGAGCCCGGGTTGACCGCCCGGTGAATCCCTCCGGCTACGGGCGCCGCTCTATCATCCCGCGCCTGCCGTCCCCGGCCGCGAGCGGCTCGTTCGCGAAGTCGCGCTGCGAGAACACCAGCACCGCGTGGGCGAGCGCGTCGGACATCTGATCCAGGGCTTCCTCGCTGACGTTCGCGTAGCGGTCGCAGGAGCGGTGGTAACACGGGTCGTAAGGCTCGCCGGCTGAGCCGCCGTACGTCGTTGCCTCGGTCCCGCTCTTTGCGCCCTGGGCGCCCGTGAACAGGCCGCCGACCGGGATCCCTGCCGTCATGAACGGCGCGTGATCCGAGGCGGCGTGGATCGGCGTGATCTGGACCGGCAGGCCGACCGACTGGAAGTAGTCGAGGAACACCTGGGTGATCCCACCGGACGGCGCGGCGGGGGAGGGCTCGGTCGACGGTGCAGGGGTTCGGAGGGGCGGCGCGAAGCCGGACGTCCCGTAGACGGACCGGACGAAGTTCGGCGAGCCGACCATGTCGAGGTTGAGCATCAGCTCGATGTTCTCGTGCTCCGCCTGCGGCAGCGCTTGGACGTGATGCAGCGACCCGTGGAGTCCCGCCTCCTCCGCCGCGAACCAGATGAAGCGCAGCTTGTTACGCGTCTCGGACATGCGCGTCGCGAGGGCTTGGGCGACCTCCAGGATCGCCGCGGACCCGCTGCCGTTGTCGTTGATCCCGGCCACACCCACGACGCTGTCCAGATGCGCGCCGACGACGACGACGTGGTCGGGATCGCCACCCGGCGTTTCGGCGATGACGTTCCTGGTCGGCCGATCCTCCGCGACGGTGTCGGTCCGGAGATGGACCCGGACGCCGGTCCGCCCGTTGAGAACGCCATGCCGGAGCTCTTGGCCGAGCGCGAATGTGGCACCCAGCACGGGCAGCCGGACCTGGGGCGGCCCGAGGGTCCCCGGGATCAGCTCCGTCCTCCCGGGACCGCCCTCGTTGAAGATGACGACGGCGGCCGCGCCCGCGGCAGCGGCGTTCTCGGCCTTGATCCGGAACGTGCACTTCCCGCGTTGGATGAGCGCGACGGCCCCGCGCGGGAACGCGGCGAAGTCCGCGGCCTCGCATCCACTCGTGCTCGCGTCGGCCCTGGCGCTCGGCACGACCAGGTTGACGGCGACGACCTCGGCACTCACCTCTGCACTGCCTGAGTACGCCATCGTCGCGATGTCGGTCTGCGCCACGTACGACTTGCGCACGGGAGCGACCTGATCGAGGACCGGTGGCGTGCGGTCGGTCACCAGCAGGAATCGGAACTCCTCGAACCTCACCGCGTATCCGGCCGCGGCCAACGTGTCGTGGACGTACTGCGCAGACGCGTCGTAGCCCGGGGTCCCGGACGCGCGATGCCCCCCGTTGCCGTCGGCGATCGACTGGAACGCGCGGAGGTGTTCGAGCACGCCGGCGGCCGTCACGGCATCACGGAACTGCCGGGTGTCAGGTGCCGCCTGCGGCTGCGGTCCGACCGCCTCGGCCGCGCGCTGATCGCCTTCGCCGCCGCCACTCCCCGCAGTCCCCACAGTCCCCCCTTGCGGCGCTTCTCCGGGTCCACCCGTCGACGCGGACGGAGCCGGGACGGCGCCCCAGACGAAGGCTCCGAGCGCGAGGGCGACGACCACCGCGGCAGCGACGAGCGGGACCGCCAGTCGTCGCCGGTGCGCCACGCCTCTCACCGTCGATCGCCTCCTTCGCGCGTCTCCCCCCCGGCCGTGCTGCTCCGTGCATCGCCCGTCTCGGTTCCTCGCATATAGATGTTCGGTCTTCCTGATGGTTTCGGTTTCCCGCAGCCCGTTCTCTGACGCTTCGCGACCCACCGCTGCACCGGCTGCCGTTACGCTGCGCGGAGGGAGCCACAGGGAGCAAAACCTGATCCAGCAGGGAGGGCTGATGGCCGGAACGGTCGAGGGGATCCACGTCGCGACGCGCAAGGCGACTGCGATGGAATCGCGTGATCGGGTCCGCGCGGTCGCGGGAGCCGGCCTGGACGGGGATCGGTACGCCGCGAGGAAGGGAGAGTGGTCGGACCGGGGTGGCTCGGGCCGTCATCTCACGTTGATCGAGGCGGAGGCGGTCGAATCGGCCTTCCATGAGTTCGGCGTTCGACTGGAGCAGGGCGAGGCGAGGCGCAACATCACGACGCGCGGCATCGGGCTCAACGACCTCGTCGGGCGGCGGTTCTACGTCGGCGAGGTGCTGTGTCAGGCGACCGGCCTGTGCGAGCCATGCCAGTACCTCCAGCGGCTCGTCGGCAAGCCGGTGCTGCGGCCGCTCGTCCACCGGGGCGGGATCCGCGCGCAGATCCTGACCGACGGCGAGATCCGCGTCGGCGACGTGATCCGCGAAGTCGACTAGCCACAGAGGAGGACAGGTGCGCCCGCTGAAGGTCGGGATCCAGCTACCGGAGGTCGAGCGCATCGTTCCCTGGAGCGAGCTCGCGACGATGGCCCGGCTGGCCGAGGAGGTCGGGCTCGACTCGATCTGGGTCGGCGACCACCTGCTCTACCGGGAGCCGGATAGGACGCCGAAGGGCCCGTGGGAGGCGTGGTCGACGCTGGCCGGGCTGGCCGCGGTGACCGACCGGGTCGAGCTCGGCCCGCTCGTCGCGTCGACCAGCTTCCACAACCCCGCCATGCTCGCGAAGAAGGCGGCCACGATCGACGAGATCAGCGGCGGACGGCTGGTCCTGGGCCTCGGGGCCGGCTGGAACGAGGTGGAGTACCGGGCGTACGGGTATCCGTTCGATCACCGGGTGGGTCGGTTCGAGGAGGCGCTCACCATCATCCGGACGCTCCTGCGCGACGGCGCGATCGACTTCGACGGGAGGTGGTACCAGGCCCGCGACTGTGAGCTGGTCCCGCGCGGGCCGCGCCCCGGCGGTCCTCCACTCATGGTCGGGTCGATCGGGGAGCGGATGCTCCGGATCACGCTGCCGCACGTCGATGCCTGGAACGCCTGGTACGACTGGTACGGGAACCGCCCGGAGGGGGTCGGCCAGTTGCTCGAGAAGGTCGACCAGGCCTGCGCCGAGGTCGGGCGCGACCCGGCCACCCTCGAACGGACGGTCGCGGTGCTCGTCCGCTTCCAAGGAGGGACCGGGCGTGGGGGCGGCGGGGGTGCTCCTCCGTTGCGTGGCGAGCCGGAAGAGCTCGCAAACGCGCTGCGCACATTCACTCGGGAGCGGATCGGGCACGTCCAGCTGGTCCTCGACCCGATCACGCTGGAGTCGATCGAGGCGCTGGCGCCGACGCTGGAGGCGCTCGACCGCGAGGACGGGTGACGCCGCGGCCGGCTCTCGCCCGTTGCGTGCTGTCGACAGCATCGGCACGGAAGCGCGGACATAGGACTATCGGGGCAGTACTATCGGCGCAAGGCGGGTAACCCCAGCCGCCCAGTCAAATATGACGGTACCGTGCCTACAGACCAGCAAATCGTGCTGTTGGGCGCGCTCGCCGGCGCACTCGTTCTCGTCGGCATCCTCCTTTCGTGGTCGCTGACTGCACCTCGTCTGCGAGGTCGGCCCCAGTCCGACCTCGCAGACCACTTCGGTGGAAAGGAGCGCCTCGAGGTCGCGACCGACTTCGTTGCTGGACAGGACGCCGCCGTGCAGCCTCGACCCATCCTGTCGACGTCCACCTACGACCGAGTCGTCCGGATCACCGGCTTCACGCTGCTCGTTTCCGTGCTCGTCGCCGTCGGAGCCGGTGGGCAGTGGCGCGAGAACGCCACGGCCATCTATCTCCTGGTCGCCCTGGGGACGATGTTCCTCGTCGTCGTCCAGGACCTCATACCGGCGAGGTGGCTCGGTCGCGGCAGGTTCGTGGTCGACGCGATCGGCGCCCTCGCGTTCGTCACCGGCCTCAGCGCCCTGACCGGTGGCTACGACAGCCCCTTCGTGTCCGGGTACTTCGTCATCGCCGTCGCCGCCGCGTTCGTGGGCACCGCGCGGACGGCACTCCTCGTCGGCGTCGCGGCCGCCCTCGTCCACATCATCGTCATCGCGGCGGTCCTCGGCCCCGTCGGTCCGGGTCAGCTCACCCGGCTCGCCTTCAACCTCCTTGCGCTCGCGCTCCTCACCTCACTCGCGCACGTCGTCGGGAGGGAGCAGCGCCGTGCGCGGGACGATGCACTCAGGCTTTCGATCATCGACCCCCTCACCGGGCTGTTCAATCGCGGCCATCTCCTCGCGCTCGTCGAGCGCGAGATCCGTCGTGCGGCGAGGACGGGCCGCCGGTTCTGCATGGTGATGCTCGACCTGGACGACCTGAAGCCCGTCAACGACACCTTCGGTCATCAGTGTGGGGACAGGGTCCTTCGCGCGGTCGCCGACGTCTTGCGCAGCAGCGTCCGCGGCAGCGACGCCCCGGCGCGCTACGGGGGTGACGAGTTCATCGTGCTGCTGCCGGAGACGGACCCCACCGGCGCCTACGTGCTGGCGGAGAAGCTGAGGCTCGCGGTCAACGACCTCACGGTCCGCGTCGACGCGCGGACTCTCCGCAGTTCCGCGTCGATCGGCGTCGTGACCTTCCCGGAGGACGGGACGAACGCCACCGAGCTCATCGCGAGTGCGGACGCCGCCATGTACGAGGCGAAGCGGCTGGGTAAGAACAAGATGGTGTCGTACCGCCGGGAACCCGTGGATGTCCAGAGAGCGGCCGGGACGTCCGAGCTCGATCGGGCGCGTGCCGAGCAGCGCGGCGAGGGCGGGGACAGCCCTCAGGGCGCCTCCTTCCTCGAAGGGCCAGCGCGCGCGGCGCAGGGGGAGCGCGCGGGACAGGCGACGCACTCCAGGATCTCCGTGACGCCGCTGGACGGTGGAGGCACGCGGCCAGACCGTCGATTCCAGGTGGTCCGTCTCGAAGACGAGGGAACGACCGGACCTGGATGGCCGTCCCGGACGGGCGGCGAAACGAGGTCCCGCGCCGGCAGCGTCGACCGGACGGAGTAGCGCGCCGGGGCGTACGGAGGACGCGGTGTACGATGCCTGCGATGTCCGATCCCCGTCCGACCGAACGCGGCTTCGCGACGCGCGCCATCCGCGCCGCGAGCAGCCCGCCGAGGGTCACGCAGAGGCCTTCCTCGGTCCCGATCTACCAGACCGTCACGTTCAGCTCGGACGATATGACGACCCTCGGCGACGTCCTTGCGGATCGGACGCCCGGCTACGCCTACTCCCGCATCGACAATCCCACGGCCACCGCGATGGCAGCAGCGGTCGCGGAGCTGGAAGGCGCGGAGGCTGGGTACGCGTTCAACTCCGGGATGGCGGCCATCCACGCCGCTGTCGCGTCACAGGTCGTCGCCGGCGACCGGATCGTCGCCGCCCGCTCGCTGTACGGCAGTACGCGACACCTGTTCGTCACCGTCCTCCAGCGCTTCGGCGTGGAGACGGTCTTCGTGGACCCGACGGACCCCGACGCCGTCGAGGGCGCCCTGACCCCGGGGACCCGGCTTCTCTACCTCGAGACGATCGCGAACCCCACCCTCGTCGTGACCGATATCGCGGAGCTCGCCGATCGTGCCCACCGGCGGGGCGTGACCGTCGTGGTGGACAACACGTTCGCGTCGCCATACCTGTGCCGGCCGATCGAGCTCGGCGCGGATCTGGTCGTCGAGTCGTGCACCAAGTGGCTGGGGGGACACTCGGACGTCCTCGCGGGTGCCGTCGTCGGGAGACGCGAGCTGGTCGAGACCGTACGTGCGCTCCAGGTCGAGGTCGGCGGGATCGCGGCACCCTTCAGCGCGTTCCTCGTCCTGCGCGGGATCGAGACGCTCGCGGTCCGGATGGAGCGGCACTGCGCGAGCGCACTCGCCCTCGCGCGTTTCCTCGAGGAGACCGAGCAGCTTCCTCGCGTCTACTACCCCGGGCTGGCCAGCCACCCACAGGCCGCCGTCGCCCAGCGCCAGCTCCGCGCCGGCGGCGGGCTCGTCGCCCTTGATCTCGAGAGCCGGAGTGCGGCGGCGACGTTCCTCGACGCGCTCCAGATCCCGGAGCGAACCGCGTCGCTCGGCAGCGTCCACACCATATGCGTACATCCGCCGTCGAGCACGCACCGCCAGCTCGATGACGCTGCACTCGTCGCATCCGGGATCCCGGAGGGGTTGATCCGCGTCTCTGTCGGACTGGAGGACGTAGAGGATCTGATCGCCGACTTCAGGCTCGCCCTTCGGGCCGCCCGGTCGGCCGTTCCCGCGTAAGGACCGCCATCGCCACCATCACCCTCGGCACTCGCCGCGCACCCTCGTTCGGGGACGCGCTCGGCCGACTCGGCACCATGGCCTGGAGAACGCTCACGAGCGTTCGGTTCGCCGTTCTCCAGATCATCGCGCTTGCCGTCGCGGGGCTCATCGGGACGATGGTCCGCCAGATCCCCTCGTTCGCGCTACGCGACCCGGCAGCGTACGCGCGCGAGATCGCCGACTTGCATCAGCGCTACGACCCGCTGAGCATCCTCGGCTTCAACGTCGGACCGGGCATGGTCGACCTGTTCGAGCGTCTCGGCTTCTTCCGGGTGTTCAGCGCGCCCTGGTTCACGTTCCTGCTCACGCTGTTGGTGGTGAGCATCGTCGTCTGCACCGCGGATCGGACGCCACGCCTGTGGCGCGGGGTCCGCCTCGTGCGTGTCGCTCAGCCGGCGGGCTTCTTCGACCTGCGGTTGCCGGAGCGCGCGGCCTTTGCCGGCGTCGAGCTATCGCCTGAGGAGCTCGCGCGACTGATCCGATCGCGGCGGTTCAAGGTCCGCCAGGAGGAAGGAGGAGCCGCGAGCAGCGACGTCCGCCCGCGCCGGGCCGCTGCCCGTCCGCCCGAGTCGGGCGCCCAGCCGCCGCAGTCGGACGTCCATCCGCCCGAGTCGGCCGCCCATCCGCCGGAGTCCGCGGTCCGGTTCGTCTACGGCGACCGGAACCAGTACTTCAAGATGGCCACCCTGTTCACGCACCTCGGGCTCATCCTGTTCCTCGCGGGCGGCGCCGTGACGGGGGCTCTCGGGTTCGAGACCGTCGTCTTCGTCGGTGAGGGCCAGACGGCGCCCGTCCAACCGGTCGGGACCCCGAACAACCTCCTCGTCAAGAACGTCCGGTTCGAGGCGCCGACCCGTCCCGACGGGTCGTTCGAGGACTTCCGGACGGACCTGGCGGTCTACCAGAACGGTCGCGAGATCGGGCGCAAGACGATCCAGGTGAACGACCCGCTGAGCCTGGCGGGCTTCGTGTTCCACCAGAACACGTTCGGCCCCGCCGCCGACCTCCAGATCCGCGACCCCGGGGGTCGACTCGTCTGGACCGGCCCCGTGCTCCTGGCGGGGCAGCTCCTGGAGCTCCCCCAAGGGTTCATGACGATCCCCGGCTCCGACATCGGGTTGCTCGTGCTGCTCACTCGGGACGCGAGCGGGACCCCCGAGCTCGTCCTGACCGGGATCGCCTCTGCCCCTGACGGCGCTGCCAGCGAGACCCTGTTCCTCACGGCCCTCGACCCCGGCGGTACGACGGACCCGCGCGAGACGGCGGGCTACGAGGTGACCTGGACGCGCGCGAGCGCGTTTACGGGGATGGTCATCAAGAACGATCCCGGACAGGGCCTGATCTGGCTCGCCTACCTGTCGCTGATCAGCGGGCTCATCCTCACCTTCTACTTCCCACGGCGGCGGGTGTGGGCGCGCTACGAAGGTGGCCGGCTCCAGCTCGCCATGCTCGCCGACCGATACGTGGACGCGCGCAAGGAGTTCGGGCAGCTGCTGGAGGACATCGCGGCACGGACGGGTCGGCTCCCCGAGCGAGTCAGCTAAGTGTGGAACGGAACCCTCGCGCGCCCGAAGTGAAACCGGCGTGGCACTCGTTCCGCCGTCGGGCCGCCGTAGAATCGAGCTCGATCATGCGGTTCGACCGATCGATGGGGGGATGCGAGTCGCAGCCTGCCCCGCGTTGTGCCGGACCGTCATCCGCCGGACGATCCGGGACCCCGATCGAGGAGGCAGCATGGCGCTCGTACTACCTGAGCAGGACCCGCTCGCGAAGATCGAAACGGCGAAGGAGAACAACGTCCGGTTCGTCCAGCTGCAGTTCACCGACATCATCGGTGCAGTCAAGAGCGTGACGATCCCGCTCCATCAGCTCGAGGGCTCGGTCGAGCACGGGACCTGGTTCGACGGCAGCTCGATCGAGGGGTTCACCCGGATCGCCGAGAGCGACCAGTACCTGAAGCCGGACATGTCGACGTTCGCCGAGATCCCGTGGCAGCCGGGGCACGGGACGCTCGGCAGTGGCCCGCTCGGCAGCCGCGGGACGGCGCGCGTGATCTGCGACGTCTACACCCCGAACGGGGAGCCCTTCGCCGGCGACCCGCGGTGGGTCCTGAAGCGCCAGCTCGAGCGAGCGCGGAAGCTCGGGTACATCTGGAACACCGGACCGGAGCTCGAGTTCTTCCTGTTCCTGCGCAACAACGGCGACATCAAGCCGCTTCCGCACGACGAAGCGGGCTACTTCGACTTCTCGACCGATCTCGCTCAGCAGGTTCGACAGGACATGGTGAACGCACTCGAGGCGTTCGGGATCCGCGTGGAGGCGGCGCATCACGAGGTGGCGCCCGGCCAGCACGAGATCGATTTCGAGTACGCGGATGGCCTGCGGACGGCCGATAACGCCGTCACCTTCAAGTTCACGCTCAAGGCCATCGCGCAGCTCCACGGCCTGTACGCGACCTTCATGCCCAAGCCGATCTTCGGCATCAACGGATCGGGGATGCATACGCACCAGAGCCTGTACAGCATCGCGGAGGAGCGGAACGCGTTCGCGGATCCGAACAACCGCTACGGGCTGTCGGACGTCGCGCGCAGCTATATGGCCGGGATCCTCGCTCACGCACGGGGCATGATCTCCGTGCTCGCCCCGCTCGTGAACTCGTACAAGCGACTCGTCCCCGGCTACGAGGCGCCCACCTACCTCACCTGGGGCCGCACGAACCGCTCCGCGCTCATCCGGGTGCCGAAGGTGTCGCCGGGCCGGAGCGTCGAGGCGACGAGGATCGAGGTCCGCTGCCCCGACCCCTCCTCCAACACCTACCTCGCGTTCGCCGTCATGCTCGCGGCCGGGCTGGACGGGATCGAGAAGGGGTTGGAGTTGGCGGAGCCGGTCGAGGAGAGCCTCTACGCGATGGACGCGTCGCGCATCCAGGAGCGCGGGATCCGCGAGCTGCCGGGCACGCTCGGCGAGGCCATCGACGAACTGGAGAAGGACGAGGTCGTCTGCCAGGCGCTCGGCGATCACGTGCTGAGCCGCTTCGTGGAGGCGAAGCGCCAGGAGTGGGACGAGTACCGGACGCAGGTCACGCCCTGGGAGGTGGAGCGCTACCTCGAGGCGTTCTAGCGGGGGGGAACGTCAGCCGAAGCGGCCCCGGTACTGGGGGGGCAGGAGGGCCGCGATCCGCCGCATCAGGTCGTCGGTCGCGGTGTCGACGGATGCGCGTCGCGCCTCCCGGGCCCGGTCCGTTCCGGGATCCGGTCGGAACGGCTCCCCGAACCGCAGGGTGACGGTCGTGAGCGGTCTCGGGACGCGTGCCCCGATGGGCCACAGGCGCTCGGTTCCCGAGATCCCGACGGGCAGCACGAGAGCACCACTGCGGATCGCGAGCAGCGCGACGCCGGGCTTCGGCTCGCCGAGCATCCCCGTGCGGCTTCGAGTCCCCTCCGGCGCCAGGCCGAGCCAATCGCCTGAGTCCAACACCGAGCGCGCGAGTCGATACGCCTCCCGGTCGGGTCGACCCCGGCGCACCGCGAACCCGCCGTACGCGGTCATGAGCGGACCGAGGATGGGCGAGTCGAAGGCTTCCGCCTTGGCCATGTAGCGCACGCGGCGGCGTACCAGCCGCTCGGCCACGATGCTGACGAGCAGCGGATCCATGATCGAGAGGTGGTTGCTCGCGACGATCACGCCGCGTTCGTCGGGGACGTTCTCCGCGCCCTCGACGACGACGCGCACTGCACCGACCCGGAGCAGCAGCCGGACGAGAGCGTTGCAGTAGCGGAACGCGAAGGGGATCCGGGGGCGCATCATGACCGGGGCATCACCCGCGTTGCCCGCCACGAGAGACGGTGCGGTCCCACGGGGTGCGGCGTGCGGGCGTGCGGCGTGCGAGACGCTGCGGCGTCGAGTTGCTCGGGCTACGAGACTGCGCGGCGTCGCGTGCCCATCAGCTCGCCACCGTCGACGCCGATCGTGTTCCCCGTCATCCAGTAGAGCCGCGGTGAGGCGAGCGCGACGATCGCGTCCGCGACATCCTCGGTGCGCGTCATCCGCCCGGCAGGATTGCGGCTGGAGGCGTGCTCGATCAGCTCCTCGTGGCCGGGGATCCGACGCAGGGCAGGGGTGTCGGTGACGCCCGCGCGGATGGCGTTCACGGTGATGCCGTGTGTGATGAGCTCGAGCGCGAGCTGCCGACAGTGCGACTCGAGGGCGGCCTTGGCCGCGCTCACGGGGCCGTACGTCGGGACGACCTTCACCGCGCCCTCGCTCGTCATCGCGAATAGGCGGCTCCCATCCCGGATGAGCCCGGCGTGGAACAGGTCGCGGGTCCAGTAGACCATCGAGTGGGCCATGACGTCGGCGGTCATCTCGAGCTGCTTCTGGTTGACCTCCTTCTCGGACGGGTCGGTGCTGATGTACGAGAGCGTCGTGCCGAAGGCGAGCGAGTGGAGGAAGACCGCGATGAAGGGATCCGCCCCCTCCGCGCGCCGCACCTCGAAGCGTGCCTTGATGTCCTCGATCACGGCGCGGCGCTTCTCCTCGTCCGCGGCGTTCACGTTATGGAAGTGGACCGGTACGCCGGAGTCCGCGATCCGCCGGCGGACCTCGTCGGCCTGAGCCTTGCTGCCGCGGAGATCGAGGTGGACGCCGATGATCGGATGGCCGGCACGCGCGAGCGCGAGCGACGTCGCGGCACCGAACCCACTGCTCGCGCCGAGGACGAGCGCCCAGCGCTCACGACGGTCGGCGGGGTCGTAGCCGTTCGTCGGCCGATCCGTTCCCGCGTCCGTCATGGTCATCCTCCTCGCCGTCCCGTTCGGTGTCCGCCGTGGCCGTCCGTATCGTTCGCTGGCGAGTGTAGCGACCGAAGCGCGGAGACTCGGAACGGTGGCCGGTGGCTGCCGGAGGCCGGGCGCGCGAGACCGGGACGCGCCCTGGTGCCCCGGCTGCCCCGGGACCTGCAACGCGCCGGAGTCCTCGTGCGGTAGCCTCCGTCCGTGGACATCCCCGCCCGGGTCGGGTCGACCGTTGCGGTCGACGTCATCCGCCCGATGCGCACGCTCTGGTTGCTGTCGGCGGCACACGCGGTCAACCACGCCCACGGCGTTTTGCTGCCGCTCGTCTACCTCGTGGTCATCGACGAGTTCGGCGTCGGCGTCGAGACGGTCGCGTTCCTGAGCGCGTTCGGCAGTCTCTCGAGCGGGATGGTCCAGCTCTCGTACAGCGCGATCACCCGTCACGTGTCGCGCCGCGTGCTGCTCGCGCTCGGCGGCGTCGTCCTCGGCGCCGGCATGGCGCTACAGGCCGTCGCCGGCGGATTCCTCGGCTTCGCCATCGCCAACGTCGTGTCGCGGCTCGGCGGCTCGCCCCAGCACCCCGTCGGCAACGCGCTCCTCGCGGAGCAGTTCCCCCCAGAACGACGGGGGTTCGCGATCAGTGCGCACATCGCGGGCGGGAACCTCGGGACGGTCGCCGTCCCGCTCGTGGCGACCTGGCTCATCGCGGGCCTCGGCTGGCGGTGGACGGTCGTGCTGTTCGGCGTGCCGGCGATCCTCATCGCGCTCGCGCTGTTCGCGCTCGTCCGGGAGAGTGGCGCGGACCGTGAGGCGGCACGCGCCGAGGGCAACCTGCGATCGGCGTTCCGGACGCTCCTGCGCGACCGCGATCTGCTGTGGCTCTACCTGTCGTCCGTGCTCGGCGGGGGCGGCCGCGGACTCGGTGTCCTGAACCTGTTCGTACCGCTCTACCTGTCGCGCGTGATCGGGCTGGACACCGCGACCGTCGGGCTGATGTTCGCCGTGCTCGTGATCGGCAGCGTTCCGGGACCGCTCCTCGCGGGGTGGCTGTCGGACCGGTACGGGCGCAAGCGGCTGATCGTGCTCACCTACAGCGCCGCGGCGATCTCGCTCGCGATCTTCGTCCTGGCCGGCTCGAACGTCCCGGCGATCTGGCTCGGAGTGGTCCTGCTCAGCGCGTTCAGCTTCGTCGAGAGCCCGCAGCTCCAGGCACTGCTCGCCGACCTTGCGCCCGCTCACCTTCGCGACGTCTCGTTCGCGACCTACTTCACGCTCGCGTTCGGGGTCGGGTCGCTGTGGGTCGCGCTCTATGGCGCGGTCATCGGCTGGGCGGGGGAGGCGGCCGGCCTCCCGATCGTGCTCTGGCTGATGGCGGCCGCGTTCATCGCCGCGGCGTTGGCCGTCTTCCCGATCAGCACCGAACGCCTCCGCACGCGGAGCCCGGCCACCGAGAGGGCTGGGGGAAGCGTCTAGACACATGTCGAGACAGCGGTTAGGATAGGGCGATGACAGCTCTTGCCCCCCGTGCCTTCTCCACCGGCTACGACCCGCGTTCCATGCGAGCCGCCCTGGGCCTCTCGCGCGAACGGATGGCGCGGCTCTTGGACGTGAGCGCCAAGACCATCGAACGCTGGGAGGCGGCGGGGACGCCACCCGCCACCCGGCACGTCCGGACCCTGCTCGACAAGGTCGACCAGATCGTGAAGCTCGGGCTCGTCGTCTACACGCCAGAGGGCCTGAGGACCTTCATGACGTCCCCGATCCCCGAGCTGCGCGGCAGGACCCCACTGCAGGCGATCGAGCAGGACGACGCGGACCTTGTGCTGGGTGCGCTGGCCGCGGAGTACGAGGGGCTCGGGTACTAGACCGACGCCGGACCCTCGAGGCATTCATCGGGCCGTGGAGTGGGCCGGCGTTCCGTCACATCCCGGACGGCTCGCCCTACGGGGTCCTGGACTTCCGATTCGCGGGGCGAGCGCACGGCAATCGGTGGAACCGACGGAATGAATCGACGCTCTACCTGGCGAGCGACCGCGCTGTCGCGCTCGGCGAGTTCGCGCGCCATCTGGAGGAGGACCGACCCGAACGGGTGCGGACGGAGGTCCGAAAGCGGGCCGTCTACCGGCTCACGCTCGCTCTGGATGCCCGACTCGACCTGCTCGACCCCGTGATCACGGAGACCCTCTCGCTCACGCCCTCGCCACAGGTATTCCTGGACAAGGTCGTGTGTCGAGCGACCGCGGGGTTCATCCGGACGACGACGCCGGCCCAGGCGATCCGAGTCCCGTCGATGGCCTTCCTGGATGACCCACGCCGATGGGTGCTCGTGGTGTTCCTGGAGAAGCTGCCGCCGGACCCCCGCGCGTTCGTGAAGAGCGCCCGGCGAGTCGGGACGTTCGAGGTGTGAGGTGACGGACGGGACGGCCCGTGGCATCGACGAGGTGCTGACGCTCGCAGGGTTCGAGCCGCTGGCGCGCGAACGGCTGGAGCAGGCCGTCTTCGACTACATCGCGGGCGGGTCGTGGGACGAGATCACCCTGCGCGAGAACGTGGACGCGTTCCGACGGCGGCGGCTCCGTCCCCGCGTGCTCGTGGACGTCTCATCGGTCGACACCTCCACGACCGTGCTCGGGCGGTCGGTCGCTGCCCCCGTCGGACTCGCGCCGGCAGCCTTCCAGGGGCTGTTCCACCCTGACGGCGAGGTCGCCGCCGCTCGCGCCGCAGCAGCGTCGAACCTCCTCTACTGCCTGTCGACACTCTCCAGCCGCCCCCTGGAGGAGGTGTCCGTGGCTTCACCCGGCGGCCCTCGCTGGTTCCAGCTCTATGTCCAGAAGGACCGAGGGCTGACACGGGAGCTGGTCCAGCGGGCTGCGGGCGCCGGCTACCAGGCGATCGTGCTGACCGTCGACCTGCCCGTGGTCGCCATCCGCGAGCGCGACCTGCGGAGCAGCATCGCCTTTCCTGCGGTCGGCAACTTCACGCCCGAGGGGACGACGGCGGCGGTCGAGCTCGGGAAGGCGATCAGCTTCCTGGAGGACCCGACCCTGAGTTGGCGCGACCTGGAGTGGATCCGGGCGGCATCCGACCTTCCGCTGGTCATCAAGGGGGTGCTGACGGGCGAGGACGCCCTGCTGGGGGTCGAGCAGGGCGCCGCCGGCATCGTCGTGTCGAACCACGGGGGACGCCAGCTGGACCGGGTGCTGCCGACGATCGATGTCCTGGAGGAGATCGTCGAGGCCGTCGACGGGCGGGCGGAGGTCTACTTGGACGGGGGCGTGCGGCGGGCGACCGACGTCCTGATGGCGCTCGCGCTCGGCGCGCGGGCGGTGTTCATCGGCCGGCCGTACCTGTTCGCCCTCGCCGTCGCCGGGGAGGACGGGGTGGGGCACGCGCTCCGTCTCCTCACGGCCGAGCTCGAGATCGCGATGGCTCTGCTCGGCGTCCGGACGGTCTCGGAGGTGGAGCGCTCGCACGTCGTTTGAACGCGTCTGCAGCACGGCTCGTCCGGCGTGCGGCATCGTTTCATGGTCGCCGGCGTCGTGGCCGCGTCGCCGCAGGCGGGTGGCCTTCAGCGCTCAGGAACGACGAGCGGCTCACGGCTCCGGGCCTGCAGCGCAACGACGGCACCGATGACGAGCAGCGCTCCGAGGATCTGTAGTGGCGTGAGGTCCTGCCCCAGCCAGACCCACGCGATCGCGCCGGCGAGGACGGGCTCGAGCGTCGCTGCGATGGCGGCGCGTTCCGACTGGACCTGCTGGATCCCCCACAGGTAGAGCACGAATGGGACGAGGGTTCCCGCGACACCGACGAACAGCACCGCCGGGACGTTCTCCGGTCGGAACAGACCGGCGGGCGAGCCCCGGAACGCCTGGAAGACGATCCAACACGCGCTCGCGGCGAGGAACCCGCGGAACAACGCGCCCTGGACCCCGTAGACCGCGCCGAGGCGCTCGCTCACGATCGTGTACGACGCGAAAAGGACGGCGGCGCTCAGCCCGAGCGCGAGGCCGACCTCATCGACCTGCAAGACTTCGGCGCCGAGCAGACCGGAGACCAGGACGATCCCCGCGCCGGATGCGACGAGCGCCGCGAGGACCTGGGGAGGAGGCGCGCGGCGGAGGACCGCTGCAGCCCAGGCGACGACCATTGCCGGCGCCGTGTACTGGAGGACGAGCGCGACCGCGACGTCCAGCCGCCGGATCGCCAGGTAGTACGCCGCGTTCACGAGGGCGATGGAGAATCCGAGAAGCACGACCAGGACGAGTGTTCGGGTCCCCGCGCCGGCTCGCCCTCGGCGCCACGACGCCGCGAGGAGGCCGAGCCCGATCGCGGCGATCCAGGATCGGGCGGCGGTCAGCTCGAGCGGGTCGAGGCCGGCGTCGAACAGCGTTCGCGCGACGACGGCTGCGATCGCCCACAGCGCCGCCGCGCCTGCAACGGCGGCGACGCGAGCAGGGCGCGCGGGGCGGGCGTCTCGGCCGGTCGCATCGACCGCCAAGGGTAGGGTGGCGCGGGCGCCGTCGTCGCCCGGAGCTCACGATCCCGACTTGGCCGTGGCCCACCCTCGGGCTATACTTCCTTACCCCTGCTGGCGCCTCCTGCGCCGCGGGTCTTCGTCGGTCGGGGCGTGGCGCAGCTTGGCAGCGCGCATCGTTCGGGACGATGAGGTCGGAGGTTCAAATCCTCTCGCCCCGACCATAACCAGAAATTACAAATCGCTCGGGCACGGCCGCCGCGAACCCGTGGGACACGGCCTCCGCCGTCAGCCGGAAGGTCGCCTCTCGGAACCCGAGCACGTCGATTCGCTCGAAGAGCGCCTCCGCCAGCATCCTCCGCCCCGGGGACGCGCTGTCGCTCGCGACCGTCCAGGTCTCGGCAAGCCCCTCCAGGTATCGCCTCGCGACAGCGGCCGGCACGGCCGGCTCCTGGCGCGGCGTCCGCGGCCTCGCCTCTTCCGCGTCGAGGCGCCTCATCGCCGCCTCAAGCGCTGTCGCGTCGCGGTCCCGCCGGTAGCGAGCGATCGCGGCCTCGCGCTCGCGCTCGATCCGCCCGAGCGCGTTCCGGTCGATGTCCGAGCCGACCTGCCCGACCTCGCCGACGACCGCGGCGATCGTCCCTGCGCCGAGCTGCACCCGCTCCAGCAGTTCGCTCACGACGCCCTCGTACCACTCGCGCCGGTAGCCCTTGCCGTCGCGCCGCCCGCTCCCGTCCCGCTCCGGCTTGGCGGCGAGGAAGGCGGAGCAGGGGTTCCGGTGGCGGTAGTAGCCGGTGTCGCCGATCAGGTGACCGCCGCACGACGCGCAATGGAGCATGGACAGCGCGTACGGTCGCCGCTCCGCCGCGGGACGCCCGGTGTTCGTGGCTCGCCGCGCTCGCACGCTCCGTGCCCGTTCCCAGACGTCCAGGTCGACGAGCGGCGCCCAGTTCGCCTCCCGGCCGTCCCGGAGCCTCCCGGCGTAAGCGGGGACGTCAGCATCCCGCGGACCGTGAACAGCGGGAGGCCGACGGACCCCGCGACCTCGCGGTCCGTGTGCCCCTCCGCGGACAGCGCGAAGATGCGGCGGACCGTCGGCAGCAGCGACGGGTCGCGCTCGACGAGCTTCGCCTCGTTCCGCCGGAGCCCGTACGGGGGATGACCGCCCGGGTCGCGTTTCACCGCCAGCTTCGCGGGCTTCCACGGTCGCGTGCGTGGACAGCACGGATCGCCCCCTTGACCTTCCCCTCGACTGGAAGGTGTACGGTCGTTCCGCGAGCAAGCCGGGAGGACGGTGACATGGCATCGATGATCGTGGCGGACGTAGTCCGAGTTTGTCTTGACGCGTGTGCGGAGTGTGTCCAGGCGTGCGAGGCCTGCGCGCAGCGGTGCATCGCGAGCGCCGGGGCGGAGATGGTCGAGTGCGCACGGCTGTGCCTCGACTGCGCGACCCTCTGCACGACGAACGTGACCTTCATGAGCCGGGGATCGCGCTACTACGCCGACCTATGCCGGCTATGCGCGGACGCGTGCGAGGCATGCGCGGCGGAGTGCGCGAAGTACGACGACGAGGTGATGCAGGCGTGCGCCGACGCCTGCCGGCGAGCCGCCCGAGCGTGCCGCGAACTGGCCACCGCATGACGAACGCAACGACCGACGGCGGAATGCGCATCGGCCAACTCGCTGAGCGCCTCGGCGTCAACACGAAGACGATCCGGTACTACGAGTCGATCGGCCTCCTGCCCGCCCCGGCGCGCCGACCATCCGGGTACCGGGTATACGGAGAAGCCGACGCCGAGCGGCTCGCGTTCGTGCGTACCGCGCAGCGCTTCGGGCTGAGCCTCGACCAAATCGGCGAGATCCTCGCGTTCCGCGACCGGGGCGAGCGCCCGTGCGACTACGTGCTCGACGCCGTCCGGGGCGAGGTGGCCGACCTTGATCGGCGCATCTCAGAGCTACAGGGCATGCGCCACGAGCTCGGCCGCCTCCTGGTGCATGCCGAGTCGCAGCCACCGACCGATGGAGGGCGGTTCTGCCAGTTGCTGGAGCATCGAGACGGTATGGATCCCAAGGAGGTCACCCGATGACGCGCGAAACGACGCTCACTGTGAGGATGCACTGCGCCGGCTGCGAGAACGCCGTGCGGACGGCGTTGCGCAACACCGCCGGAGTCGTCCGCGCCGAGGCGAACCACCGGCGAAGCGAGGTCCGCGTGCAGTACGAACCGGATCAAGTGACGGAGGAACAGCTGCGGGCGCGCGTGCGGGACGCGGGTTTCGATCCAGCGTAGGCCGCGACTGCGCCGGCCCGGTCCGCGCGACGGTGGCAGCGGGCGGTCGCGGTGGGCGTTCCGTTCTCCGTCTTCTTCCGAGTCCCCGCGCACCCTCATCTGGTGAGGGTTGACATTCCAGCCGACTGGAAGGTCTACGCTCCACGAACGGTGCCTCCTATCGCGCCACGGGATGTGGCCGTGTCGCACCGTCGTAGTTGGAGAAGATGATGCAAGACCTGTCGCTGAGCGTGATCGGCATGACGTGCGAAGGATGCGAGCGACGGATCACCGTCGCGCTGGAGAGCGTGCTCGGCGTCCGAGGCGTCGAGGCCGACCACCGTACCGGCGAGGTCCGCGTGCGGCTCGACACGAAGCTGAGCTCGCGGCCGGACGTGCGGCGGGCAATCGAGCGAGCAGGCTATGAGGTCTCCCGATGACGGCCGCCCTACAGGAGCCGGCCGGCGTCCCCTACTGGGATGAGCGCCTACCCGACGGGCGCGCTCGTTTCCGGGCCAAGATCTCGGGGCTGCACTGCTCGCTCTGCACCGGGACGATCGAAAAGGCGCTCGCCCGACGGCCGGGCGTCGAGCACGTCGCCGTCAGCCTCAGCCACGAGCAGGCGCTCGTCGACTACGACCCCGCCCGCGTGCGTCCGGAGGACCTGCTCGACACGCTGCGCGACATCGGCTACCACATCTGGGACCCGCGCAAACTGCGCCCCTACGAGCTCGAGGAGGCAGAACTCGTCCGCGAGAGCCGACGCCTGGTGGCGGCAATCGGTTTCAGCCTCCTGACGATCGGCCTCATCACTGCGCTGGACAGCCCCTTGATGCTGGCCATCCCGGTGATCGTCGGTCTCAGCCTTCTCGCGGTCGCCTACCTCGTGCTGCGAGGCGCCGGCGGCTCGACAGCGCACGTCGCGGCGGCCGGCATCGGCGCCCTCACGGTCGCGGCCCTGACGCTCAACGCAAGCGGCGTCGTCGCCGCCGCGACGCCGTGGGCCGTTGCCGTCTTCGCCGTGGTGGTCGTGTTCGGCCTTGCGCGGCACATCCTCGTCATGGCCACCCAGTCGCTGCGCCGTGGGATCTTGAACCAGCACGTGCTGCTCGAGTTCGGCGCCTTCGCCGGTCTCGCGGGCGGATCGATCGGCCTCGCCGCGGACATCCCCGGCTATCCAACCGCGCCGTTCTTCGCGGTGTCGGTGCTCATCGTCAACTACCACCTCTTCAGCGAGTTCCTGTCGCTCCTCGTCAAGACGCGGAGCTCGCAGTCGGTCCGGCGTCTCCTGGAACTGCAGCCTGACACCGCTCGCGTCGTCCGCGCGGGCGCCGAGCACGACGTCCCGATCACGCAGGTCGAGGTCGGTGACCGCGTGCGCGTCCGGCCCGGAGAGCGGATCCCGGTCGACGGACGCGTCGTCGAGGGCCGATCCGCTGTCGACGAGTCGATGGTGACCGGCGAGCCGATGCCGGTTAGCAAGGAGACCGGCGACCCCGTCGTCGGCGGCTCGATCAACGCCGCCGGCAGCCTGCTCGTTGAGGTGACCCTCGTCGGAGAGAACACCTTCCTCCAGCAGGTCATCCGGCACGTCGAGGACGCACGTGCCCTCAAGCCCGGACTCCTCCACCTCGTCGACCGCATCCTCGTCGTCTACACGCCGCTCGTCCTGACCGTCTCCGCGCTGGCCTTCGTCGGCTGGACGGCCGGCCCATGGATCACCTCCGGTACTCCGGACGTGCAGCGCGCCGTGTTCGCCGCGCTTAGCGTGCTCGTCATGGGGTATCCCTGCGCCGTCGGCATCGCGGCACCCCTTGCGATCGTCCGCGGCGCCGGCGCCGCTGCGGAACGGGGGATCATCATGCGCACGGGCGAGGCGTTCCAGGCCTTCGGCTCGGTCCGCTTTGTCGTTCTCGACAAGACCGGGACGCTGACCGAGGGCCGGCCGCGCGTCCGCGAACTTGTGCCGGTAGACACTGACGAGGACGACCTGCTCCGCCTCGCGTCGGCTGCAGAAGCTCGATCGGAGCACCCGCTCGCACAAGCCATCGTCGACGAGGCCTTCGAGCGCCGGCTCGACGTGCCGACGGTGGACGGCTTCCATTCGTTCACTGGTCGTGGCGTTGCAGCTTCGATCGACGGCCGCCGGATCCTCGTTGGACGACCGGCGTGGCTCGCCACCGAGGGGGTCGACCTCACGTCGCTCGCCGACCGCGTGTCAGCGCTCGAGGAGCGCGGCTGGACGGTCGTCGCCGTCGCCGCCGGCAGCGAGTCGCTCGGGCTGATCGCGCTCGGTGACGAGCTCCGCGTCGACGCGGTGCAAGCCGTCAGCGCGATGCACGCCGTCGGGCTCGTCCCAGTCATGGTCACCGGCGACAACCGCCGCACGGCGGAGCTCGTCGCGCGCCGGGCCGGCATCGAGCGCGTCCATGCCGAGGTGCTTCCGGGGGAGAAGGCGGAAATCGTCCGGGCGTTGCAGCGCGAGGGCCGCGTCGCGATGGTCGGTGACGGGATCAACGACGCGCCCGCCCTGATGCAGGCAGACGTCGGCGTCGCGATGGGCCGCGGGACCGACATCGCCATCGAATCCTCCGACATCATCCTCGTCCGCGACCGGCTCGCGCTCGTGCTCGTCGCGCGCGACCTGAGCATCCGGAGCTACCGCAAGACGAAGCAGAACGTGGTGCTGGCGTTCCTCTTCAACGGCATCGGCGTGCCGGCCGCCGCGACGGGGCTCGTCTACCCGGTGTGGGCGATGGCGGCGATGGCCCTGAGCGTCACGACGATCTTCGTCAACTCCATCGGCGACCGCCCCGCCTTGCTGATCGAAGCCCTCCGGAGCGTGGGGCGGCCCGCGGTCGATGAGGTCGACGTCCATGCTGCTCGGACGCGTGAGCGGATGGCAGTCGGATGACCGTAGCGCTCGCGACCGATGGTGCGTCGGGGACCGTCACCGGAAGCCAGCCGTGTTCGGGGACCGCCTCGTGCCCCGCGCTGCGGACTCGGTTCGCCGAGAGGGCGCCGGGAGCCGGCGCCCAGGTGCAGGTGACACGAAGCCCCCTTTCTCGGAGACAAGGAGGTGCGTCGCCGTGACCCTCTCAGGGCTTTCCGGTGGCGTACGAACGCCGCCGAGGTCTGTTCGCTAGCTGTGATCCCCACGGACGTTATTGACAACGGCCATGGGCGTGAGACCACCGAGCGCAGTGTGCGGGCGGCGGTGATTGTAGAAGTCGAGCCAGTCGGGCAGCGCCGCGAGGCGCTCGGCGTTGGAGGAGTACGCGCGGGCGTAGGCCCACTCGGCGACGGCGCTGCCGATGAACCGCTCGTCCTTGCCGTTTGTCTGCGGCCGGTACGGTCGCGTCCGCTGTGGCGGCAGGTCTCGAGGGCCGCTCGGTAGGCCCTCGAGCGATAGGCCGGCCCGTTGTCGGTCATCACGCGCTCGACCTCGATGCCCATGGATCGCAGCTCGGCGAGGGCGACCTGGAGCGCGCTGGTCGCGGAGGTCGCCGATTCGTCGGGCACGTGGACGAGCAGTCCCCAGCGGCTGCGGTCGTCGATGAAGGCCTCGAAGTGATCGTAGCCAGACCCGCGGTGCCGGGACGGTGCGGCCGCCCGGCCGAGCACGCGGTGGCCGCCGCCGTCGGGGATCCGGCCGAGCTTCTTGTGGTCCTGGTGGAGGAGCTCGCCCGGGTG
>JADDQH010000102.1 GCA_016781485.1 Chloroflexota bacterium | reverse complement strand
GAGCAGGCGGACGCGCTGTTCGGGGCGTTCGCCCGCGTGGTGCTCGACGACGCGGCGCGCCGGTAGTCTCGCCGCCCATGCGGCTCATCGTCTGCTGGGGCACGTTCCCCACCCCGGGCGGTCACCCGTGCAAGGACGCCTACGACGCCCTGCGGGCGGCCGGACACGAGCCGACCGTCGAGAAGGCGTACGGACACACGCTCCTCCCGGACGCAATCGCCAACCGCTCGCCCGGGCGGCGCGAGGCGAAGGCCAGGACGGGCAAGCCGACCGTCCCCATCCTCGTCCTCGACGACGACACCACGGTCGCCGACTCGAGCAACATCGTCGCCTGGGCGAAGGCCAACCCGGCGCGCTGAGCGCGCTCGACGAGAGCCCGGACTCTCGGAAAGTGGAGCTAGCCGGACTCGAACCGGCGGCCTCCTGGGTGCGATGGATGATCGACTGGGCGGAGGTGGGCGCCGAGGGCGAGGATTCCGCGGAGTAGCGCGCGCCTAATCCGCTGATTCGGGGAGGTCACGAGGCCGCAATGGAAGCGGGCCGGTTGGGCGTCGCGGCAAGGACGATGACGAAGACACGACTACACCACGGCAACGAGACCGATGAAGTCGATAACGCTCGTCACCAATGGAGGGTCGCAGCCGCACGGGCGGGCCTGACACGGGCTCAAGCGGACATGAGGACTCGAGGCCCGCGGCTGTTGGCCTGGCAGTCTCCGCAAGGGAGCACGGATCGGCTGAACCCGCAGTTCGCGCAGCTAGCCAAGCACTACGGCGCTGACGTCGCGATCTGCCCGCCGCACCGCCCGCAGCGCAAGTGATCCAGGCTGGGTTTCGCGGAGACCGCGAAAGGAGGATCCTCGTTTCTCGTAGGGGCGGGCAGGCCGGCGACGATGAGGTGGGGCACGCGGCGAGGGTGCACACGCCGCAGGACCGCAAGGTCGGGTTTCGCAAGATCGGCGCGTCGACCCGATGACGTTTTCCTTTCGCGCTGGTTCGTCAGCGACACTTCGGGCATGTCTGCGATGTTCACGAAGAACGGTGTCTCGCTGACCGTTCGCGGCAACCGCGTGTTCAACCCGCACGGCGTGAACTTCGGCTGCATCCGCGGGGACCGGGTGTTCGGCCTGGACGGTCGCTACCGCGGAACGATCGTCGGCGACCGGCTCATCTACCGGTCCACGCACTCGGCGAACGTCGGCAGTGCCCGGCCGGCTGCCGTCCGCCCCTGCGACGGGCGGGCGCGCCAACTGCGTACGATGACAGGACTGGAGAGGCTGGAACATGGAGGTGCGGGCACGACGCAGAGGGATCTCTTGGGAACGATTCGGTGGATTGTCGGCAACCGTCGTCGTCGTGGGCTCGTACGTGTTGCTCGGTGGAGCCGTCCTGTGGCTCGACGGTCCAGCGCTTGCTTGGGCAGGGATCGCTGTGCTTGTGGCGGTTGCGGTTCACTGTCTGCTTCGCGATTCGAAGGGCTGGGACGTCTTCGGGAGCTTCTTGTTCCCCGGGGTCCTCGCCGGCTCGTTGCACGACCTGACCGACGCACCCACCTGGGTCAGTTATCCGCTGCTCCTGCTGGGGGTCATCCTCGCCCGACACACTGATCGGGAACTCGAGCGCCAACGGAAGGGAGGGTGACTCGAGCAGCCGTGACGAAGCGACGCCATCTTCGGCTTGCGCGACCTTGCTCGGCTGGCGCACGGCCAACTCCGGAACCGGCGCGCGGCGCCGCAACCGATCGACGCGAGCGCTCGATCCGCACGGACGTCGTGACAGGCATCGTCGGGCAGAACGGGCGAGCGCAGATGCCGAACCGACACACAGATCGCGTGAGGCCACCTACACGATGGACCGGCCCGAGCCGCGACTCCGGCCGTCCCCCGCTTCAAGGTGATACCGCTGGATCTCCCGCTGTGCCGTGCGCCATGCGAGCCGCTCGAGACGGCCGGCCGGCTCGTGCCCGAGCGCATCAACTGGATCCACGATCCCGTGTCGGGCGCGGAACCGTTCGATTCGTCGCGCTGCGCGATCCCACCGGCGCCGGTGGCGGAACTTCGGTGGCCGGGGGCCGAGGGCTTCGTGCAGGTGGATGACTCGGCCGTGCTTCGCGGCGTCGGCTCGCCGGTCCGGCAGGGCGTCGCTTCCGACTTGCTGCGCCTCGCTGCGGTCGAGTCGCCGGACGAGCTCGCCGAAGCGGTCGTTCGACGGCCCGGCGGCCGTGTGGTGTTCGTCTTCGAGCTCAGCCTCGACGGCGTAGAACCGCGTTGAGCGACGAGCGCGGGACCACGCGACGTAGCCCCACTCGCGGTAGATCGTCTCGGAGCCGAGCACGAAGGTCCGGTCGGTTGTCATCCCCTGGGCGAGGTGCGCGGTCATCGCGTATCCGTGTTCCACCGCGGACCGTCCGGAGCGCGTCCGGAGGTGGATGAACCGCGACGGCAGCGCGCGCTCTGTCCCGTCCGGGAGGGCGATGGTCAGCGACTGCGACTTCGGGTCAGCGGCGACGACATGGCCGCGGGTGCCGTTCTCGACACCGAGCCGTCGATCGTTTCGCCGTACCACGATGCGATCGCCGGAGGCAAACGTCCGGCCGTGGACTTCGATGCCGGATGCATCGACGCGCCCCGCCTCGAGAAGCGTCCCGCGCGCCAACCGGTTCAGGTGGGCTACCTCCGCGCGGCTGGGGGCGAGCATTACGGCGTCCTCTCCCGTCGCGTGCGCGGCGCAGTAGTCGCTCACGATCTGGCGGTAGGCGTCTTCGGGCGTTGGAGCCATCACCAGGTCGCCGCCGTCGACCGCGACGCTCAGCGCCTGCCTGAGCTGCCCCGAGCGCCACAGGTCGAGCAACTCTCGGTCGGCTTCTCGCTCCTGCCGCCGGTTGACGTCGAGGCGGATGGCAGCCGTGCGGGAAGCGAGCGCGCGGAAGACGCCGCCCGCGTCGATCTCCGGGAGCTGGGCGTGGTCCCCGACCAGCACGAGCTTGGCGCCCGCCGCGTTCGTGTGCCGGACGAGCTCGTCGAGCGGGCGGGTGCCGAGCATCTCCGCCTCGTCCACCACGAGCACAGTCTCGGCGTCGAGCAGTTCGCCGGGCGCCTGCCGGAGGTCTGCAAGGAGCGCCGCGACGCTCGTCGCGTCGATCCCGGACGACGCCGTCAGCTCCATCGCCGCGCGCCTGGCCACCAATGCCCCGAGGACCTTGAAGCCCGACTGCTCCCACGCCTCGCGTGCCGCCGCGAGCGCGAACGTCTTGCCGGTTCCCGGAGGGCCGACCACGACTTGGATCGCCGCTCCGTCGAAACAGAGCCGCTTGACCATCTGTGCCTGGTCTGCGCCCATCGTCGGCCGAGTCGCGAGGGCCGCGCCCGTCTTGGTCGCGTCGGCGATGCCGGCGCCGGCCGTGGTGCCCGCGGCGGCCGCGGCGAGGATGCGCTGCTCGACGCCAGCAGCTCCACCGTCGAGTACCGCGGGCTGTCGGCGACCGCGGACACGAGTCGTCCGTCCCGGCGGCGGATGACATCCTCCCGCCGCAGCAGAGCCCCCGGCTCGGTGAGCGCGACGACCTCCGGTGTCGACAGGAACGACGCGACGAACTCGTCGATGTGTCGCAGCGTCGTGCCATCTTGTGCCGCTGCGGCGAAACCTCGGACGACGTCACGCCGGTCAAACGACGACTGCTGCGCCGTCAACCCTCCGCTGAGAGCAGCCTCCGCGCGAGCGCTTCGTTGTCGACGGAGGTCTGTTCGCATCGATCTCCGCCTTGCGTCGCGAGAACGCGTCGATCGCGGCACGCGGCACGCCCTCGATCTCGCCGATGCCATTGCGCGCCTCGGTCCAGGCGACGCCCAGGCGGTGTGAGAGCTCGCGCCGAAAGGCGGCTTCGTGGATGAAGCCGGCCGTACGGGCCTCGGCGTAGATCGCCCGCCCGTCGAGCGAAGCCCACGATCCGTCGCCGATCTCCGTCGCGTTGGCCACGAGCACATGCGTGTGGACCTGCGGATCCCCCGCGCGGCTCGTGCGATGACCGAACGCCGCGCCGACGAAGCCATCACCCGGGGACGATCTCGTAGCCGCCGGCCCCTCGGCGCGTCCGGCACGCGTGGCGCTCGAGATAGGTCAGCGCGTCGCGAACCGCGGCAGACTGGGCGTCGAGGACCGCCTCCTGCGTGCCCGCGTCACCGATCCCGAACAGGATCGAGGCGCTCTTGGGAACCGAGAACATGAGGTCGAAGCCCGGGACGCGTGCCCGACGGACCGAGCCCTCGAGCCGGTCGCCATTTCGGGGATCATGCCTCGACAGGACCGCGCGGAGGTCGGCCTCGGACACCCGGCCGCCGAGTCCGAGGTTCGAGGCGCCTGAGCCGGTCCACTCTCCCGCCGCCTCCGGTCCGCTCAGGTAGTAGTCCTCCGCGCCCGACGACACGCTCTCGGCGTGGTCCACCCGCCGCTGCGCCTGCTCGAGGTAATAGCGCTGATCGGAACCGGCCAGCTTCGCGATAGACAGCAGTCCTGAAGACGGACGCCGCCGCGGCGCTGGCTGCGGGTAGCACTCCAGTGCAAATGCTTCTGGCTATTGAGGAGAAGCAGGAGCGTCCGCGGTTCAGGCCGCTGTGCCGCTTTCGATCAAGGGCTCTTCGGCTTCGCCGGAGGTGTCCGGGCCTACCAGGCGTGAAAACCGGATCGGCTGACGCCGAGGACGCGGCACATCAACTGGATCGAGTGCTCGGCCTTCATCGCCGCGATGAACCCGACCCGGTCGATCAGTGCGTAGGTGTTGCTTGCATGCTTGCTGTCCACGCGCCAAAACGATGCAAACACCGGTTCTCAACGCCGATGATCTCCAGCGCGCGCCGGATGACGCCGTCCTCGCCGCACTGCGACGTGACGTTCGCCTCGAACCGGCGTAGGCGGGCTAGCGGTCGACGACAGTGTCAGAGCTTCGAGTGGCTGCGCACGATCGGTGACCCTCCCGGTTGCCGGCGGCGAACGCGGGCGGATAGAGGCTGCGTGCCAGTCCAGGAATCGGTAACGTGGCCTCAATTGACTCGCGCGGTCGATGTCGCCCTTCTCTCGCTGGGTACGACGCTCGGGCTCCGTCGGGCGGACGACGCACTCGCTGACGCGCTCGCGGCGTCTGGAGTAACCTGCCGTCTGGTGCGTGTGCGGCTAGGGGCCACGGGTGCCCTGCGGCGCCACATCGCGATCACGGATCTCGTCGAGGGCATCGCCGCAAGGCGCGCCGCGCGGATGACCGTCGACGCTAGGGCGGTGATCGTTTCGGGCACGACCACAGCTTTCGTCTTGCCCCGGCCACGCGTGCGGTGGGCGGTGCGCTTTGACTCTCCAGCTGTGCTGAACCGCGCCGGATTGAGCGGCGCGTGGCAGCGCACCCGCGAACGACGGGTGCTTCCGGTTGCCGACGTGCTGCTGCCTTGGGGCGAAGCCGCGGCGCGGGCGGCCGCGCCCTTGCTCCAGCGGACCAAGCGACCGCCGCAGACGATCGTCCTGCCGGTGCCCGTGGATCCCATGCCCGCCGATGCCACGGCAGACCGGGTCGACGCGGTCGCCTACGGCGGGTGGCTCTGGAAGCGCGGGATCGACCTGCTCTGCGCCGCTTGGAGCGCAGCGGCTCCGCCGGGCGCACGACTGATCATCGGCGGGTGCGACCGCCAAGCCGGAAAGGCATGGTTGGACCGCTGCGGGATCGCCGAGCCGGCTGGCGTCGAGTGGGCGGGGATCGTCCCGCGATAGGCGTGGCTGCAACGCGTCGCCCGCGCACGGCTATTCATCAACGCATCGCGCCGCGAGGACTACGGCCTTGCGCAGCTCGAGGCACTAGCGGTCGGCACGCCGCTCGTGACGGTCCCGTCGCCCGGCGCCTATGAGGCGCTGCCGATCGCCCGCCGACTGGCGCCCGAGCTCGTCGCCCCTGAGGTCTCTGCGCCGGCGCTGGCCGACGCACTGCGGGCCGGATTTGCCCTTGACGGCCACCGCTGTGCCGCCTACGCGCAGCGCGCGGCGAGCGCCATGGAGCCGTATCGGCGCGACTCCGTTATGCGAACCGTAAGTCAACAGCTCCTGCCAGCGCTCGGCCTGAGTACCTAATCGGAACCCCGCTTGGCTAACTGAGCCTCGGCCCGGTCGTTCGATGTCAGACTCTGTGCCGCGGCAGCGCCATGTGGCCGTGGCGACCGTCGAGGTCATCTCGACAGATCGGCCGAACGGCGGCGGCTGTCGAGACTCAGTGCGGTCCTGCGACTCCGCGGTACACATCGGCGACGCCGGCCGCACACGCATTCCATTCGAACCGGCGCGCGAACTCGCGGGCATGTGCTCCCATTGTGCGGCGGCGCTGCTCGTCGCTCAGGTCGCGCAGGCGGGCCGCGAACGCGTCGCCGCTCGGCGCCACGAGAAATCCGCTTCGTCCTGGGTCAAGCGCCTCCGCAGTTGCTGTGCCAGCCGCCGCGATCACCGGGACGCCACGCGATTGCGCCTCGGCGACCACGAGCCCGAACCCCTCAAGCGTCGATGTGAAGAGCACGACGTCTGCGCTGTCGTAGAGCCGCCACTTGTCGGCATCCGACACGCGGCCCACAAACGCAACCGCTTTGCCCACACCGGCGGCTTCCGCTCGTTCGCGCAGATGTGGCCCAAGAGGGCCGTCGCCGGCAATCACCAGTGACGCCGACACGCCGTGACGGCGCAGCGATGCCAGCGCGTCTACCGCCACCGCCGGGCGCTTTCGCGCCTCCAATCGACCGAGATTCAAGAGGCGCATACCCGCCTCCGGCCAGGCGTCGGGCCACCCATTCGTTGCCGGGCGCTTTGCGACACCTTGGAGCACAACATGGATCCGTTCCGCCGGCACGCCGGCGGCTACGAGCTCGCGCTTGGAGTGCTCAGAGGGGGTGATGACCGCGTCGGCTCGTCGGGCGATGCGGGCCTCCAGCCATGCCCAGCGGGGGAAAAGGTGGTGGTGGTGAAGCACGACCGGCACACGTGACCGCATGAGCGCTCGGCCCAGGAGCAGCGCAGGACCGGTGTGCCGCACCGAGTGCCCGCGAAGGACGTCGACTTGCCGGCTGCGCAGAAGCCGCATGACGTAGGGCGTGAAGATCAGTGGAGCGCGGACCCAGTGCAGCCCCAGGTGATGTCGCAGGACATCGACCCGCCACTCCGTCGACGACTCCCCGACGCAGTGATCCTGTGGGAGGCCTAGCACCACGTCGATCTCGTGCGCGGGTAGGTGCTTCAGCAGCATCCGCTCGTACACCTCGCCGCCGACCGTGGAGTCAGCCCGCAGGGTGTAGTAATGAGGCCCAGCCACGGTCAAGCGCCGCGGGTCGATCGCACCGGTCCTCCGATAGCCGGTGCGCTTGCGCCGCCGTCCTAAGCCTGGTACTCCTCGGCCGGTGGTCTGGAGAACCCTTGGCCGGCACATCAACCGGATCGTAGAGAGGCTACGCGCATGGCTCGCCGCCCGGCGCTACCGGCGCTGGGAACGCGAATGCGACGAGCAGGAACGAATGTACGACTGGTGACTACTCGGCGCGGAGTCGCGCTCGCGCGAGCACTCGGCAGACCCGTGACGGTGTTCGAAAGCTGCGCGACGGTAGCTCCTTGGAGTTCCCCCGCCTTCGTGGACACAGACCACGCGCGTCCAGGTCGCGCGCGACGAGCTGCGCCGCATCCGCGAGCTCACGCATACCATCAACCAGCTCGAGGCACAGATCGCCGACCTCGTCGCGCAGGTCGCGCCGCAGCTGCTCTCAGAGCCCGGCTTCGGTCCCCTGACCGCCGCCAAGCTCGTCGGCGAAGTCGCGGGCGCCGGCCGCTTCGCAAGCGACGAGCGGCGAGCGACTGCCGACGGACGAACTGCCGCGTGGGTAGCCGAAGGCGGTCCCCATCAACGACGCCGTCGACCAGCCGCTCCCCCGCGAGCTCCGCCTCGATGCTCGTAGGCAACTTGCCAGCAAGCGGCAGGACCCTCGCGACATCGAGGCCGAGCGTGTTGCTGAGCCTGACGAGGAGCTCCTCGCTCGCCTCGGCCGTTCCGCGCTCGACGCGGGACAGATGACCAGCGTCCACGCTCACCCGGCGCGCGAGCTCGCGGACTCCCAGGTGGAGCTGCTCGCGGCGGCCGCGGAGCAAGGAGCCGATGCCCTCCTTAGGCTGTTCGGTGGTCGCAGCCATGGAGCGGAGTAAACCGCTCGGCCCTCTAGCTGGTCAATACGCGGGCGTTGACTGTTGCGCAACAGGCAACGGCGCGAGAGGCACGCTGCGGTCAACCGCGGGCAGGGGGGAGAGATCCGGCTCTTGC
>JADDQH010000101.1 GCA_016781485.1 Chloroflexota bacterium | reverse complement strand
GCAGCCCGGGCGGGGATGCCGCGAGCCCGGCCAGTCCCGGGGGCAGCCCGACCACCGGAGCCGCGGGTTCGCCGGGTGCAGCGGGAGACCCCAACGATCTCCTCGCGACGATCAGGTCGGCAGGCGTCATCCGCGTTTCGACCGATCCCAAGTACCCGCCGCAGTCGGAGCTGACGCCGAACGGTACGTTCCAGGGTTTCGACATCGATGTCGCGAACGAGATCGCGAAGCGGCTCGGCGTCCAGGTGAAGTTCGAGACGCCGAACTTCGATCAGGTCGTGGCGGGCGGCTGGGCAGGTCGCTGGGACATCAGCGTCGGCTCGGTGACGATCACCCAGGAGCGCCAGAACGTCCTCGACTTCACCGAGCCCTACTACTACACGCCCGCCCAGATGGCTGCCCGCAAGAACTCGGGCATCACGAGCATCGAAGGCTTCGCGGGCAAGACCGTATGCGTCGGCGCGGCAACCACGTACTTCCAGTGGCTGCAGGGGAAGCTCCAGCTTGCGGGCGACGCGCCGCAGCCGGCGACTCCGCCGCAGGGTGTGAAGGTCACGACACGTGAGACGGACACCGATTGCGTCGCGGACCCGCGCTCCGGCGAGGGATGGCTGAGTTCCTCCACGACGGTCGCCAACGCCCTCGAGAGCCGGCAGGGCCAGCAGTACCAGCCGGTCGGCGATCCGGTGTTCTACGAGCCGCTGGCGGTGGCGACGGATAAGAAGGGGCCGCCCCATGCCGAGCTCCAGGCCGAGCTCGATCGGATCATCCGCGAGATGCACCAGGACGGCACGCTCAGCCGCTTCAGCGAGAAGTGGTTCGACGGGCTCGACCTGACGAAGGCGAATCGGTGAGGCACGACTCCCGCTAGAGCGACTCGAACGGGGACGCGTATGCGTCCCCGTTCGGCTTCTCAGGGCTGAAAGGAGCCCGACGTGTCAGAGGCCGCCAAGGCGCAGCCGCTGATCCTGCGCCGGATCGAGGCCGCACACCGCTCGCGGAACGTTTCCTTCCGCCTCCAGTTCGTCCTCGTCTGGGTGGCGCTCATCGCCGCACTCGGCGTCGCCCTGGCGCTCGCCGACCAGATCGACCCGCCCTGGCTGCAGGAGTGGGCCCCCTTCATCCTGGGTGGCGCTGCGATCACCGTACTCGTGTGCGTGACGTCGATCGCGCTCGCGGTCGTGCTCGCGTTGCTCGGGGCCCTCGGGCGGCTTTCGCGCAATCCCGTCATCCACGCGATCGCGTCCTTCTACGTCTCCCTTGTCCGCGGCACTCCGCTGCTCGTCCAGCTCTTCTTCGTCTACTACGCCCTTGCGGACATCGGCGTCGTCATCGATCCGATCCCGGCCGGGATCATCGCCCTCAGCTTCAACTACGGCGCCTACATGACGGAGATCTTCCGCGCCGGCATCCAGGCCGTCCCACGTGGACAGCGCGAAGCCGCCCAGGCGCTCGGGATGACGGAGCGGCTGATCATGCGGCGCGTCGTGCTGCCCCAGGCGACGCGAATCGTGATCCCGGCAGTCGGCAACGAGTTCATCGCGATGATCAAGGACAGCTCGCTCGTTTCCACGATCGGCGTCGCGGAACTGCTGTGGCGAGCCGACACCGCGGGGACGCCCACGCTCCATCGGCCGTCCGCATTCCTCCTCGCGGCGCTCGTCTACTGGGTGCTGACCATCTTCTTCTCGTTCTTCCAGGAGCGGCTGGAGCGCCGCATGGCACGAGGTGACCGCTGATGGCCGCGCTCGGGGAAGTCGTGGTGTGTGCCCGCGGCGTCGAGAAGTATTTCGGCGACAACCACGTGCTGCGCGGTGTGGACCTCGACGTCCGCGACGGGGAGACCGTGATGCTCATCGGCCGCTCGGGGAGCGGCAAGACGACCATGCTTCGCTGCCTGAACTTCCTCGAAGAGCCGACGGCCGGGTCGATCGCGGTCGCCGGCGTCCAGGTGGATGCCGACCCGCTGCACGAGCGGAGCCGCAGACACCAGGAGCAGATCCGTCAGATCCGGCTGCGAGCGGGGATGGTGTTCCAGGACTTCAACCTGTTCCCGCACATGACGGTGCTCGAGAATTGCATCGAGGCGCCGATGCGCGTCAAGGGAGTGCCGAGGCGGCGGGCCATCGAGCTCGCCGTCGGGTTCCTCGGGAAGGTGGGGCTCATCGAAAAGCGGGATGAGCATCCCGCCCGCCTATCGGGCGGCCAGAAGCAACGAGTCGCCATCGCGCGCGCGCTCTGCATGGAGCCCAAGGTCCTGATGTTCGATGAGCCGACGAGCGCGCTCGACCCGGAGCTCGTCGGAGAGGTCCTGAACGTCATGGAGGAGCTCGCTCACGAGGGGACGACGATGATCGTCGTGACCCACGAGATGAGTTTCGCGCGCGAAGCCGCTGATCGGGTCGTGTTCATGGAGGCCGGCACGGTCATCGAGGAGGGCCCGCCCGAGCAGGTCCTCGACGCACCACAGGACGAGCGGACGCGGCAGTTCCTGCGGCGCTTCCTGAGGCGCGGCGACGGCCAGCCGGCGGCCTGACCCAGCACGGAGGCGTAGCGCGCGGGCGCCGATCTCACGGCTCGGAGCCGACCGCCGAGTCGATGACCTCGAGGCCGAACCAGAGAGCGAGGGCCTCCGGTCCCGGCTGCGGGAACTGGAAGAGGTAACGACCGGGCTCCCAGGCCGGGCGCGGCTTCGAAGGCGCGGCGCGGGGCGGTCCGTACAGCCGGACGCCGGGCTGTGTCGGCGGCGCGAGTGGCTCGAGGTCGGCGAGCGGGACGCGCCGCGCCCGGGCGCCCTGCACCTGCCACAACGTCACCCTCGGTTCGCCACCCGGGGCCGCAGCAGCGACCGACGTCGGCGTGCAATACCCGATCCCCTCGACCTCCTCCGCGAACACCCGTGCGATCGGGATCCTCGCGTCGCGATGATCGGTCGCCTGGACCGGGATGGTCGGCATCAGGGTCCTCAGCCGCCTGCCGCCCGACCGCTCCTCGGTCAGGATCCGCCAGTCTCTCGAGGAGCGGCAGAAACTGAGCGCCCAGGCCCCTCGCGCTGCCGTAGCGACGCCCGGAGGCCGGAGGGGATCGGGTCGCCGATGATCGGCCGGGCCCACTTCGGCGTCGACGCGCGGGGAAGGCGGAGGCGATGCCGCGAGCGGCTGCGTCGCGGCCGGCGGGAAGGACGGCGCCGGGCGATCGCGAGCGGACGGGCTTTCCCACGGTTTCCAGATCGCCAGCGTGAGTGCGGCGGCCATGAGCGCCAGCAGGACGAGCGACGGGCGGCCGGATGGTCCTACCGGTTCGAGCGGCGGCAGCTCCGGAGTGGATCCCTCCATCGACCGATCGCCGCGGCGGGTATCCGTCGTGCCGTCAGATCTCGCCGAGGTACGCGCGCCGGACGTCCTCGTTCGCGGCCAACCGCTCGGCCGTGTCCGCGAGGATCACCCTGCCGGTCTGGAGCACATACCCACGCGCGGCGATCGAGAGCGCCTGGAGCGCGTTCTGCTCGACGAGCAGGATCGTCGTGCCCTGCGCGTTGATCTCGCGGATGATGTTGAAGATCTGCTGGACGAGGATCGGAGCGAGCCCGAGTGATGGCTCGTCGAGCAGTAGCAGGCGCGGTCGCCCCATGAGAGCCCGGCCGATCGCGAGCATCTGCTGCTCGCCGCCCGACAGCGTCCCGCCGTTCTGCCGGACCCGCTCGCGAAGGCGAGGAAAGAGGGTCATGACGCGTTCCAGATCCTCCCGGCGCTCAGCCGGCGACCGGGTGTAGCCACCCATCTGAAGGTTCTCGAGGACGGTGAGTCGCGAGAAGATCCTCCGGCCCTCCGGCGCGTGCCCGATCCCGGCACGGACCAGCTGATGCGCCGGGAAGCGCGAGACATCGCGGCCCTGGAAGAGCACCTGACCCTTTCGCGGATGGATCAGTCCACTGATCGTCTTGAGCGTCGTCGTCTTCCCGGCGCCGTTACCACCGATGAGCGTCACGATCTCGCCGGCCCGCACCTCGAGGTCGATCCCCCGCAGCGCCTGGATCTGCCCGTAGAAGGTTTGCACGCCTCGGAGCTCGAGGACGAGGTCGGTGCCCGGGCCGCGGTCGTCGGCCGCCGCCGCCCTCTGTGTCGTCGCCACAGCCGGCTCGACCGTCATGCCGCGGGCCGCCCCAGGTACGCTTCGATCACCTTCGGGTCGCGTCGCACTTCCTCCGGCGTCCCCTCCGCGATCCGCTCGCCGTGGTCGAGCACCGTGATGCGGTCGCTGATGCCCATCACGACGCGCATGTCGTGCTCGATGAGGAGGATCGTCAGCCCGAGCTCGCTCCGGAGCTTGGCGATGAGCGCCATCATCTCGCTCGTCTCGCGCGGGTTCATCCCCGCCGTCGGCTCGTCGAGCAGCAGCAGGACCGGATCGCTCGCGAGCGCGCGCGCGATCTCCAGTCGGCGCTGGTCGCCGTACGGCAGGTTCCGTGCGATCACGTCGTCACGCCCGCGGAGCCCGACCAGACCGAGCAGCTGGCGCGCACGGTCGCGCGACGCAGCTTCTTCCCGCTGATGCCGCTTGGAATTCAGGATGGCGTCAACCGCGGTGCTGTGGAGCCTGGAGTGCATGCCGACGAGGACGTTCTCGAGCACTGTCATGTTCTGGAACAACCGGATGTTCTGGAACGTCCGGCCGACCCCCGCCGTGACCATGTCGTTCGGACGCGCACTCCGGAACACGCCGAAGCGCGGCAGCAGCTGCCGATACCGCAGCGGCCGGATGATCGCGAGCAGGAGCGTCGTGATGAGCAACCCGATCGCGACGAGGACGAGGACCTGCAACGCGAGAACGCTTCTCGTCACAGCGAACACGGCGACCGCGACGAGCAGTATCAGGACCGACGGCAGCACCCAGAGCACCGGTTCGAGCCACGCACGGACCGGTCGCGCGATCATCCGTTGTCCCCGGAACTCGATCTCGCCTCCCGTCGGGTCGAGGATGCCTGCCAGGACGTTGAAGAACGTCGTCTTACCTGCGCCGTTCGGACCGATCAGGCTCACGATCGATCCCGCCGGGATCTCGAGGTCGGTCTCCCGCACGGCCACGAGGCCGCCGAAACGCTTCGTGACGCGCCGTGCACGGAGGAGCGCCTCGCGGCGTTCTGGCGCAGCGACGGCAGCGTCGCTCACTGGAGGACCGCGGCTGACTCGAGACCTTCGGGGGAGCGGTCCGTCGGCTCGTCGGATTCCGTGTGAAGCTCGCGCCTCCGTCGTTTGCTCGGGAAGAGGCCCTCGGGCCTGAGCAACATCATCAGGACGAGTGCGAGGCCGTACAGCAGGAATTGGTACTGCACGAAGTCGATGTCGGAGAGGATCGGCACCTGGAACGTGTTGAAGAACCCGTTGAGCTGCTTCAGCAGGACGGACTGGATGATGAAGACCGTGAATGCGCCGACGGCTACCCCCCAGATGTTCCCCATCCCGCCCAGCACGACCATCGCGAGGATCGTGAACGAGACCTGGAACAGGAACTGATCCGGGTGGACGATCGTGAGCTTGGAGGCGTTGAAGACGCCCGCGAAGCCTGCGGTCGATGCGCCCAGGGCGAACGCGAGGAGCTTCGTCGTCACCGTGTTGACGCCGTTGCTCGCCGCGGCGAGCTCATCCTCGCGGATCGCCATCCATGATCGCCCCAGTCGAGAGTCCTGGAGCCGGTAGAGGAAGATCATCACGAGGGTGACGATGACCGCCATCGTGATGTAGAACGGGACCGGGTTCGTGGCCGTGAACTCGATGGGTCCGAGCTCCGGACGGCGGACTCCGGTGATCCCGTTCGTTCCCTTCGTGATGTCCTCGGCGTTGAGGAACACGAGCGGCACGATCTCGCCGAAGCCGAGTGTGACGATCGCGAGGTAGTCGCCGCGCAGGCGGAGGGTCGGCGCCCCCAGCAGGATCCCGAAGGTCGCGGCGATCATCGCGCCCACGAGGAGCATCGGCCAGAACGGGAAGTCGTTCCCGGAGAAGCCCGAGGCCCCGAACGCGTACGTGTATGCGCCGATCGCGAAGAACGCGGCGTAGCCCAGGTCGAGCAGCCCGGCAAGCCCGACGACGACGTTGAGACCGAGTGCGAGGAGCACGAACACGCCCGCGTTGGCGAAGCTGTCGAGCCACACCCGCTGTACGTTGAAGCCGCTGAACGGTGGCAGGAGCACGATCAGCGGCAGCACGGTCGTCACGATCGCCATGCCGACGATCACCGACAGCGATTGATGACGACCGAAGAAGCCGGAGATCGGGGAGAGCGCGCGCCCGCGCGCGCCGCCCCCGGACGCGGAGGCGCGCCGCGACAGGTCCTCGATCTGGCTCATGCCCGCTCTCCGATCGGTTGTCCGAGGAGGCCGGACGGTCGGAACACGAGCACGAGGATCAGCACCCCGAACACGAACGCGGGCGTCCACCGGGCGTAGCCGATCTGGGCGGCGGCGACTTCGATGAAGCCGATGAAGAACCCGCCCAGCGCGGCTCCGGCGAGGTTACCGATGCCCCCGAGCACCGCTGCCGTGAACGCCTTGAGGCCTGCGACGAAGCCGATCGTGAACTGGATGCTCCCGAAGTAGAGGCCGTAGACGATGCCGGCCGCACCAGCGAGGGCGGAACCGATGAAGAACGTGATCGCGATCGTGGAGTTGATGTTCACCCCCATCAATTGCGCCGCCTCACGGTCCTGCGCCGTCGAGCGCATCGCGCGGCCGAGGCGGGTCCGGCCCACGAACAACTGCAGCGCGACCATGAGCACGACCGCCACGAGGAAGATGAAGATGTTGAGGTACCCGATGGACGCCGCCCCGATGTCGAAGCGGACGTTGTGGGTCAGCAGCTGCGGCGTGTTCACAGGTGACGGCCCGCGCCAGATCTGCACCACGTTCTGGAGGATGAACGACACCCCGATGGCCGTGATGAGCGGCGCGAGTCGAGGCGCGTTGCGCAAAGGTCGGTAGGCGAAGCGCTCGATGCCCACGCCGATGAAGCCCAGCACGGTCATCGTGACCAGAAAGGTGAGCGCGAGCACGGCGGCGAGCGTCAGCGGGTCAGGGATCGACCCGGAGAACCCGATCGAGGTCAGGAAGAACATCGCGATGAAGGCGCCGACCATGAAGATCTCGCCGTGCGCGAAATTGATGAGCTCGATGATCCCGTAGACCATCGTGTAGCCGAGCGCGATGAGCGCGTAGATCGCGCCCAGCGTCAGGGCGTTGAAGAACTGCTGTGTGAGAACGGTGACGGTCTGGGGGTCCATCCTCTCCGCCGAAGTTCGCGTGCCGCCGGAGCGTCACGGGAGATAGATCGAGGCCGGGGAGCGGCTGCTCCCCGGCCTCTCGTTGCGCGGGGTCGGTGCTAGGTGGAAGCCGGGGACGCCGCCGGAGAGCCGCCCGGTGAGGTGGCGGGAGACTCCCCGCCGCCACCACCGCCGCCGCCGCCGGTCTGCCCGAAGTCCTGCTGCTCGACGAAGACCCAGCCGCCCTTGCCGCCTTCGGCGTTCGGGTCGGTCCTGTAGAACGAGATGATCTTCTGGGTCGAGTCGCCGTTCTGGTCGAACCCGATCGTCCCGAGGACCGTCTCGAACGTGTTGCCACCCTCGGCCACATGGGCGCGGACCGCCTCGCGGAGACCCTGCGTATCCGCGTTCTGTCCGGTGACCGCCTGGAGCGCCTGGAGGATGACCTGGGTGCACGCGTACGCCGGCGCGCTGTACGCGCCGGGCGGCTTGCCGAACGCCGCCTGGAAGGCCTGGCCGAACCGCTCCGGGTTCGGGATGTCGTGGATGGCCGCGATCGTGCCATAGGTATTCGCAGCGGCCTCTCGACCGGCGAGGGTGATGAAGCCGCCCTCCGCGCCGCCGGGCTGGAGGTCAGCGATCCCGTCCGGGCCGAGGTACGGGATCTGCCCGAGCCCGACCTGCGCCATCTGCTTGCGGACGAGCCCGCCGCCGGTCACCTGCGTGCCGCCGAAGTACATGCCGTCGGGCCGCTGCCCGGCGACCGCGGTCAGGAGCGGGGTGTAATCCGTCGTCGTGGGCGGCGCGCTGTCGCGCTTCACGATCTGGCCGCCGAGTCGCTCGAACTCCTGCTGGAACGTGTCCGCGACGCCCTTGCCGAAGGTCTCGGTGTCGTCCATCACGTACAGGTTCCGCAGGTTCAGCTCGTTGTAGGCGTACTGCGCCATCGCGGGACCCTGGATGTCATCGGTCGTTGCGACGCGCACGTAGTTGATGGGGTTGTCACCCCGCAGGTCGAGTGCACCGAACTCGGGCTTCGTCAGTCCGGGGTTCGTGTTGGACGGGCTGCACTGGAGCAGGCCGGCCTCACTGGTGACCGGGATCTGGGCCTGGGCGACGTTGGAGTTGAACGGGCCGACCATCGCGACCACGGACGGGTCGGCGGAGAGCGTCTGCGCGTTCGACGCGCCCTGCTGCGGGTCGTGCTTGCCGTTGACCGCATCGTCCTGGACGTTGAGCGCGATCTGGTAGCCGTTGATGCCGCCGTTGGCGTTGGCCTCCTGGACCGCGAGCTCGATGCCCTGCCGCGTGGGGACCCCGTTCGCCTGCTCCCCGCCGGACAGCGGGAGGTCGACGCCGATGGTCACTGTGCCCCTCGCGCCACCGCCGCCGCCGCCCTGGGTGGGCGATGCGCCCG
>JADDQH010000031.1:7811-30056 GCA_016781485.1 Chloroflexota bacterium | reverse complement strand
TGGGTGCGGCGTACGGGCGCTCGTCCGACCTCGGACAGGCAGTCCACGACGTGCTCGCCGAGAACCTGCGGCGGCCGTCGGGCGAGCTGCCGATGCTCACGGACGTCGCGGACGCGTTCGCGAGGATCGCCGAGGCACGTGGTCCTGTCGCGAAGGGCAAGATCCTGCGTGGACTGCTGTGGCGGTGCGATCCGTTGACGGCGAAGTACGTGGTGAAGATCCTCACCGGCGAGCTCCGCATCGGCCTCCGCGAAGGACACCTGGAGGCGGCGATCGCCGAGGCCTTCGGCCGTCAGCTGTCGGCCGTGCAATGGGCGGGGATGCTTACCGGCGACATCGGCCGAACGGCCGAGCTCGCGCGCGACGACCGGCTCGAGACCGCCGAGCTCGCGCTCTTCCATCCGCTCAAGTCGATGCTGGCCGCCCCTGCTGCGGACGAAAACGAGATCCTCGAGCGGCTGGGATCGCCGGTCTGGGTCGAGGACAAGTACGACGGCATCCGTGCCCAGCTCCACAAGCTCGGGCCCGAGGTTCGGCTGTTCAGCCGTGACCTGCACGATGTGAGCGGGCAGTTCCCCGAGGTCGTCCGCGCCGCCGCCGCTCTCCCGTTCGACGGGATCCTCGACGGCGAGGTGCTCGCCTGGAAGGACGGCGCTGCGTTGCCGTTCCTCCAGCTCCAGGCCCGACTCGGGCGCAAGGATCCTTCTGATGCCGTTCTCGCAGCGACCCCGGTGATCTACGTTGCGTTCGACCTTCTTGCCTACGGCTCGGGGGACGCCACGCCGGTCGATGGCGGTGACAGAGCTCTGGTCGAACCTCTTCTGCGGCTTCCGCTGCGGGAGCGCCGCGCCCGCCTCGATGCCCTCGGCGTGGCTTCGATCCCGGGATTCGGAACGTCGAACCTGGTCCGCGCGGACACAGCCGCCGACCTCGATCGCGTCTTCGGGGCCGCCAGGGAGCGTGGCAATGAGGGGCTGATGGTGAAGGACCCCGACAGCGCCTACTCCCCGGGGCGACGGGGGTACGGCTGGCTGAAGCTCAAGCGGGCAGCCGCGACGCTCGACTGCGTCGTGGTCGGGGTGGAGATCGGCCACGGGAAGCGGCACGGGGTGCTGTCCGACTACACGTTCGCCGTCCTCGACGACCGGCCGGGACGTGACGGGAAGCTGGTGACGATCGGCAAGGCGTACAGTGGACTGACGGACCGGGAGCTCGCCGAGATGACGACCTGGTTCACGCAGCACACCGTGGAGCAGCTGGGTCGATATCGGCTGGTCGAGCCGACCGTAGTGGTCGAGGTCGCCTTCGACGTCATCCAGCGATCCGATCGGCACAGCTCCGGGTTCGCGCTCCGCTTCCCGCGGATCGTCCGCATCCGCGACGACAAGCGGCCGGACGAGATCGACTCGCTGTCAACGGCGGAACGCTTGCACGAACGCCTGGGGAGCGTCGCGCGCTACGAGGTCACGGCTACGGCGACGAGCTGACGGACGGTTCCGCGCGCCACGACCGGCTTCCTGCGACGGGATGTCGGTTCCGCCAGCGTAGATGGCGAGACGGCGCTCTAGGTCTCCACCGGCAGGTCTGCCCGCGCGCCCCACTCCGCCCAGCCGGCGTCGTAGACCGCGACGTTGGTGTACCCGAGTAGCGTCAGCGCGAAGGCCGCCTTCGCGGCCGCGATCCCCGTCGAGTCGTAGGTCACGATGCGCCGCTCGCGGTTCGGGCCCACGGGGCGGAACAGCCTCGACAGTTCGGCGGGTTCGGCGAAGCGCTGCGTGGAGGCGACCGTCAGAAGCGTTGCCGGGATGTTGAGGGCGCCCGGGAGGTGGCCCAGCCGACGCGACTCGCCGCCGTGACCCCGGTAGTCCGAGGGAGCGCGCGTGTCGACGAAGACGACATCCGGCGACCCCAGAAGAGCGCGCACGTCCGCCATGGAGAGACGTCGCCGTGGATCCGTCCGGGGGGTGAAGGAAGCTGAGGCCGGGACCGACTGGGCGGTCGAGCTCGGGCGACCGCTCGCCTCCCACGCCGGCCAACCGCCGTCGAGGATGCGGACCGAGTCGAATCCGTACACCTGGAGGCTCCACCAGACGCGACAGGCGTAGTTCGAGGTCGTGTCGTCGTACAGGATCGCGGTCATGCCGTCGCCGATCCCGGAGCTGCCCATCGCGCCTGCGAACGCCTCAGGTCCCGCGAGCTGGAATGGGATCTCGTGGCTCTTGTCGACCAGGTCGCTCGCCCAGTCGAGGAAGACCGCGCCGGGGATGTGGCCGGCGGTGTGGAGCTGCCGGCCTCGGCCGTCCACCCGCCAACGGCAGTCGACGATCCGCATGCCCGGTCGGGAGAGGTTCTCGGCCAGCCAGTCGGGGGTGGCGAGGAGCTCGGGTCGCGCGAGGGTCGCCGGCACGAGCGCCATCATAATCCGGTCGTCATGGTCGACCCCTTCCTCCCCGAGCCCCAGAAGGTCGCCGCGGTCCGCGACGCACTCCCGGCGACCGGTGCGGGGATCTACCTCAACACGGGCACGACCGGTCCACTCCCCGCCGAGTCGATGCAGGAGATGCGCGACGCAGAGGACTGGGAGCTGCGGCTCGGCCGAGCGACACCGGCGCACTGGGAGGACGTGCTGACGCGCATGGAAGAAGCGCGCGGCGTCCTTGCGGCCCTCGTCGGCGGCGACCCGTCCGGGATCGCGCTCACACACAGCACGACCGCGGGGCTGAACATCGCGGCATGGGCAGTCGACTGGCGCCCGGGCGACCGCGCGGTGACGACGAACCAGGAGTATCCCGGCGCGCTGGGCCCGCTCGTCGCCGTCCGCGATCGGTTCGGCGTCGACCTGGTGACGGTCGATCTCGGCGACGGCGCGGACGAGAGCGCGCTCCTCGATGCGTTCGACGCCGCGATCACCCCGAACACGCGGCTCGTCTGCCTCTCGCACGTGACACACGCGACCGGGATCCGGCTCCCGCTGCGCGAGATCGGCGAGCTGGCGCAACGGCGCGGAGCGTGGTTCGCAGTGGACGGGGCGCAGGCGGCCGGGGCCGTCCCCGTCGACGTCGAAGGGTTGGGATGCGACTTCTACGCGTTCCCCGCCCAGAAGTGGCTCCTCGGGCCCGAGGGGATGGGGGCGCTGTGGGCGAGTGGGCGCGCGATCGCAGAGGGACGCCAGAGCCACGCATCGTTCACCAGCTACGCGTCGCTCGACTACTCCGGCGTCTCCAGGCCGTGGCCGGATGCCCGGCGCTTCGAGGCCAGCACCTTCCATCGGCCCTCCATCGCCGCCTTCGCGAGGGGCGTCGGCTGGCTCGAGATGTACGTGGGGCTCGAGTGGGCGCACGAGCGCGGCGCGAGGCTCGCGGCGCGGACCTCGGACGCCCTCGCGGCGGTACCGGGCGTGACGGTACTCACGCCGAGGGAGCACATGGCGACGCTCGTCACGTTCCGAGTCGCCGGATGGGAAGCGGGTCGGGTAGGGGAGGAGCTGGCCCGACGGGTGTTCGCGATCGTGAGGGTGAACCGGGCCTTCGAGGCGGTCCGGAGCAGTGTGGCGTGGTTCAACACCGAAGAAGAGCTCGACCGGTTCGTGGAAACAGTGGCCGAGATCGCCCGACACACGCCCGAGACGATGCCCCGGCGCCCCAGCCTCGTTGTCCTCGACGCCCGGGCCGGTGGCTGAGCGAGCCCGACGATGAGCTCACCCCGCGAGGTCCACCACCGCTCGTGGCTTTCGATCCGGTGGCGCCAGTTCGGGAACGCACCGCAACCAGTGGTCCGCGCGGTCGTCGCCAACCTCATCGTGGCGGGCGTCGGGGGGATGCTGCTGCTCCTGTACGACCTCCGGCTGGCTCCAGCCGCCGATCGTGACGTCCTCGGCTACGCGCTCGTCCTCTACGTCGTGCTGGTCGTCCTCGCGGGGTCCGTCTTCACGTACCTGTGGGTGCCGCTGCCGTCCGGGGCGTCCGGGGTCCGGCGGCGGACGTGGTGGAGCGGGATGCTCGGCTTCTTGACCTCGCTCCCGGTCGCGTACCTCGGGCTCGTCGTCGTGTTCCAGCTCGTGAGGCCGCACGTTGGCTGATCGCACCGGCACTGCTCGACGCCGCGGTGGTCCTTTGGCGGACGCCGGTCGGTCTTCAGCTCCCCGGATCGACGTCCAGCCACTGACCCCGGACCGCTGGGACGACCTCGTCGACCTCTTCGCCGCGACCGCGACGACGCGCAACTGCGGCTGTATGTATTGGCGTCTGACCGGGCAGGAGTTCGACCGCGGCTGGAGGGAGCACAGCAACCAGGAAGGGCTGCGCACGCTCGTGGAGGACGGCGCGCCGACGGGCCTGCTCGCCTACATGGAGGGGCAGCCCGTGGGATGGATCGGACTCGGTCCTCGCTCCGACTTCCGAAGGCTCGAGAACTCGCGCAGCCGCAAGCCCGTCGACGACGTACCCGTCTGGTCGATCGTCTGCTTCTACGTCTCGCGCAAGGCGCGCCGCCGAGGCGTGACGAAGACGCTCGTGGAGGGCGCCGTCGACTACGCGCGACAGCAAGGGGCGCCCGCGCTGGAGGCCTACCCGATCGACGGCGAAGGGCGGCCCGTGAACGAGATGTCGGCGTACGTCGGGACCCTCGCGATGTTCGAACGCGCCGGTTTCAGGGTCGTTCGGTCCACGCCAAGGCAGACGTTCGGGTCGAACCTGGTCGTTCGATACGAGTTCGTCGGCCGAGGATCGCCGGCAGCCGCTGACTCCGTGCCGCCGCCCCCGATGTAGCATCCGTCCGGTCGCGGGGGAGTAGCTCAGCGGTTAGAGCAGCGGTCTTATACACCGCCGGTCCCTGGTTCGAATCCAGGCTCCCCTACCAGGACCTGACGGTCGCTTGGCGCACTTCGGAGGACGCGGCGGTATGCCCTCTCCCTTGCTTGACCGCCAACTTGACCGCCACAGTCGGAACGGAGACGTCGCCCGTGTCACTCGCCGTCACTCGCGCGCATCAGATGCCACCACAAGCTGCGTCTGCCGCGCCACCCACTCCTCCAGCGCCCGCCGCTGAGGTAGGCGACTTCCCGGGCGCACCCGGGACCTCTGACGCGACGATTGCTCCATCCGTCTCGATCTCGGAAGGAGCCGGGTCACACTGCGAGCCAACGCGTGAGAACGCGGATATCGGGCCGGTCATCAGCAACGGGGCGCGGGCTGCAGTCGAGGGCGCAGTCCAGGCGGCGCGCGGGCGAGGTGCGACTCTCCTCGCCGGTGGCTCGCGTGGCGAGGGCGACGGATGGTTCTTTCAGCCAACCCTGGTCTCGGTCAGCGATCCGTTGGACCCCTTCGCTCAGGAGGAGACGTTCGGCCCTGCGGCGGCACTGCTGGTGGCCGACTCAGGCGACGCCGCCGTGACGATCGCGAACTCGACTCGGTATGGCCTCCTTGCGCCGTATCCGGCAAGGACATAGGGCGCGCCCGGCGCGTCGCGGAGCGGCTGACGGCGGGGATGGTCCGGGTCAACGCGTCCACTACCGGTGCCGATTATTGGGCGCCCTTCGGCGGTGAGCGCGCCTCGAGCCACGGGCCCAAGGAGCAGGGGCGCGCCGCGCGCGAGTTCTATACCAAGACCCGAACGGTGACGGTAGTGCTCCCGGATTGACCCACGTACGGTCCGAGCGGGGAGGGTCGAGTTTCCCGCGGCGGTGCTCCGCGGCGCCGCCTCCGTTGGCTCGAACGGTTCCAGGCAGCACAGCAGCCGCCGAGCGGAGGTGATCGACCAGCGGCGACCCCGTGTGATCGTCGCTTGTGCACGCTCCTACTACTGGCCGTACTCCTCGACGTATCGCCGGTGTGCCCGCTCGATCTCTTCTGGCGGGATCTCCCGCGGCTGCCCCATGGAGACGGCGAAGTACACCGTCCGCGCGACGTCCTCGACCATGACCGCCGCCTTTACCGCCCCTTCCGGTGACGATCCCACCGTGAACACGCCGTGGTTCTGGAGCAGGATGGCCGGACCGGCACCGATGCCCTCGACGACGGCGCGGCCGATCTCCTCCCCGCCCACCTTTGCGTATCCCGCGCACGGGATCGGGCCGCCGAACTCGTCGCTCATTGCGGTCAGATACGCAGGGATTGGCCGACCGAGCGCGGCGAACGCGGTTGCGAACGTCGAATGCGTGTGCACCACACCGTTCAGATCAGCCCGAGCGCGGTAAACCACGAGGTGAGAGAGCGTGTCCGACGACGGTTTGAGCGAGCCGTCGACGACGCGTCCCGCCAGGTCGACCACGACCATGTTCTCGGCCGTGAGATCCTCGTACCGGACACCACTCGGCTTGATGACGATCAGCCCGGTCGCTGGGTCGCGCCCGCTGACGTTGCCGCTCGTCCACACGACCAAGTTGTGCCGCGGCAGCTCCAGGTGGAGGCGGTAGACCTCCTCCCGCAGAGCGGTGAGCATCACGGGGACGTCAGGCCAGAAGGACAGCCGGGTCCCGATCGACGGCGAGGGCCGTCGATCGGATCCGCTTCAGTCTCTTCATGACGTCGTTGCCGCCACGACCGAAGCAGTCGTGCAGCCGGCGGTACTCGGCGTACAGCTCGTCATACACGGCCTGACTCGCCGGATTCGGGCGGTAGCGGACGTCGGCCAGCCGAGCCATCCGGGCAGCAGCATCGATGATCGAGTCGTAGCCGCCCTCGCGGGCGCCCGCCGCTACTGCTCCGAACATTGCCGAGCCGAGTGCCGGCGTCTGGGTCGACGCCGCCACCGAAACATCGAGCCCAAGCACGTCGGCGTAGATCTGCATGAAGAGGCGGTTCTTCGCCGGGAGGCCGCCACATGCGACGATCTCGTTGACAGGCACCTTCGCCTGGTTGAATGAGTCCACGATCACCCGAGTGCCGAACGCGGTCGCCTCGATCAGCGCGCGATAGATCTCTGGCGCACGTGTCGCGAGCGTCATCCCGACGAGCACACCCGTGAGGTCCACGTCGACGAGGATGGAGCGGTTGCCGTTCCACCAGTCAAGCGCAAGAAGACCGGACTCACCAGGTCTGAGCTTCGATGCCTCTTCCTCCAGTACGGCGTGGAGACTCGTGCCCCGTTGTTGCGCCAGCGCTCGGTACTCGGCTGGGACGGCGTGGTCTAGGAACCACGCGAGAATGTCGCCCACCGCCGGCTGGCCCGCCTCATATCCGAACAGGCCCGGGACGATGCCGTCCTCGACGACGCCGCACATTCCCTCGACGGTGCGGCTGACCTCATGAAGCACGAGATGACAGGTGCTCGTGCCGATCACGGCAACCATCCGGCCAGGTTCCGTGACGGTCGCCGCAGGGACCGAGACGTGCGCATCGACATTCGCGACCGCGACCGCCGTTCCCGGCCGCAACCCCGTCCAGCCGGCAGCCTGCTGGCTGAGGCCACCGGCGCGCTCGCCCACCGGCAGTACAAATCGGCTCAACTTCTCGTCGACGATGCGCTCGAACCGCGGGTCGAGCGCAGCAAAGAACCGCTCGCCGGGAAAGCCGCCGCGCTTCGACCAAATCGCCTTGTAGCCGGCCGTGCAGGCATTCCGTGTCTCGTGCCCAGTCAGCTGCCACACGACCCAGTCGGCGGCCTCGATCAGCCGGTCGGCGGCGTGGTAGACGTCAGGGGCCTCATCGAGGATCTGGAGGGCCTTAGCGAAGAACCATTCCGCTGAGATGCGGCCGCCGTAGCGCGGCAACCACTTCTCACCGAGGCGAGCAGCCGTCTCGTTGATCCGGTCTGCCTCCGGCTGTGCAGCGTGGTGCTTCCACAGCTTGACCCAGGCATGCCGGTTCGTGCGGAACTCCGGCAGAAGACACAGCGGCGTACCGTCGCGTGTGACAGGGAGCATCGTGCATGACGTGAAGTCGATGCCCATGCCGATCACGCGCCCCGGTTCGACGCCAGAGTCGGCGAGGACCTTCGGGATCGTCGTCCGGAGCGTGCGCAGGTAGTCCTCGGGATCCTGGAGCGCCCAGTCGTGGTCAAGGCGAGCGCCGCCCGCGTCGTCGGGCAGGCGCTCGTCGATGACGCCGTGGCGATAGGAGTAGACCGCCGTGGCGACCTCGCGCCCGTCCGCCACGTCGACGAGAAGCGCCCGGCCAGATTCCGTCCCGAAGTCGACGCCGATGGCGTAGCGCGGCCTTGTCACGACACCCTACCCGCGTCCCGGCCGGGCTCGACGACCACCTTGATGCCGTCTCGTCCAGCCAGGACTTGGAATGCCTCGTCGACCTGATCGAGCCCATAGCGATGAGTGATGACCCCGCCAAGATCGAGCAGTCCCGATTCGACGAGGTCGATCGCTCGGTGGTAACCGGGCTTCATCCGGCGCGACAGCGCTATCGTCAGGCCCTTCCGTCGCGCGGTCGCGGCACCGAAGCTGACGCGGTCGTCCGATGGGATGCCGACGAGGACGACGCGACCACCGGGACGAGCCGTGACGATCGCTGTCTCGATCGCCTCAGCTGTGCCTGCGATCTCGAATGAGACATCGACGCCGCGGCCGTCGGTCCGCGCAAGCACGACATCGCGCTCACGGCCGGTGACGTCGGCCACGATCGTCTCCACGCTGGGGCCCTGGACGGCCTCCAGCCGGTGCTCGAGGAGGTCGGTGGCGAAGATGCGCGTCGCGCCCGCAAGGCGGCACAGACGAACGAGGAGGATCCCGATCGTGCCCAGCCCGAAGGCGCCGACGGTCATCCCCGGCCTGACGTGGCCGAGATCGAGCGCATGAAGCGCGACCCCCACGGGCTCGAGGAGCGCCGCCTCCGGATCCTGGATCGTGTCCGGCAGCAAATCCATGCAACGTTCCGGCCACCACATGTACTGGCGCAGCGCACCGTCCGTCGTGCCATATCCGGCAAAGCGAAGGTTCGTGCAAAGGTTCTGGTTCCCGACCGCGCACGACTCACAGCGGGCACACGGAATCGCCGGATCGACCACCACGCGCTCCCCACGCCGAGGGCCGGACTCGATCACGCCCGCGAACTCGTGCCCTAGCACCAGCGGCGATTGCAGGGCCGCGTCTCCAATCCCACCCTCGCAGAACCAATGGAGGTCAGAGCCGCAGAGTCCGACGGCCGTTACGCGGAGCAGCACTTCGTCCTCGCTCGGCTGCGCCACCGCTTCGCACATGGTCCGAAGAACGTGCGGCGCAGACAAGCGGACGACGCGCGCGAGGCGCGGAGCGGTTGTGCTGGTCGTCACGTCGGCACGTCTCGTGGACGCGCGGTCGAGTCCCGCTCGACCAGCGTTGGCGCGAGCACGCGAACCAACCGTCCGCGCTCGCCTGCGGGCGTCCCGTCCTCCTCGATGGCCAAACGAACTGCCTCCGCGATCATGTCCGTAATTGGCATGCGCAGCGTCGTCAGCGGAGGCACGGTGTAAGCAGCAAACGGGATGTCGTCAAAGCCGGTCACGGACAGATCGTCGGGGACCCGAACGCCGGTCTGGAACGCCGCGTTTAGGACTCCGACGGCGAGCACGTCGGTGGCCGCGACCACTGCCGTGGGCGGCGCCGGCAGATCGCGTAGGGAGCGGAGGCTCATGCTGCCCCCAGCGGGCGTATTCACGGTGTGTTGCACGTATTCGTCTGGCAAGTCCATGCCGGCGTCCGCGAGGTACTCGACGAACGCCGCCCGACGCTCTTCGATGTCGCCCAAGGGACGACCCCCGACGAACGCGATGCGTCGGTGACCCAGCGTCGTGAGATGGTCGAGCGCTAATCGGACGCCGCACCGGTTGTCGACGTTGACGGCCGGTATGCCTCGGACTCGCGAGCCCTGCCACAGGGCGACGACCGGGACGCGGCTGCTCTGAAGATCCTTGATGAGCCTCGGCTGATCCGTCATGTCCCCAACGAGCACGATCGCATCGCAATGCCCTGCCTCGAGGACGTGTGTGAGCTCGATTGCCTCGTCGGCCTGGCCGTGCGCGTGACCGAGGACGACGTTGTACCGGCGCGCGCGTGCCTCGCCCGCCAACGCCTCGATCGCGACGGCGAAGAAGGGGTCGGTGATGTCTCGGACGACCGCCCCGAGCAGCATGGTCCGCGCACCGCGCAGCGCTCTCGCAAGCGGGTTGGGACGGTAGCCGAAGCGCCTAGCAGTCTCGAGCACCCGCGCGCGGGTCTCGGGCGCGACCGGAATCGTCAGAGGCGCATCGTTGAGCACCCGCGAGACGGTGCTCTGAGCGACGCCGGCAGCGACGGCGATGTCATTCATCGTGACGGCGCGAGGAGTTGCCGCGACCGACCTGCTCGGCGTCAGCGTCCGCTGCTCCTTTCTTCCCGGCGATCGTCGCCGTCCGTGAACGTGCGGCATCGTCCGGCTACAGGCCACGCGCCACGTGGTAGTACGCCTGGTTCCAGCGAAGCTCCTTCTTGAAGCGGGGCACGCGGGTGTCGTCGTCGATCACGGTGCACTCCACCCCTGCCATGTCGGCGAAGTCGGAGAGCGCCTCGGTCCCGACGGCACGGGTCAGGACCGTGTGATGGGAGCCCCCGGCGATCAGCCATGCTTCGGCCGCCGTCCGCAGGTCCGGGCGCGGTCTCCATATTGCGCGCGCTACGGGCAACCGTGGAAGTGGCTGATCCGGCGGCAACAGCTCGACCTCATTGACGAGGATGCGGAACCGGTCGCCCAGATCCATCAGTGCCGCAACGATGGCCGGGCCCGGCTCCGCCGTGAACACGAGCCGGACCGGATCTCGACGCCGGCCGATGGCGAGGGGGTGGACCTCGCATGAGACCTCGTCGCCGGCGATGCTGGGGCAGACCTCCAGCATGTGCGCGCCGAGCACCTTTGGCCCGTCGGGACTCAGGTGATACGTGTAGTCCTCCATGAACGATGTGCCACCCGGGAGGCCCTGCGCCATGATCTTCACGAGGCGGACCATGACCGCCGTCTTCCAGTCACCCTCGGCCCCGAAACCGTAGCCGTCGGCCATCAGCCGCTGGACGGCGATGCCCGGCAGCTGAGTCAGCCCGTCGAGGTCCTCGAACGTGTCAGTGAACGCTCCGAAGTCGCCCACGGCCAAGAACGCCCGGAGCCCGGCCTCGATGCGTGCCGCCTCACGCAACGCGGCGCGCGCCTGCCCGTCCTCGCGCAGCGTCGGCGCGATCTGGTAGCTCGCCTCGTAGGCCTCGACCGTAGCGTCGACCTCTCGCTCCGAGACGTTCTCGACGGCCGTGACCAAGTCCGTCAAGCCGTAGCCGTTCACAGTGATGCCGAGCCGGATCTGGGCTTCGACCTTGTCACCCTCGGTGACAGCAACGTCGCGCATGTTGTCCCCGAACCGCGCGACGCGCAATCGGTGTGCTTCGCGCCAGGCGCACGCTGCCCGCGTCCACCAGCCGAGCCGCTCCGCCACGAAGGCGTCCTGCCAGTGCCCCACGACGGTCTTGCGAGCGCGGCTTAGCCGGGTCTCCAGGAAGCCGAACTCGCGATCGCCGTGGGCGGCCTGGTTGAGATTCATGAATTCCATGTCGATCTCGCCCCACGGGAGATCGCGGTTGAACTGCGTGTGGAGGTGGAGGAGCGGCTTCTGCAGCGTCTGAAGGCCAGTGATCCACATCCGTGCGGGCGAAAAGGTGTGCATCCACGCGACCACTCCGACACATGCGTCGGCGGCGTTCGCCTCGAGGCACAGGGCGCGGATGCTCTCGGCTGAGGTAAGGATCGGCCGGTACACGACCCGAACGGGAATCGTTGGCGCGCCGTCGAGGTAGACCGCGATCCTCTGCGCGTTCGCAGCCACCTCGCTCAGGGCTTCCTCGCCATAGAGACCTTGGCTACCGGTTGCGAACCAGACTTCGAGGTCGCTGAGCGGCTTCATGCGGCTCCTATCCCGGGCCGGATACACCCACGTAGATCGCAGGCGGTCCGCCGCCCCAGTTGACAGCATACCATTGCAGACATATGATTTCGGAGCTCCAGTTCGTTTGCGTCCCGCGGCACCCTCGCTCCTTGGGCACGAGGCGAGTCCCGGCTGACGGCGTTTGACGGCTGCAGGGTCGGACAGAGGAGTGAGCGACATGCGGACTCGGCGGCGCGTGAACTATCTGGCTTTGAGCGTGACAGCAGCCTTGCTCGTGGGCTCCTGCTTCCCGGGTGGCGGCACGGGAGGTGGCAATAGTGCCGGAGGCGCTGGCGGCGCGTCTGCGAGCGGCGCGCAGGCTGATCCGCGCACTGCCTTCTGCGACAACGAGAAGGCGGATCTGACCGGCAAGGCGGAGATCCAGGGCGATCCCAATCTTACTGGCAAGCTCACGATGTGGAGCTGGTACAACAACGTCCCGAAGGAGATCGTGCCCGAGTTCAAGAAGCTGTACCCCAAAGTCGACTTCGAGTTCGCGGACTTCAACCTGCCAGACACGCACACCAAGCTCGTCACGGCGCTGAACGCCGGAAGTGGTGCGCCTGACTTGGCCCTGGTCGTCGATCGCGAGGCACCGCGGTTTTGGGAGCTCGGGCTCCTTGACCTTCGCACGTGCCTCGAGCCCTACAAGGAGCTGTTCACCGAATCGAAGTGGAACAAGGTCGTGACGCCGGACGGCGGCGTGCAAAGTGTGCCCTGGGACGGCGGCTCCGTGATCATGGTCTATCGCAAGGACGTGTTCGACCGCTTCGGGATCGATGCCGACTCCCTGACGACGTGGGATGCGTACGTTGACGCGGGCAAGAAGATCGTCGAGGCGAGCGACGGCAAAGTACGCATGCTGTTGTCCAACATCAAACAGAACGAGGGTGGGACGCAGAACAGCCTTGTCCGCGATTTCGCCCTTCTGACGCAGCAGAACGGCGGCCAGTGGTTCTCGGAGGATGGATCCGTCGCGATCGACAATCTGCAGGCGCTCGAGGCTCTGCAGCTCCTGAAGCGCTTCCGCGACGAGGGTATTACGCTCAACGACCTCGGTAGTGCCCAGGCTGAGTTCGCGACCCTGAAGCAGGGAACGGTCGCGACATATCCGGTTCCCAATTGGTGGAGCTTCTATCCCAAGGACCAGGCAGCTGAGACGAAGGGCAAGTGGGGCTTCATCCGCCTGCCCGCCTTCAAGGACGGCGGCGCACGCTCTTCGAACTTTGGTGGGTCGAGCGTCGCCATTACTGAGCAGGCAGACGCGCCCGAAGCCGCTTGGGCGTTCCTCAAGTTCTGGCTCCTGCGCGTCCCGGGGAGGATCAAGTCCTACGAGGTCGGCAGCCTTGAGGAGACCGTCTACAAGCCGGCCGCCGAGGACGAGTTCTTCAAGAAGCCCGATCCCTTCTTTGGGAAAGGGTGGAATCAGCTCGTGGCACAGGCCGGCAGCGAAACGCCTCCCTTTACCGAAAGTCCGGAGTATCGCAACGTGGAGATCGAGATCGAGCAGCGGCTCTCCGACTTCCTCACCGGGAAGCTGGATGCGAAGGCACTTCTCGAGCAGGTGACGCAGGCGGCCAAACGGGGCTCATGACAGCGGCACCCGCGACGGCCGCGGCGCCTTCCTCGCGACGCGGCCCGGGCCGCCCCCGGCTTGCACCCTACCTGTTCATCCTTCCGTTCTTCATCGTCTTCGGGACCTTCGGCCTCTACGCGCTCCTGAACAGCTTCGGACTCAGCTTTACCAGCTGGCGGGGCGTCCGCGGTGGCGAGTTCATCGGGCTCGATAACTACCTGAACCTGCTCGGTGACAACTCCTTTCGCCGGGCCCTTTTCAACACAGCGGGCGTATGGCTGCTTACCGTCCCGGTCCTCAGTTTCGGGGGGCTAGCGCTGGCATGGATGCTCCAGTCGAAGCTGGTCCGGTTCAGGGGCGTGTTCCGGGCCGTATTCTTCCTGCCCGTTCTGCCCTCGCTGGTCGTCGTCGGCATCACCTTCCTGCTGCTGCTCGACCCCCAGTACGGCCTACCCAATCTGCTCTTGCGCCAGCTTGGCTTAGCGCCGATCAGCCTCAAGACCGATCCGCTCGTCGCGGTTCCGGTTCTCTCGCTTGTCGTCATCTGGCGCTGGCTCGGGTTCAACATGGTCATCCAGCTGGCGGGGCTCCAGGCACTCTCCGACGAACCGATTGAGTCGGCACGCATCGACGGTGCCTCGGAATGGCAGGTGTTCTGGCGCGTGGTTGTGCCGATGTCGAAACCCGTCTTGCTGTTCTCGTTCATCAACTCCACGATCGGCACGTTCAACCTCTTCGACGAGGCGTACATGCTGTTCGGGACGCAAGGTGGCCCTGGCGAGGCCGGGCTAGTGGTGGGCACCTTCATCTTCCGCGACGCGTTCGAGTTCTTCCGGCTCGGGTATGCGTCGGCAGCGGCGTATGCGGTGGCCGTCCTTGTCTTCATCGCCTCCGTCGTTCAGCTGCGAGTCGCGCGCGATGCGTCGTAGCCCGATCCTCCGACGCGCCACTGCGGGCGGCGTGTCTGGACGCTCCGTGGCTGCTTCCCCTCCTCGGGTCTCGGCCGGGAGGCGTCGGCGTGTACTCGTGCGTGCTGCCGCGCTCAACGGTGCGCTCCTTTTGATTGCGCTAGTCGTCTTCTTCCCGCTCTATTGGCTAGTCATCACGTCACTCTTGCCACGCGAGTCAATCCTGTCCGCTGCGCAGACGCTTATCCCTCACGACGTGACGCTTGAGAACTACCAGGAACTCTTGACGTCCACGGGATTCCTCCGGTCGATGTTGAACAGCGTCCTGGCTGCAACCGCCGTGACCGTCGTCGGCGTCTATCTCAACACTGCTGCTGGGTACGCGTTCGCGAAGTACCAGTTCCGCGGGCGTGACGCGCTGTTCGCGGTAATCCTCGCCACGATGATGATCCCTGCCGTTGTCACGGTGATCCCGAACTTCCTCCTTCTGAGCAGGATAGGCCTCATTGGCTCACTCTTTTCCATTATCCTGCCTCAGATCGCACCGGCGTTCGGGATCTTCTGGATGCGCCAATACATCGGCAGCGCGGTGCCGACGGAGCTACTCGAGTCGGCGCGGATTGACGGCGCGAGCGAGTTCGGCATCTTCCGCCACGTCGTTCTCCCCATCGTCGGCCCGGGCATGGCGGGTCTGGCGATCTGGTTGTTCCTCAACAGCTGGAACGGGCTGCTGCTTCCTCTCGCATACCTACAGACGAACGAGGCGGCCACATATCCCGTCTTTCTCGCCAGCTTGCAGGGCTTCTATATTCGTCCCACCCACCTGCTGATCGCGGCCTCGGTCTTGTCAACGCTGCCTGTGGTAGCCGTCTTCCTGTTCGCGCAGAAGCGGTTCATCGCCGGCATCACGTCCGGAGCCGTCAAGGGCTGAGACGTCCCAGGAGGGGTTCATGAAGGTCGAGCTGCGTCGCGTCCCCGAGCCGGACTTCGGGGCATCAGCCGAGTCGCCATCGGTGCCGGTGGAGGAATACGAGCGTCGCGCCGACCGCCTGTACGAGGCCGTCGATGCCGACTGGGTGCTGGTTTACGGCGACCGGGAACACTCAGCGAACCTGGCGTGGGTGTCCGGACACGACCCACGCTTTGAGGAAGCCGTTCTCGTGTTAGGGGAAGGCGGCCTTCGCGTCCTCGTCGTGGGAAACGAGGGACGACTCTACGCGCCATTAGCGGCGCTGCCGATGGATCTCGCTCTGTGCCAGTCCTTTAGCCTCCTCGGCCAGCCGCGAGACGCGGCACCTCGCCTAGCAAGCGTCCTCCGAGACATTGGACTGGCAACGGGTGACCGCGTCGCGATTGCAGGATGGAAGTACCTCGAGTCTGTGGAGTCGGACTCTCCGGATGTGCCGGCATTCGTCCCTGCGCTCATCGTCGGGGCAGTGCGAACGGTGACAGCTTCGGACCCGAGCGATTGCACCAAGGCTTTGATGGACCCCGTGAACGGACTCCGGGTCCACAACTCCGTCGCGCAGCTCGCCGCATTCGAGTGGGCCGCTGTGCGCGCCTCCCAAGGCGTCCGTCGTATCGTCTGCGGCACGAAGCCTGGGATGACCGAATACGAGGCCGCCGCGAGCCTGGAGTACGAGGGCGATCCGCTCTCGTGCCACGTCATGCTGACCTCGGGCACAGGCCCGATCATCGGCCTCCGAAGCCCGACCAGTCGCCGAATCAACCGAGGCGACGGCGTTTCAACGGCGGTAGGGTACTGGGGAGGCCTCTGCTGCCGTGCCGGACTTGTGACGCCCGACCCGGACGAGGCGTTCGTGAACGCTGTCGTGGCGCCCTACTTTTCAGCGATTGTCGCCTGGTACGGCACCATCGGGATTGGCGTGACCGGCGGTGACATCAACGACGCCGTCATGGCCGAGCTTGCCGCCGCGAACTGGCGGCCACTCCTCAACCCAGGTCACCAGATTTCCTTGGAGGAGTGGATCCATACTCCCGTTTGGGACGGGAGTCGCCAACGGATCGCCTCCTCTATGGCGCTCCAGAGTGACATCATCCCCTATCCGATGCCCCCCGGCTGGACGCTCAACTGCGAGGACACGATCGCCATTGCCGACGAGGGCTTGCGCTCCGAATTCGCCGAGACCTACCCGGATGCGTGGGCTCGGATCACCGCGCGACGAGCCTTCATGCGGGACGAGCTCGGTATTCCGCTTAGCGACGAGGTCCTACCCCTGTCTGCGCTGCCGGCCTATCTACCGCCTTTCTGGCTGGAAGACTCGATAGTATGCGCGGTGGCGCAGTAGTGGCCGACGACCTTCAACCGCGGCACGGGGACCCAGCATCATGGGGACCGTGTATCGACGCTTCTGCTGAAGTGGCCCCCGAAGCGCGCGTCATCCGAGTGGGCGACATTGACGTGACCGCGCTCCTTGACTCGGTGGTTCTGTGCGACGCGCGCCAGTTCTTGCCCCTCTTTGGGCAGGAAATGCTGCTCTCGTACGGTGACGCTGCAGAGGCGCCGCTGGTCCGGCTTCCGACCACGTGTTTCCTTGCCCGGTCCGGCAGTAAGAACATTCTCTTCGACACCGGCATTGGCAACCGTGGCCGTTCGGGAGAAGCGATGGGATATCTCGACCGGCGACTTCGTGAAATACGTGTCGCTCCTGAGGATATCGACCTAGTCGTCAACACGCATATGCACAACGACCACGTGGGGTGGAATACCGTCGATGACGAGCGTGGAACAGCGGTCCCGTTCTTTCCGAGCGCCACGTTCCTCTTTCAGGCCGCCGAGGCCGACCACTGGCTCCGACCAGAACGAATCGATCAGCCAGGGCATCAGCACTTGCGACAGTGCGTCATGGCTCTCGCCGAGGCCGGTAAGGCCAAGTTCTGCAGCGCAGACGAATCAATCGACCGCCAGATCAACTTTGTGTCGACACCGGGTCACACGCCAGGACACGTCGCCATCGGGATCTACTCCGCTGGGGAGCGTGCGATGATCCTGGGCGACGTCACTCACTACCAAGCACAGCTCGACCACCCGGAGTGGTCACCGGTGTGGGACACGGATCCGAAGCAATCCGCCGCTACCAGGCAAAGGATGTTCGAGGAACTGTCGAGCAGCGGCTCCGTCGTAGCGGCGGGACACTGGCCGTACCCGGGATTTGGACGGATCCTCCAAGTCGAGCACACACGCATATTTCAGGCGGTCTAGGGAGGGGCGACGCCAAAGCACGCTTGATGGAGACCGGGTAGACGACTCGCGGGACACAACGACTCTCGTGACCGAGCGTCAACGGGCACGACAGGGCTTCGCGATGCCGACGCGGCGCCGTAAGAGCGGTCGACGCCCTGTGCGGACACTCAAGGACGAGTCTGTCGGCACGACTTCGTGTGGCCTGCGACCGAGCCATGAAGTCTGCGCGAGTGCGTGGGCTCGTCCGATCACTTTCGGGCGACGGATCGCAGCGACTGGTCGTCTGGTCACTGTCGCGCTCAGAGCAGGCCATGAAGGCGGCCTATGGACCGCGTGGGACTGCATGGGACACGAAGGAGACTGACTGGTGACGGAACGGGACAAGCACCAGTTCGCGGGACTAACAGAAGAAGAGCAACCGGCCTTGGGCGATCCCGCGGACTGGGAGCCCGCCCGCAGGTTGCGTCGCGGGCGGAAGTCGGACGATGCGTAGTTCTCGCTGCGCATCGACCAGATCCAGGTCGAAGCGCTGCGCGCTGTGGCCGAGCAGCGCGGGCTGACCTTCTCCGAGGTGGTACGAGAGGCGATCGCTCGGTACGTCGACGCCGGTGGACGACCGGGCGTGACCAACGTGCAGATCACCGGCCTTCTTCGGTCGGTCCAAGGCGTACCGACTTCGCCGCCGTCCAATCGTAGTGGTGGCGTAAACCAGTTCCGAGACCCGAAGGAACGCTACCGCAGCCGTGCCACAGTTACACGCTAGCGAGTACAAGCTAGCGAGCAAGAGCGCCCAACGCGCCGACGATGCGCGAGCTGGCCGCGTCGGTTAGGCTCGCCGTGACGGAACCGCGCGACGCGATCAAAGAGCGGCTGATTGTGCCGATTTCGTTGTGCCACGAGGGTGGCCGCAGCGCTGGGAGCCAGAGACTTAAGAGTCAGCTGCTCTACCATTGAGCTGGCGGCCCATCGAGGGTCAAGTCCCGGGAGTTGGTGTAACAGGACGTCGTCCTCGCGCCTCCAGCTTCAGCTCGCCATCAGCAGTGCCGGTCCCACCTCCTCTCGCTCGACGGCCGCATCGATGAGCGCCATCGTCTCCGGTCGGAAGTAGCGGCGCCCGTCCTGCCACTCGTCGTCCTGTTCGGCGAGGACCATGCCCACGAGTCGGATCACCGACGCCCGGCTGGGGAAGATCCCGACGACCGCGGTCCGGCGTTTGATCTCCTTGTTCAGCCGCTCGAGGGGGTTCGTGGAGCGGATCTGACGGCGATGCGTGTCGGGGAACGTGAAGTGGGCGAGCAGGTCGGGCTCGGCGTCGGCGAGCAGGTCGGCGACGCCCGGGAAGCGCGGCCGGAGGTCCTCGACGACCCGCCCCAGCTGCTCGTGCGCCGACGCCTCGTCGGGCTGCTCGAAGACCGATCGGATGGCCGATGCGACCATGCTCCGCGCGGAGCGCGGCACGAATGCTGAGGGGACCATGAGGACGAGGGCGGGCGATCAGGGATCCGAAGGAGCCGCGTTCTATCCGTCCTCCTCCGTCACGCTCGGCACGATCCCTCCCGCCCGACCTCGGCGACGCGCGGCACGGGCAGTCGCGATCCGAACGCTTGGCGCCGGGCTCATCGTCCTCCTGGCCCTGCTGGCCGCATACCTCGCGGCGGGCGTGGTGATCTACGACCGGATCTCCACAGTCGAGGCGCGATGCGGCGGACGGTTAGAGGGGGTGACGCCGAGCCGCCCCTCCGCCGACCGCATCGATCCCACCCCCTACGTCATCACGGACTACCGGGAGGTGGCGTTCGCGAGTCGGGACCAGGGGATCACGATCCAGGGGTGGTACGCGCCATCCGCGCGCGGGCGCGACGCTCCCGCCGTGATCCTCGTCCACGGCCTCGGAGGCTGCCGCCGCGATCCCGCAGTGTTGATCCCCGCCGGCATGCTCCATCGGGCCGGCTTCGCCATCCTGGCTATCGACCTCCGTGACCACGGCGACTCGACGGTCGAAGATGGTCGTTACGCGGGCGGCATCGAGGAGGCGCGCGACGTGCTCGGCGCGCGCGACTGGCTGATCCGGGAGCAGCGGCTGGGTCCCGACCGGATCGGCCTGTTCGGGATCTCGATGGGTGCGGCAGCGGTCCTGATCGCGGCGGCCGACGAGCCTGGGATCCGGGCCGTCTGGGAGGACAGCAGCTACGCGGACACGACCATTCGGATCGGGGAGGAGCTCCATCAGCGGGGGTATCCGACGTTCTTCGCACCGGCCGGCGGCGTCGTCTCGCGGTTGGTCTCGGGCGACGACATCGTCTCCGTGAGCCCGCTCACGGCTGTGGCGTCACTGTCAGGGCGGGCGCTGTTCGTCGCGCACGGCGGGTCCGACACGCGGACGTCGGTGCATCACGCCGAAGACCTGACGACCGCCGCGCGCGACGCCGGTGCGGACGTGCATCTGTGGGTCGTCTCCGGGATCGGTCACGCGGAGGCGATGTTCACGCACACGAAGGAGTACGAGTCGAGGCTGATCGCCTTCTTCCGGCGCTACCTCGGCCCCCGGTGATCGCGATCGCCGGCTCACACTCGTGCCGGGTCTGATGGAACGGACCCTGGGAGGCAGCGACACCACGAACCTCATGGCGCCACAGGGCGCCTGCGCGCCCTGTGACTCCTAGGGCGCGCGCAGGACCACGAAGGCGTCGACGTCGACTCGTGGGCGACCCGACGTCCCGAGGACGACGATCCTGAGCTTGTGCGGCCCGTCGACGCCCCACGACGCGGTGTATACGGTCCTACGTGGGCTGTAGCTGGCCGCGCCGAGGTCGATCGTCGCGGCGTACGCGCCGTCCAGGTAGACGTGGGCTCTTCCGCGCCCGAGACCGACGGGCGCCACCCAGGCCACCGATCGCCCGTCGAAGGCGAACGTCGCGGTCGACCGCGCCGCGGTCGCGTACCGGACGCCGCCCCCGGACGCGCTCGACAGGTACTGCGTCTTCCAGCCGCTCGAGTAGGTCACACGAGCGTCACTCGACTCGAGGATCGACGAGCGGAGGGCCGTGGTCCGCCAACCCGACCAGTTCCCGACCGCGTCCATCGCGCGGACGCGGAAGGCGTACGCGGTTCCCGCGACGACACGGACCGACCTGATCGTCTGCAACGGGCTCGTCAACGGGAGATCCGTCCACTCGCCCCCGTTCGTGCTCTGCTGCAACTCGTACACCACGAGTCCGCTGCCCGAGTCCGTCCCTGACCACGTCAGCGCGACGGGAGCCGTCCGGTTCGTGCCGAGGTAGGAGTTCGCGCTGAGGGACGCCGACAGATCGGAGACGACCGGACGAGCCACGTCCGCGATCACGGGTGCGGAGAGGACGCGGCGGGCGTTCCCGACCTGATCCGCCACGGTCAGCCACCACCGGTAGCAGTAGCCGCCCGAGATGTTCCGGGAGACGGCGGGGGACGAGACGTACGTGCTCTCGCCGTCGATCGCCCATGTCGTGCCCGCGCAGGTGCCGTCGGCCGCGATCGGCGCGCGCTGCCGCTGGAGCCGCGCTAGAGGATCGGGTCCCGCGCCCTCGTCTGACGCCCTCCAGCTGATCGTGTAGTACCCGCCCGCCCAGCCCAGGCTTTCGCCGGGTGCGACGAAGGCCGCCTCGGGTGGCGTCGCGTCGCGCACGATGCTGCCGACCCGGACGCTGCTCGCCTTGCCCACGCCGTTGCGGACCGTGACCGAGATGCTCCCGTTGCCGGCCGTGGACGACCAGGTCGCGGTGCGCGTCGCGGGGTTGCTCCACACCGTGCCGGCGCTGGAGGTCCAGCCGCTGCCTGACACGCTGCCGAAGCTCGTGCTGGTGACGCCCGACTGGGGATCGTCGGCGCTGGAGTAGAGGGTGAGTCTGCCTGAGACGCCGCCCCGGAAGTAGATGGTGCCGTTGGGCGCACGCTGGTAGGCGTTGGCGCCCCAGGCGGTGAGATGGGGCGTCGAGGGCGCGCTGGTATCGATGAGCAGCGCACCCGAGGTGGCGACCGCGGTGTTGCCCGCGCGGTCCCTGAGCGTCTGCTGCCAGCGGTAGCAGTAGCCGCTGAGCAGTCCGGTCACGGAGACCGGGGACACCGCCGCCGTCGCGCCGCCGTCGTTACTCCAGTTGACGCCGGTGCAGCGCCCGGGGATGACGATGGCGCCACGCTGGCGCTGCAGGGCGCGGCTGGCGAGTCCCGAGCCACCGGCCTCGGTCTCCTTCCAGCTGACCGTGGTGCCCGCGGTCGCCTGGAGCCGGTTGGTGCCCTCGTTGGGGCCCGCGAAGTCGACCACGGGTGCGGTCGCGTCGACGAGGACTCGGCCGGAGATGACCGGGAGCGCCCGGTTCCCGACGCGGTCGAGCGTCGTGAGCCGCCAGCGGTAGCAGTAGCGGTCGAGCAGACCGGCCTGGATCGATCCGTTGGAGAGGAGGGCCGCCTCGCCATCGTTGGCGTAGCTGAGTCCGCTGCACGAACCCGGGGTCGTGACGGCCGCCCTCTGCCGCTGCAGGAGTTGTTTGCTGGCGAGTCCGGAGCCGACGTCAGAACCGCCGGTCCAGCTCAATGTCCGCCGACTGCTCGGGTGGAAGCTGGTCGCCGTACGAGGCGATGACCAGGTGACGGGAGACGGGCTCGACGCGTCGCGCACGATGCTGCCGACCCGGACGCTGCTCGCCTTGCCCACG
>JADDQH010000031.1:0-7692 GCA_016781485.1 Chloroflexota bacterium | reverse complement strand
GGCCCGCGAAGTCGACCACGGGTGCGGTCGCGTCGACGAGGAGATCGAAGGCGTCGGTCCGCCGCAATTCGCCGTCCCAACCTCCGACCATGACCGTCGACCTGCTGCTCACCAGACCCGGGCTGCCGGTCAGCGTGAGCGTCGCGGCGGTGCCGTATGCGGGGTCGGGGCTCAGGCTCGCCGAGACGCCCGACGGGAGCCCGCTCACGCTCAGATCGATGCCATGGCTATGACCGTTCACGCGGGGCAGATCGACCCTCACGGATAGACGCGACGTCGGTCCCAGATACGCGGTGGGCGACACGACGTCGACCGCGAAGTCGGGCGGCGGCGAGAAGTAGGCGACGTCGAGAAGCTTGTCGGGGCTACCGTCGGGGTCGGTCGACGTCTTCCAGCTGTAGTCCGCGACGCGCAGAAGCGCCTGCTTCACCTGCCTCGGTAAGGCCGACGGGTACTGCGCCTTATACAGCGCGATCCCGCCCGCCACCGTCGGCGTCGCCATCGACGTGCCCGACATCAGCGCGTAGCGGTTGCCGGGAAAGGTCGAGAGGATGCACTTTCCGGGCGCGATGATGTCGACGTCGGAGCCGTAGTTGCTGAAGTTCGCGTAGGTATCGTCGCCGTCCGCCGAGTACGACGGGCACACCGACGACTGCGATCCGTAGCCGCCTGACTTTCCGTCGAAGTCGGCCAGCGCGGACACGGTGATCGGCTCCTCGTAGGTCGCCGGCCGACGCAGGCTCGCGTTCTGGCTTTGGTTCCCGGCCGCCACCGCGTAGATGGTCCCGGCGCCCATCGATCGGCAGATCGCCTTGTGCATCGCGTCGCCCGACGGATAGCCGCAATCGCGGTCATCGTAGGGGTAGGTCGGGCCGCTCAGACTCATGTTCGCGACCTCGACCAGGGGCCGGCTCGAGTCGCCGGGGTCGCGGTGCGAGGTCACCCAGTCGATCCCGCAGATCCACCAGGACACGTAGCCCTCGGCGTTGTCATCGAACACCTTGAGTCCCCAGAGGCGAGCACCCGGGGCGACGCCGACGACGCCGATATCGTTGTCGAGCGCGGCGACGGTCCCAGCGACGTGCGTCCCGTGGCCATCTCCGTCGTGGTAGTCGCTCCGGTCCGAGCTGGTGCAGTTGTAGCCGCCGGCCACGTTGAGGTCAGGGTGTTGGTCGACACCGGTGTCGATGATCGCCACGTCGACGTTCACCCGCTGGTCGACGCCGTCGATCCGCGCGACAGAGGAGCGATCCGCGCGGACACGACGGATCCCTGTCGGCCGGACCGGGCTGGAGAGCGTGAACGGGGTGACACCCTCGGTCCCGTCGTCGCCCTCGCGCTCGACGCCCCGGTCCAGCTTGATGGGGAGGTCGGGCTCGATCGAGGCGACGGCAGCATCGGCCTCGAGTCGCCTGACCTGCTGAGGGGTCAGGCTCGCGGAGAAGCCCGCGACCGACGCGCGGAAGACGTTGCTCGGGTTCACGCGGAGCGCGTCACGGAGTCGTCTGACATGGCCGTCGACGCGACCCCCGTCGTAACGTGCCCGTCCGAGTCCTGCCCGTGCCTCGTTCGCTGAGCCTGATCGAGGAGTCGCCTGCACTGCCTCGTCGCGGAACACGACGATGTAGCGAGAAGACGGCGCCGGCGCCGCGGTGGTGGCGACGGTACCGGCCTGGACGAGGATCAGCGCCAGCACGGTGGCTGCGACGGGTGCGAAGCGGGGCGATGCCCCGTTCCCGCGACTTTCTTTGTTGCCCATGGACCTCCCTCGGGTGCTACCCAGCACTCGCGCAGCCTAGGGAGGCCCTCTTTTCCGGTCCTTACCTCGACAGTCCTCACTCGACTGACCTTTAGTACTCCCGCCCGTCGAGAGCGACGCTGGGAAGACCGGGGTCGACGTGGGCTCGAGAGAGCAGTCCGGGCCTGTTCTGACCGTCCTCGTGTGCCAGACTTCACGGCCCGAAGGCGACCGAGGCCAGCGTTCCGTGTGCAGGGCACCCGCCACCCGAAGGGAGAGCGATGGATCACGACGATGAGTGCTTGGCCGCTCGGGCCCTCGTCCGCATCCTTCCGCGCTGTTCGTGATGACACGGGCAGGAAGGCGGCGGAGTCCGAAGCGCGGCACGTCGCGAGCCGCAGACGAGCCACTGAGCCGGCGCCAGGACGCAGGACGACGAGGGTGAGCAGATGACGAACCCGAGAGGGCCACAGCGAGGGGACGAGTTCGACGCGGACCTGGGAGGCGCACAGCCGGTCCCGGGGCCCCGCAGCCACGAGGACGAAAGCATCGCCGCGTCCGACGACCCGGAGCTTCGCCGCTCCTTCCAGTCACTCGACGCCGACGAGTCGGGCCGCCTGTCGTACGTGCAGGAGGGCACGGAGCTCGAGCAGGGCGCGGTATACGTGGACCTCGATGACCTCGAGCGTGGGCCCTTCAAGGCGATCGGCGGTCGTCGGGCAGAAAGCGGCGACCGCTACGTCGCTAAGCGCGACACCGACTACGAGCTGTGGAACCGGCTGGTCGGCGACCGTGAGCCGGAGGTGGAGAGACCGCAGGACTCGCGCTGACGGGGTATCAGCCGGGAGACGGGCCCCCCACTTCGGCACGACGCCACGGGAGTCGCCCCTCGAGCTCCACCTCGAGCGCAAAGCTCAGGAACGTCCGGATCAGCACGATCAACCCGAGCACGACCAGGCCTTGCAGGCTCGGGTCGACGGCGACGGTCCGGATGATGTCGGCCGCCACGAGGAACTCGAGGCCAAGGAGGATCGCGCGCCCGAGCCCGTGGCGCAGCGCTCGGTACCCGGCCTCGAACTCGACCCGTCTCGCCATCAACACGAGGGATCGGGCCGTCGCGACGACTGCGCCCACGACGATCGTCGCGATCCCGACCACCTCGACCGCGGTGGCTACCAGCTCGGCGATCGACGTCAGCTCCATCCTTCATCCTCCGACGCGACGTGTCGCCGAGGTTCGCGTGATCCGCGTGCCGACAGCGACCGACGCGAGGTAACGTGGCATATCCGATGGACGAAAAGGAAGCGGCGCGCCGGCGGATCGAAGACGGCCGGGACGCCTTGTTCGCGCTGAGCCGCGAGCTCCACGCGAACCCCGAGCTCCGGTTCGAGGAGGTCCGCTCGAGCGCGCGAGTCGCCGACGCGCTGGCGGAGGTGGGTTACGGCGTGGAGTGGGGGATCGGCGGGCTCCCGACCGCGTTCGTTGCGCGGCTGGGCTCCGGACCCGTCCACGTTGGCATTTGTGCCGAATACGACGCACTACCGTTCGTGGGGCACGCGTGCGGGCACAACCTCATCGCGGCGATGGCGGTCGGCGCCGGTCTTGCCCTCGCCCAGGTCGCGGATGACGTCGGGTTGACTGTCAGCGTCTTCGGAACGCCGGCGGAGGAGGGGGGCGGCGGCAAGATCACGATGCTCGAGGCGGGCGCGTTCGAGGGCGTCCATGCCGCGCTGATGGTCCATCCCGGCCCCGTCGACGACCTCGAGCCGCCGGTCCTCGCAGCACAGACCTACGAGATCCGATACGAGGGTCGCGAGGCGCACGCAGCCGCCTACCCCGAACTCGGCATCAACGCGGCGGACGCCCTCGTCGTCGCACAGACCGCCATCGGGCTCCTGAGGCAGCACCTCCGGCCCACCGATCGGGTACACGGGATCGTGACGAAGGGCGGCGATGCGCCGAACATCGTGCCCGCTCACACCGCGGCCAGCTACATGGCTCGTGCCGAGACGGTCGAGCAGCTGGAGGAGACCAGGGCCAAGCTCGCGCGATGCTTCGAGGCGGGCGCGATCGCGACCGGGGCCAGCGTGTCGATCGAAGCGCGGCCCCCCTACGCGCACATGCGCCACGACCCGGTGCTCGTAGCCGCCTACAAACGGAACGCCGACCAGCTGGGTCGATCATTCGCACCGCGCGAGGGCCGGCTTCGATCGTTCTCTACCGACATGGGGAACGTCTCCCTGGAGGTGCCGTCCATCCACCCGATCATCGGCATCGACTCGTTCCCCGCCGTCAACCATCAGCCGGAGTTCACGGCCCACTGCGTGTCCGCAAGTGCCGACGCCGCGATCCTGGACGCGGCGATCGCCATGGCGTGGACGGCGATCGACGCGGCCGCCGACGACGAGCTTCGGTCCGCTGTGGCGCGACAGGGCGACTGACCGGACGCTGAGCGGCAGCCGTCCTTCAGCCCGCCCTCAGGATCAGGATGTGCTGGTGGACGATGTTCGGGACGAACCCCGCGGGGTAACCGTACGGGCGGAGGCGTGTTCCCGCCTGGTACCAGATCAGGTCGCCCTTGGGCACGAAGCCGACCGACTCGGCACGCGCGGCGAGGTCGGCACCGGTGAACCGGTAGCGTCCCTGCTGGTACGCGTCACGCACGATGATCGCGGCGTAGCGCCGCGGACGGAGCACCCGCCGAAGTTGGGCGAGGACGGCCTCCATCCGGTCCAGGTAGTCCCCGTAGCTCGGGCTGTTAGCGAGGTCCGCGGGGTCGTCGCTGATCATCGCGTAGTCCGTGCGGCGATTCGCGTGCTCCTCTGCGAGTCGGCCTCCCGCCATCGTCAGCTTCAGCTGCGGGTTGTACGGCGGGTCCGTCGCAACGAAGTCGACGGAAGCCGCGGGTAACTCAGCGATGAGTGTGAGTGCATCGCCGAGTCGTAGCGCGGATCGGGTGGGGTCGAAGGTCCGCGGACCGCCGGGGTCGGCGGCGCCGAGATCCGACAGCATCACACCGGCTCCATCAGCTTGGTGAAGGGTGTCGCGGACGACGGACTCGTACACATGCACCCAGCGCGGATCGAGCTCGAAGCCGAGCGCCCGCCTGGGTGTCCGGCAGATCGCGGCACCGAGGAGCGTGCCGCCGACGCCGGCGAACGGGTCAAGGACCAGCTCGCCGCCGCGCGTGAAGAACTCGATGAGACGAGCCATCAGCCTCGGTGGCTTGTTCGCGCCGTGCGCCTTTCGCGCCGCGTGCCCCAACTCGGAGGGATAGGCGGTCGTCCACAGCGACTTCGTGAAGTAGAGCCACTCCTCGCCGGAGAGCTCGTTGAGCTCGTTCGCCCGTCTCACGGCGGAGAGTATGCCGTCGGAACGCGACGAGGGGCCGGTATGCTTCCGACATGTCCTTCATCGGACGTGAGGGGGAGCTGGCGCAGCTGTCGATGGCGCTCCAGCGCGCCGCGGAGGGACAGTCGACGAAGATCGTTCTCACGGGCGCGGCCGGAGCGGGCGGGTCCACGCTTCTGGCGGAGCTCGAGCATCGCCTCGCCGGTCTGCCTGGCGTCGTTGTGGCGTGGGGACGAGCGAGCGAGCCGCTCGCAGGCGTGCCCTACCACGCGCTCGCACGCGCTCTCGCTCCGGTGCTCGCGCGCCTGTCCGACGAACGCATCGTCGAAGTCATCGGGAGCGCGGGCTACGACCTCGCGGCGCTTCTCCCGCAGCTGTCCGCTCGGCTCGAAGCGCTTGGCGCAGTGCCGGCGGAGCCGCTGCTCTCCGCGCCGGACCAGCGCGCCAGCCGCGTCGCGGAGTCGGTGGTCGGCGTCCTCGAGAGACTGGGCCGAAACGCGATCGTCCTTCTGATCCTCGAGGATCTCCACTGGGCCGACCAGGGGACACGGAGCTTCGTCGAGACCCTGCTGCGGACCAGCCGCCCGCTCCCGCTGTGCCTCCTCGTGACGTACCAGCCGGAACAGCTCCATCTGCGTCACCCGATGCGCGGTCTCGCCGAGCGCCTGAGCTCGGACCCATCGATCGACCGAGTCGAGCTCCCGCCGCTCCAACGCGACGAGCTCGTCGGCCTCCTCCGAGAGACCCAGGGGGAGCGGGCATCCGGCGGGCTCATCGCGGCGATCATGGAAGGGTCGCGAGGAAATCCGCTGCTCGTGAAGCACCTCGTGGCTGCTCGCGCGTCCGTCGAGGGACTCCGGCTCTCCGATCGCTTCGAGGAGCTGATGCACGCCCGCCTGGACGTACTCGGTCGTGGCACGGTCCGTTGCCTCCAGGTGCTCGCCGCCGTCCGCCGGCCACTCACTCGCGTCGAGCTCCTGTCGCTGCAGCTTTCGGACGGGCATCTTCCCGCTGCGAGCCTGCCGGAAGCCGTGGACAGTGGCCTGGCGCTCACGGCCGTCGCGACCGTCTTTCATCCGACGGAGAGGGGGTCGGATGGCGCTCGCGCTCGGGGCGACTCCGGCGAGCGCGTGCTGGGCGACCGCGGTCGTCGGGAGGACGGGTCGAGGGACGACCAGAAACACGGAGCGGGACGGAGCAGCGATCGAGCAGGCCGCACGCTCGGTGAGGCGCCCGGTCACGAGGACGCAGCAGGACGCGAAGCGCTCGTGATCGCGCACGACCTCTACGCGGACGCGATCGAGGCCCTGATGTCACCGCTCGACCGACAGGCGCTCCATGGGCTCCTCGCGCGCCAGCTCGAAGCCTCGGCCGCGGAGCGGGCGTGGCATTGGGAGCGCGCGATGGAGTTCAGGGCCGCTCGTGACGCGCACGTCGAGGCGGCGAGAGCCGCGGAACCGCTGGAACCCGGCGGGACGAGCCTGCTGCACTACCAGAGGGCGCTCGAACTCGCGGGACCCGGGGGGCGCGAGGAGCGAAGCGACCTCGACGTCCCGGAGCTGCTCGCCGACGTCGCGCAGGCGGCGTTCGTATCGGGAGCCTTCCGGCGGGCCGCGGTCTTTGCCGAGCGCTCGATCGCCGCCCGCAGGGCGAGACGGAGCCGAGCCGGGCAGCTCGAGATCGGGCTTCTGTATGAGCGGCTCGGCAGGTACCGATGGGCGGCCGGAGACTTCGCCCCCGCGCTCGCCGCGCTGCAGCAGGCCGCGGACGCGGTGCCGGCCACGGCGCGTCGAGAACGGGCGCGCGTCCTCGCCTCGCTCGCGCAGCACCTGATGCTTGAAGGCCGGTTCGACGACAGCGCTCGCGTCGGCCAGGAGGCGCGAAGGTTCGCGATGGAGGCAGGCCGTGACGGCCTCGCAGAGCTCGGGCACGTGACCTGCACGCTCGGCGTCGACCGAGCGTACGCCGGGGACCTGGACGGCGGGCTTCGACTGCTCGAGGACGCCACGGAGCTTTCGCGTGCGGCGGGCCGGCTCGAGGACGTCATGCGCGCGTATGCCAACCGGACCGCGGTCCTGGACCTCGACGCGCGCCGCGAACAGATCCTCGCCGTGGTGGAGGAGGGGACGCGAGAGGCACGCCGCTGGGGGCTGGAGGGCGTGTACGGCGCATTCCTGCGGGGGAATGCGGCGGACGCGCTGCTCACGCTCGGCCGGTGGCGCGAGGCGGAGGCGGAGTGTCGGGCGGCACTCGAGTGGGCGCCCTCCGGCGTCGCGTTCTTCGCTCCGCTCCTGTTCCTCGGCGTCGTGCTCGTGGAGTCGCGCGCCGACGAGGAGGCGATGCGTTTGCTGGGTCGGATCCTGCTCGAGCTCGAGAGCGTGCCCGAGGGCCAGTGGACGGCCGTCGTCCAGCGGGCGGCGGTCAGCCTCGCGCTCTGGCGCGGCGACCTCGAGGACGCCCAGCGGGCGGCCGAGCGAGGCTGGGAGCGGGTCCTCCAGACCGACGACTGGGTCCAGATCGCGATGGCTGCCTCCACCACGCTCGAAGCCTGCGCACCTTCGGCGGAGGCGGGCCGCGACCGCCGCGACTGGGAGGTGGTCGCG
>JADDQH010000100.1 GCA_016781485.1 Chloroflexota bacterium | reverse complement strand
GTCACAGGACCGGTGCGCCCACCGGTGGATTCCGCCCACTCGAAACGGCCCGGTTGTCCGACCGCCGGATCACAGCGGCCGTCGAGCAGCAACCGACCGCGAGAGTGACGCGGACCCGCTCCCGCTGCTCGCTGCGTCGCCGAAGGTCGGTGGCATGACCGAGAGCGCTCACTGCTGCGACGACACAGCTCCCCCAGGAGCCCGCCTGCAACGCAGCGAGCGGGTCACCATCGAGCGGCAGCACCTCCGGGACGGGTTCGTCACTCCGGAACAGCACCAGGAGGGCGCTCCCGGTCCAACTCCCTCGAAGCCGTGCATCGACGGCCGCGGCGGCGTCCTGGACTGGGTGTGGGTGGCTCATGCCGTCTGGCCTCCTTCGTGTGGGGTCACGTTGAGGAGGCCGGATGACGGCGGCCACGACCGCTTGCACCAGTATCTACGTCGGGTGTGACACGAACGCGAGGCCGGCGCGGGACGCAGCTACGGCGAAAACAAGATCATGGTGTCGATCGCCGTGTTGCGCTCGGCGATGAGCTCAACGAGGTCGGCGTACGACTTCAGCTTGTCGGGCTTGAAGATCGGCTGGTCAACGCGCATGTACTTCCACGGCTCGTCGGTGAGGTCCGTAACTTGGCTGCACCAGTACCGGATCGCTGCGTCCTTCTGCTCGGTACCCTCCCAGACGCGACCCTTGGTCTCGACGATCCAGTTCACGTCGCCTTCCGGCGTTTTCTGTACAGCGACCCAGTCGGGGAAGTACCGGCCGATGGCGCCCGATGGCTTCAGGTAGTCGACCCAGAAGCCTGTGAAGTGTTCGGCCAACGCGGCAAAGCGTCGGACGTCCTTGCACCTCTGCAGGAACTCAGCGAACGCCGTCTCGAACGGGTTGAACGTCGCGACGTAGTTGAAGATCGTCTTCTCGAGCACAGTGTGCTGCCGGCGCCAGTGGAACGGCGGCGTCTTCGACAGCAGGATCGGGCTCGCCTCCAGCTCGAGCGGCCGCTCTTCCGCGGTGAGTTGACCGAGCTGTCGCCCGAGGAACGACGCGATTTTGTTCTGGTTGACGGGGTCGGCGAGGAACTTGCGGACGGTCTCGTCCTCGAGGTCGACCGGCCCGCCGAAGCATCGCTGGCTCACGTACGCCTCGATGAGGGGGTAGAGCACAGCGAACTCGCCGGTGAGTCCAGCCGCCGCTTGAGTCTTGTTGACGATGACGGCCAGCAGTTCGGAAGCCAGCGGACCGCCCGGGCGATCGATGGGGAGGTTGTCGAGCTCGATCCCGAGGAGCGCGTCCTCGACCTTGACCCGCAGGACGTAGGTCTTCTTGGCGGCATCGGCCGTGAAGAGCGGCTCGACCTTCGAAGGATCGAACGCGTCCATCTGGCGGTACACGCGATGGAGGGTCGCCGTCGTCTTGGGGATCGTGACGTCGAACTTGCTGCGCTCCTTCACCGGCTGCACCGTGATCGGCGGATTCGGCGTCGACGTCGTCGTAGGTATGTAGACGCCTTCCGCCTCGAGCTCACGGACGAAGTTCTCGAATGCGGGAGTGCCGAGGACCTCGAGCACCTGGCGCTTCTCGGGCCCCACCTGTCGCATCAGTCGGAGCCCTCGACCCACCGCCTGCTCGGGAAGGATCTTGGCGGCTGCGGTCCCGGGACGGAGGCCCATGACGACGGTCACGTTCCTGACGTCCCAGCCTTCGCGGAGGACCAGCACGCTCACGACGACTCGCACCGGATTCGCTGGGTCGTCGATTTCGCGGGCCGCCTTGCGGAGCGCGGGGAGGTCTTTCTCCCTGACTTCCCCGTCGCCCTTCGTGTGAATGACGAGGACGTGCTCGTCCTTCAGCTTGAAGCCCGACGACTTGTCGACGAGCCACGCGCCGATCTTGTCGGCGTGCTGCACGGTCTCGGACATGATGAACAACACGGGCTTGGTGTCTGGGATGTCCTTGAACGCCTTGGCGTGGTCGTTCAGCCGCTTGACCCCTGCGATGACCCAGTCGCCGTACTTGTCGATGACGTTCGCGCCGGTGACCTTGTCGGGATCGGGCTTGTCGACGAGGTGCAGGATCATCGGTGCCTTGACGATCTGGTCCTCGACCGCCTGGGCGAGCGGATAGTCGCAGACGATCCACGGGAAGTGGGCGCCGCCTTGGAACCGCGGCGTCGCCGAGAAGTCGAGCCACGCCGAGAGTCCGTGCGGCAGGGAGCGATGGAGCCCGAGCAACGTCTGGTTCCAGACGAGCTCGTCGTCGTGGACGTGGTGTGCCTCGTCGTTGAGCACCATCAGGCGATCGAGCGACCGGACCCGGTCGAGCATCGACCGGCCTTTCGTCGCCGCGTTGCCCGTGGGCTTTCGTCCGAGCAGCGCGTCGATCGCGTTCGTCGGTGACCAGTCCTCTTCGGTGTCGCGCAGCTGCTGGATGTTGGTGACGATGAGGTTGCCTGCGCCACCGGGCTCGCTCGCCTCGCCACGCAGGATGACCTTCAGGTCGAAGCGCCAGCCTGGCGGCACGAGACCGAGGCGGCGGAAGACGTCACCGTTCTCGAAGTCGACGCGGAGCCGCTCGAACACGATGACGTTCGGAGCAAGCACGAGGAAGTTCGTGCAGAGCGGCGAGTCCTTCTCGCGCCGAGCGTGGAAGTACGACCAGACGATCACCAGTGCCATCACGAGCGTCTTGCCGGACCCCGTGGCCATCTTGCAGGCGAACCGCGGAAGGTCCACTGGGGGCAGGCGGATCGACTCTGGCGCCGCCTTCTCGGTCGGCACCTTCGCGAAGCGGTTGCCGTCCATGTCGGTCTCGAAGGTCACACCGTCGGGGAGCAGCGTCGTCCGCCGGATCTCGGCGTAACTCTCGATCAGCTCCTTGACGTCGCGCACCCCTTTGATCTCGATGAAGTAGGCGAGCGTCTCGACCGCCTCGCGCTGGCCCCAGTAGGGAGCGAACGGCTCCGTCGCGCCCGTCGAGGCGCCGGAGAACCAGTGCTTAAAGAGGTCGGTCGTCGTCGTCGAGGCGCCCGGATAGTCGGCCTTCCGCCACTCGTCGACCTCCGAGCGGATCTTGTTCACGAGCAGCATGCGCGACGGACGCCGGCCATCGACGATCTCGTACTCGTCCGCGCCCTCGACCTTGCGGAGGTATTGCGAGGGCTGCTCGGTGGCGTCGCGGTCCTCGATCTCGGGGAGATCGCGCTCGTAACCGACGATGGTCTTCGATGCCTTGGCCATCAGCTGACCTTGACTCGGATGATCTTCGACGTGTCGTTGCCGAAGATGTCGATCACCTTCACCATGACCGCGTACTCACCGGGCGCGTCGTAGGTGTGCGGGTCCGACTCAAGGTCGAGCGAGCGGTTCTTGCGCGTCCGGTACGTCACCCATCCCTGGATGAACGTGTCATCGGCGAACGTCCAGTCGACGGCCCAGTAGTCGACGTAGTCCGACCAATTCTTGATCTTCGAGCGGACATCGTCGGGAACCAGCTCCGGGTTGGGGATCACGAACTTCCGCAGATGGGCGGCGAACTCGCGCTTGCCCTTGCGGGGCTTGATCTCGACGTCGAGGTAGGCGAGCTCGAAGAACGCGACGTCACCCTTGGCCGCGGCCTGCTGCTCCATGACCTCACGAGGGATCTGGCGCAGCACGAGCTGCACCCCTCGTGACTTCGCCTCGTCCGTCATCGGGTCGTGGAGCCCCATCTCCCACTCCCACCCGAGGATGTGGAGCTCCTTCGCCTTCAGTGCGATGCACTCATCGACGCAAGCCACGATCTCGTCGATCGTCACGGGAGAGTCGACCGCACCCACGTGCACGAAGGCGCGACCGACCTTCCCGTGTAGGTGCGCGAGCCCCGTCGCCGGCGTGGCACCGTAGAGCTTCAGGATGAACGCGACGTACTCGTAGAGGGCGATCACCCCGTCGTTGTCGAGGTCTTCGCCGAAAGTTGCGACCTGCCAGTACTTGCGCTCGTACTTACCGAGGTTGAGCACCTCGAAGGGCTTGCAGTCCACAACTCCAAGCATCCGCTTGCGAGTCGTGTGAACAGCATAACGGCCAAGATCTGTTGTGATCCACCGGCGGCCGAGAGTTTCCGCGACGGCAGCCGTCGTGCCAGATCCTCCGAAGAAGTCAGCGACGAGGTCCTCGGGGTTGCTTGCGGCGGCGACGATACGTTCCATGAGTGGCCAGGGTTTCTCTGTTGCGTAGCCCGTTCGCCGCACGCCATCAACCGGGAAGCGGGCAGCCACAGCGATGTCCCAATAGTCCTCAGGGACCTTGCCACCTTCTGCGAGGTCGTACGTCTCTGAGATGAAGCCTGAGCCCTGAAGGCCCCCCTTGAAGTTCGACTTGGTCTTCACATGGTGCGCGACGCGCACAGCATCGGCATTGAACGTCCACTTCTCGCCAGCCGCGTACCAGAAGATGGTGTCGTGCTTACGGCTGAACTGCCTAGCGCCGGGCGAACCGGGGCCCGTATAGCACCAGGCAATCTCGTTGATGAACCGGTTGGCCCCGAAGATCTCGTCGCACATCACCTTCAACGCGTGGCCGACGTGCCAGTCGCAATGAAGGAAGAACGATCCTTCGGGCGAGAGCAGATCACGCATTAGCGACACGCGGTCGTGCATCATCTGCAGGTACGACTGGAGGCCGGCACCCCACGTATCTCGATAGACCTTTTCTTCGACGAGTGAGGGCTCCTTGTAGAGCTCCTCCCCGTTTTCGCCGACTTCGACAGTCACGGAAAAATCAGCGCCCGTCGCGAACGGCGGGTCGATGTAGATGAGATCGATCTTCCCGACGAACTGGTCGAGAAGGCTCGACATCACCAGCTTGTTGTCGCCCCAGATGAGCTTGTTGCGCCACCCCTCCTCGAAGGTCTCAGCGCTGTCGCCCTGCCAGACGTCGAACAGCGTCGGGTTGCGTTCCTTTTCGGCCTCTCGTGTTGCGCGGCTCTCGTTGACCCGCTCGATGACCTGGAAGGGCAGGGAGACGCGGTCGATCTCACGACGCTTGCCTTCCTCGTCGTACTTGCCCGGCCAGACCAGCTCGGTCCGGGTGATGTCGTAGGGCATCAGGGGATCACCTTCGCGTCGATGGTTCCTTGGGAGATGCAGAAGTGGCGGAAGTCGCACTCCTTGCAGATGGCGCGATCGGGTGGGACGACGACGTCGAAGTGCTGCGCTTGGACCTCGGCGACCACCGAGTCGAAGTGGGCGACGGCGTCGGCGACGTCTTCCGGCCGGTAGTGAAAGGTCATGAGCGCCCGATCGCGGGTTCGTTCTCCGGTCCAGTACAGCAGCAATCGATCAGGCTGCCGACCGCGGCGCTGCTCGAGGATGTGGGCGTAGATGCAGAGCTGCTGGTAGTAGGTGCGTACGAGCGGCGAGCCGTCGGGCGGCCGGACTTGTGACTTGAAGTCGAGCACCTCGAGAGAGCCGTCGTCGGCGAGCAGGAGGTCGACCGCCCCGGTCAGGATGTAGTCGTCTTTCTCGAATGAGACATCGACTTCAGTTTCCACCACTCGGTTCATCTCGGCGCGGTTGTTGTGGAAGTAGTCGACGACGTGGCGGAGAGCGGCCTGCTTGGCCTTGTCGCCGATCGGGCGGACGTCCTTCTTCGAGAGGTGGCGAAAGTTGAACTCGAACAGGCTCTCGATGCGATCGCGGTCGATCTCGTCGAGCTTGCCCGCGAGCACGAGTCGGTGGACGTCCTCGATCGTCTGGTGAACCAACAGGCCGAAGAAGATGACGGCCGACCGCGACGGCGTGAAGTCGTAGTGCCGGAACATTTGGTACTGGCGCGGGCAGGTCTCGAACACCTTGAGATCTCCGGTGAAGCTGAAGCTGCGCTTCGGCGGCAGCTTCTCCTTCATGCTGAAGCCCTGCGCCGCGAGGAGGTCTTTTTCGACGTAGGGCCACTGCGGCTGCCCTTGCCAGACTGGATCGAAGTGCGGCTTCGGCGTCTCCGTCGACGTGAGCACGAGCACCTTCTCTGGGCGCGAGAACGCGACGTAGTGAAGTCGCATGCGATCGAACTGCGTGATGCGAGACTCGGGTTCGAACGCCTGCCGGTGGTAGTACGCACCCATAGTCCGGTCGACATCCTTCGGCGATGAGAGCTGCGTCGCGAGTGAGCCGACCACGACGACGGGGAACTCCAGGCCCTTCGCCTGATGGATCGTCATGACTTGGACGTGCCCCTTCGGGAAGGGCTGGTCCGGGTCCTCGTACTCGTTGATCCCGCCTTCGTGAAGCAGGCGAATGAAGCTGTTGAAGAGGTGCATGCGCAGAGAGCGCAGGTTCCGGCGCGTCACGACGCTGTAGTGGTAGTAGCGCTGGAAGACGTTCAACAGCTCCGAGAGCGTGGCGAGGTTGCGGGCGCGGTTCTCGTTCGCGAGCCACCCGCTGAACGGCTCGACGCCGAGAAGCTCGTACAGGTAGTCCGCCGGCCGCCTGTCGAGGGCCCCCTCCTCGTCGAGCGTCGCGACTTCACCGACGAGGGCTTGAAGCTTCTTGGCCAGTGGGTGCGGATCGCGGAATTGGCGACCGACATCGGCGATGGCAGCGTCGACGTACTGCGCGAGCTGCGTGAGGCTTCGACCCAGGATGGTGCCGCGATCGTCGCCGTACCAGCCCAGGATCACCGCGAGACATGCGAGGACCGCCTGGACCTCTTCGTTGTCGAAGTACGCGCGCGCACGGGGGCAGAAGTACGGGATCCCGACAGCGTCGAGCGCGTCGAGATACGGCCCACTGTGATCGGTTCGGACGCTGTGGAGGAGAAGTGCGACCTGGCTGTAGTCCTCGACGACCTGGTTCTCAGCGAGGAACGAGACAAGCTGCGCGAAGCGCTTCGCTTCGTCGCGCCGGGTGGTGCCCCAGATCGAGAACACCGCCGGGTAGTCGGGAAAGGCCGTCTCGGGGTTGGGCTCGATCGTCTTGTCGAAGCGGAAGGGAGGCCCGCCAGTAGGGTTCGACCAGTTGGCATTGGCCATGAACTTGTCGTATGCAGTGACGATGGCCCCGTGCGAGCGGTAGTTCGTCGTCATCTTGATGACCGTCGCGCCAGGGTGCGTGACCGGGAACTCGAGGATGTTCCGCACAGTCGCCCCTCGCCATCGGTACAGCGCCTGGTCCTCGTCGCCGACCACGCAGAGGTTCCCACGGCCCTCGCTCAGCCGATCGAGCAGCCGTTCCTGGATGTGGTTCGTGTCCTGGTACTCGTCGACCATGACGTAGCGAACCGATTCGCGGATGGCCGCGCCGGCGTGCTCATCGTCGAGCACGTCGAGGAAGAACTTCTGGATGTGGGCGAAGTCGACGCGATTCTCGGCGACGAGCGCGGCTTCGTACGCCGGATGCGCTCGGGCCAACTCGCTGAGGAACGGGTCGCCAGAGGCAGCGAGGGCGGCCGGATCGACCAGTTCCTCGGTGATCTTGTCGAGGTATCTCTGGATACCGCTGATCGCCGTCCACTTGGTCGCCCACCGGCCGAGGTATCGATCCGACGAGTCGGGCTCACCGAAGACCTCGTCGAAGTGCTCGAACAGGAAGAGCGCTTGCGTGAGCTCGTCGAGCACCTCGTAGCCGTTCCCGAGTGGCGTGAGGTGGCGATATCGATCGACGAACTCGTTGCAGACGCCGTGGATGGTTCCAGTTCGGAGGCTGCTCAGGTCTCCGGCATAGCCGTTCGAGATCGCTGCCGTCCGAAGCCGATCTCGCAGTTCGAGGGCTGCCTTCTCAGTGAACGTGCAGAGGACGATCTGCCCCGGTTCAGCAAGTCCGCTCGTCAGGATGTGAAGTGTTCGGCGGACGAGGGTGAGGGTCTTGCCGGCGCCTGGGCCGGCGATGAGTAGGACGGGCCCCTCGGTCGCCGCGACTGCTTCGCGCTGTGCGTCGTTGAGGTCCTCGAGCACGGCGGCCAGCGGCGGGGTCAGCGTTGTCATCCCTCACCCGGCTTGGCCGCCATCACACCGATCGTAGGCAAGCGGTGTGACATGCGGGTGGAGCGGCGTTCAGCTGTCCTGAGACTTGGGGGCGAGCAGCGCACCGAGCGCGTCGGCTGCCCGCTCGTCAGCCGCCTGGAGGAACTGGGCGTAGAAGTCGAGGGTCGTCGAGGCGTTGGCGTGGCCCAGCCGGCCGCTGACGGTGCGGATGTCGATGCCGGCCGACAGGAGCTGCGTGGCGCTGAAGTGGCGGAGGTGGTGGAGCTTCACGCTGTCGAGGCCGAGCTCGTCGCGTAGCCGACCGAAGGCGAGGGTCGCGTAGTTCGGCCGCCACGGCTTCGAGAAGTCGACTTCGTGCGAGAAGAGGAACGAGTTCGGCCCGATGGACCCGCCGCACTTCGTTGCCAGGTCCGCGCACGCCTCACGGTGCGCGACCAGTAGCGCCGCCGTCTCCGCGTCGAGGGTCAGCTTGCGAACCTGATGGGTCTTGGTGTCCTTCTCGATGAGCTGGCCGCCGACCTCGGCGATGCTGCGGGCGATCGTCACCCGGCGCTTGTCGAGCTCGACGTGCTTCCAGCGGAGCGCGCACAACTCGCCGCGGCGAGCGCCGGTGGCGGCGGCGAGACGGAAGTAGGTCGGGAGCGACGGGTTCACCTTCGCCGCCGCCTCGATCAGCCGGGCGACGTTGGCGGGGTCAGGGAGCTCGAGCTGCTGCTTGCGGGCGCGCGGCGGAGAGGCGTTGGCCGCCGGGTTCATCGTGAGCCAGCCCCACTTCACGCCCTGCGCCAGCGCGCGCCGCAGCACTGCGTGCGCACGCGTCACCGTGTTCGGCGCCAGCGGCTTGCCGCCGGGCCCGCCGGACCTACGAAGCTCCGAGTACCACTGGTCGAGGTCGGCGGTGCGGAGCCGGCGCAGCGGCACGTCGGCCCA
>JADDQH010000030.1 GCA_016781485.1 Chloroflexota bacterium | reverse complement strand
CTCGCCACTGCGCGTGCTGCATTCGTGGAGGGGATGCACGTCACCTCTGCGGTCGCTGCGATGGTCGCCGCGGCGATCGCGGTCCTCGCCGTCGTCATGCTTCGCGATGTGCCGGCGACGGCGGGACATCAGACGAACCCCGAGCCGGGGACCGAGGGCCGCGACCGTGACGGTGGACAGTTGGAGTCCCTCACCCCGGTCGCGTGAGCACGGGAAAGCGGACGCGTGAGCCGAGCGCCGTCGGCGCGTACCTTCGGGTGGCCGGTCTCGTTCGGAGCGGCGAATGGACGACGTATGGCGATATCGCCATCGTCGTGCACGGCTACGTCAGAGCGGCACGAGCCGTAGGGCGTGCGGCGGCGACCGTACGCGGCTTTCCGAACGCGGAACGCGTGATCGGGAAGGACGGCCGCATCGCCTCGGGGTGGCGTGACGCGGCCGGACGGGGTCCGGAGGAGTGCCAGCGGCGCCTCGAAGCGCAGGGCATCCGGTTCGAACATGGACGCGCGGACCCCAGGCAGCACGTCAACTGGGAAGTCCTGGCGGACCGAGCGCGGGAGGCCGGGATCGCGACGATCTGGGGGGAAAGCCCGTCCTGAAGCGGTGTCACGACTAACGCGCCGTGGGGGCGCTGCGATCCGGAGGGAGTCAGAAGTCGACGTAGTAGTCGAACGATCGCGTGTCCCGGGCGGCCGAAGTGCGGAGAACGGCCCACTGGTGGAGATCGTCCCCCGCTGACACTTCTTCGAGCCTCCAGTCGAGATTCGTCAGGCAGAAAGACGCCGCACGGGCGACCGCAGGCAGCTGGTGGTCGTCGATCGCCACGATCCCTCCCGGGCGCACGAGGCGCCCGAGGTAGATAAGGTCGAGGAAGACCGCGTCGAAGCGGTGGTTGCCGTCCACGAACGCGAGGTCGAACCTCCGCCCTTCAGCCAGGAAGCGCGGAAGCGCGATCTGCGATTCCTCCGCGTGGTGCTCCACCAGGTCGCCAACTCCTGCTTCGTGGAGGAACTGGAGACCGCAGTCCGCGAACCTCGTCCCCTGGTTCGGATCGATCGCAACGTGTCGCGCGGTCGGGTCGCCGTTCGTGAGCAGTCCTTCACAGATGAACAGCGTCGAGATCGCGTATCCGAGGCCGACTTCGATCGTGTGGACAGCGCCCTCGCGCCTGACCCAGTCCCGCAACGCCTCCCCCTCTGCGCCGCTGACGGCGACCGGGAACAGGCTGTGAACGCTGCCGTCCGAACGTGAGACCGCAGTACCCTCGCGCAGCAGACGCTTGATCACACGACGCACCCGTTTCAGCGCCACGGCTCGGTCCGGCTTGTTCGCGCGATCCACGTCCGGCAAGTTTCACACGGCGCGTGACGATCGCCTGCCTCGAGACCGGCGTCCTCAACGCCGCTCCATCAGGGTCTCGTGGCGGGTGTAAGAGTTGGGCAGCCACTGATGCGGTCTCCACGGATCGCGATCAGCCCTACCCCGCTGCCAGATCCTTCGCCGCCGGCGCTGCCAGGCGGTCGACGACCTCGACGTTCGGGAGGCGCAGCAGGATCCGTGGGCGGGCGATCACCTTCCAGCTGCGACTGCCGCCGCCGAGGACGATCCGCTCTCGGCCCACCACCGCGCTGTCGACCCAGATCGGGAGGTTGGCCGGCAGCCCGAATGGTGTGACGCCGCCGATCTCCATGCCGGTCAGCTCGCGCGTCTCATCCGCTCCTGCGAACGACGCCTTCCGCGTGCCGAGCTTGGCCTTGACGCCACGATTGACGTCCAGTCGGTGCCCTGCCAGCACGACGCAGGCAGCGTACCGGCGCGGGTCCGCCTTCCCCACCACGACGATCGTGTTCGCGGACTCCTCGAGCGCGAAGCCGTACGCCGCGCAGAACTGCGCGGTGTCCGCCAGGGCGGGATCGCAGGGAAAGAGCTCGTACGGCACGCCGAGAGGCGAAAGAAGGTCCCCGAGCCTCGCCCGGTTGCTGTCTGGATCCATCCGAAACCCTAGCCCGATGCCTTGTGGACGCTCTCATTTCACGACGGGACTCATGGTCGCGGCTGGGCCGGAAGCCGGAGACGTCAACCCCGCGCCTAAGAGCTCCTCGGCCCGTCCGGGTCGGCCGACGACGCGAGCAGTCGCTCGAACGGGATCGGGTCGGCGAAAAGATCCATGGGCGCGGCGCGCTCGCGCGCGGCCATCGACGCTGCGAGCTCGCGTGCGGCGCGCTCGATCCTGTCGACGAGCCCGACGTGACCCCCGTTGGTTCCCTGGCCCCAGTCCTCCGTCGCGGCGAACACGGCCGTCGGCACGACAGCGGCGTTCAGGTACGCAAACAGCGGGCGGAGTGCATGTTCGAGCGCGAGCGAGTGCCGGGCCGTCCCGCCGGTGGCCGCGATCAGCGTCGGTTTCCCGGCCAGGCTGTCGAGCTCCAGCACGTCGAAGAAGAGCTTGAAAAGGCCGCTGTAGGAGGCGTTGAAGATCGGCGAGACGGCGATGAGCCCGACCGCCGCGACGACGTCCGCGGTAGCCGCGCGGAGCTCGGGGCTCGGGAACCCCGTGAGCAGGTTGTTCGTGAGGTCCTGCGCGTACTCGCGAAGCTCGATGACCTCGACGTCGGGCTCGACCCCCGAGTCGCGCAGGAAGCCCTGGGCCGCGGAAGTCAGGCGGTCGGCCAGGAGCCGGGTCGAAGAAGGCTGGCCCAGGCCCGCCGTTACCACGACGAGCGAACGGGATCCCATCCGGTCCTAGGCGACCACGGCGGGAACGTCCGGGTCGGTGCCGATCGCGTCTGCCGCTGTCGCGTTCGCCTCGTTCGCCTCGTTCGCGGCCTTCGCCTTCAGGCTTGCGTGCGTGGGCGCATCCGGGACGTGCGCGGGGCGGAGCGCCTCGAACTCCCGCCGCAACACCGGCACCACGAGCTCGCCGAGCATGTCCATCTGCTCCAGCACGGTCTTCAGCGGCAGTCCCGCGTGGTCGACGAGGAACAGCTGCCGCTGGTAGTCGCCGACGAACTCCCGGAACGACAGCGTCCGGTCGATGACCTGCTGTGGGCTACCGACGGTCAGCGGCGTCTGCTCCATGTAGTCCTCGAGCGAGGGGCCGCCTCCGTAGACCGGCGCGTGATCGAAGTAGGGGCGGAACTCGCGGATCGCATCCTGGCTGTTCGCGCGCATGAAGACCTGCCCGCCGAGTCCCACGATCGCCTGGTCGGCCCGCCCGTGGCCGTAGTGCTCGAAGCGCCGTCGGTACAGCCCCACCATCCGCTCCACGTGCTCCTTCGGCCAGAAGATGTTGTTGTGGAAGAAGCCGTCGCCGTAGTAGGCGGCCTGTTCCGCGATCTCGGGACTGCGGATCGAGCCATGCCAGACGAACGGTGGGATGCCGTCGAGCGGTCGCGGCGTGGAGGTGAAGGCGGTGAGAGGCGTCCGGAAGCGCCCCTGCCAGTCGACGACGTCCTCCCGCCACAGTCGGTGGAGGAGCGCATAGTTCTCGATGGCCAGCGCGATGCCGTTCCGGATGTCCTGCCCGAACCAGGGGTAGACCGGTCCCGTGTTGCCGCGTCCCATCATCACGTCCACCCGGCCGTCCGCGACGTGCTGCAGCATCGCGTAGTCCTCGGCGATCTTCACCGGGTCGTTGGTCGTGATCAGCGTCGTCGCCGTGGAGAGGATCAGGCGCTCGGTGCGCGCGGCGATGTACCCGAGCATCGTGGTGGGAGAGGAGGCGACGAACGGTGGATTGTGGTGCTCGCCGCTTGCGAACACGTCCAGCCCGACCTCCTCGGCCTTGAGCGCGATCGCGATCATCGCCTTGATCCGCTCGTGTTCGGTCGGGGCTCGACCGGTGGTGGGATCGGTCGTCACGTCGCTGACCGAGAACACCCCGAACTGCATATACGCGCCTCCGTAGGTACGCCGGCAACGGTCCGCAGAACGAGTGCAGGCGCGCCGTCGCGCTTCTGGTCGTGCACGCACCGGGTCGGCCGTCGGGTTGACATTACATCCTTAGAGCCGCAGACCGGAGGTATGCGCACGGCCAGTTATGTTCTGATCCCGGGTGCGGGACGGAGGGCGTGGTACTGGCATCGACTCGTTCCCGAGCTCCGCGCGTGGGGCCATGACGCGGAGCGCGTCGCGCTGCCGGCTGACGACGACTCCGCCGGCGCCGCGCTCGCCGTCGGTGTCGTTTCGCTGGGAGTCGCTCTGCTGACCGCGTGATCCCGGCCCGTGCAAACCAGTCCGCGCCCTGGTCGGGGTTCCTCTCACACTCAGGGGGAGTAGAGTGGCGTGCAGGCCGACTGCGAGAGGGAGGGCGCCATGGCGGATGCTGCGGTAACGGCGGAGCGGGTGGCGGGGCAACCGGGACTGCGTCGGGTCATCGGTCCGAAGCTCCTGTTGTTCTTCGTGATCGGAGACATCCTCGGTACGGGGATCTACGCGCTCACGGGCCAGGTGGCCGGTGCCGTGGGTGGCGCGGCCTGGCTCTCGTTCGCGCTGTCGTTCGTGGTCGCGCTGTTCACGGCGTCCTCGTACATCGAGCTGGTCTGCAAGTACCCGCGTGCCGCGGGCGCCGCCCTGTACACGCACAAGGCGTTCGGGATCCCGTTCCTCACGTTCCTCGTCGCATTCGCCGTCATGGCGTCGGGGCTCACCTCCGCGAGTGCCGCGGCGCGGGCGTTCGGCGGCGACTACATGAGCCAGTTCATCCAGCTGCCCGCTCTCGCGGTGTCGCTCACGTTCATCGTCGTCCTCGCGCTCATCAACTTCCGGGGCGTCTCGGAGTCGGTCAAGGCGAACGTCCTCCTCACGACGGTCGAGCTCGTCGGGCTGGTCATCGTCATCGGGGTGGGCATCCTCGCGTTCACACGCGGGATCGGCGATCCGGGCAACGTCGTCCGCTTCAATGAGGGGATCAACCCCTTCCAGGGCGTCATCGCGGGAACCGCGCTCGCGTTCTTCGCCCTGGTCGGGTTCGAAGACTCCGTGAACATGGCCGAGGAAACGCACGATCCTGCCCGCGTCTTTCCCCGGGCGTTGTTCCTGGGCATCCTGGTCACAGGCTTCATCTACATGCTCGTGGCCGCCATCGCCACGATGCTGGTGCCGATCCCCACGCTCCAGGGCTCGAGCGGACCGCTGCTCGAGGTCGTGCGCGCCGGTGCGCCGGCATTCCCGCTTACGCTGTTCGCGTTCATCGCCCTATTCGCGGTCTCGAACTCCGCGCTCATCAACATGCTCATGGCGTCCCGGCTGGTGTACGGCATGGCGCACGAACGGATCATCCCCGGCGCACTCGGCCGCGTGCATGCTTCCCGCCGCACGCCGTGGGTCGCGATCATCTTCACGACGCTGCTCGCGGTGGCGCTCATCAGCGTCGGTAACATCGCCGGGCTCGGCGGCACGACCGCCCTGCTGCTGCTGTTGGTCTTCACGGTCGTCAACGTGGCCGTGCTGATCCTGCGGCGCGACCGCGTGGAGCACGAGCATTACCGGGCACCCACGATCCTGCCGGTCCTCGGCGCCATCACGTGCGCATTCCTCGCGAGCCCGCTCTCCGGCCGAGACGTGTCGCAGTACGGACTCGCGGCGGTGTTGCTCGCGATCGGCGTGGGCCTGTGGCTCGTGAACCGGCTCTACGTCGGTCGCACCGAGTTCGATCCCGCGAAGCTGGGCAAGCACACGGCCACCGACTGAGCTCGCGGGTCACGGCCCCGCCTTGCGCGACGACGGAGCCGCGAAGGATCGGCGGCACAAGAAAGAGTACGCCGGTGCGATCCGGCGCGGTCTAGAGCAGCTCGTCTCGGGCACGCAGCCAGTCCAGCGCTACGCGGCTGGCATTGAGGACCGAGATGTGGCCGTCCCGAGGGCGCAGCCAGAGCTCGGACGATCGACAGTTGCGCATCAACCAGTAGGCATGGGTCGGCGGCACGACTCGATCCTGCCCCCCTTGCACCAGCAGCACGGGCGGCTCGATCTGCGCCAACTCGAAGCCCCACGGAGCCACGAAAGCAACGTCATCGTCGATCAACCCCTCGCGTCCGGCAGCCTCTGCTCGCCCGGCGTCGGTACCCAACGATGCCCAGGCTCCTTCCAATGCTGCCCAGTCGGCTGGTGTGAAGCTGTTCTGATCGAATTCGTCGGAGGCGGCATAGCGTTCACGGGCTTCGCGTCCTGCAGCGGCCGCGCGCAGCCCCCCGTCGGAGACCATCCCCGCGTACCAGTCGAAGCTCTGGGTGAACGGAGCCAGGCCCGCGAGGCAGACCACACCCGTCACTCGATCGGGCAGCAGGGCGGCGCACGCAAGGGCGTGCGGACCGCCGCCAGACGCGCCCATCACCGCGAACCGGGCGATGCCGAGGGCGTCGACGATCTGTGCGACGTCGGCCGCCGCTGACGCGACGTTCCGGCCCGGATGCGGGCTCGATCCGCCGTAGCTCGGCCGGCCATACGACACAAGCCGAATCCGCCGGGCCGCCGCGGCCGTCAACAGCGGCTCGAGAGGAGCCCCGGTCTGCGGCGAGCCATGGTGCCAGAGCACCGTAAGCCCGTCGGACGCCTCCTGGCGGCCGGCGTCGTAGACCCGTATCAGCCGGCCGTCCGTCAGCCGCAGATCCCGGTCGGACACAACCGCATCGGGTGAACGCATCGCCGAACCCTCTACAGCCTGATGCCGTACCGCGCCTGGAGCTCTTTCGACCAGTCGTCAAGGATCGTGAGGCCGTACCGGTCCGCCGTCTCGTAGAACCGCTCGGTCCACTCGGGCCCGAGTCTGCGGCGGTCGGCGCTCGCGACAACCTTCGGATCCATGCTGCTCCTCGCGGTATCCGCGCTGCAAGGGGGGTCGGTCGATGCAAAAAGCCTACGCCGGAGAGCTCTGTGGCGCCGACCCGGACGCCAACGCTTGGGCATGCGACGAACCTGCGCCCCGCGAGTGCCCCCGGGCACGGCACCTGGTGCTCCCGGGTCCCGCGCACCGCCTGAGGGCGCGAGGAACCGGACGACCGCGCGACAGCTCATACCGCCGGGATGACGGGGACCGCCCGCTCTGCGACGTATGCTCGCTCGATGATGAAGTTGAGCACGATGCTGCGCATCGATGCGACCGTTGACGACAAGGGCGGAAGCCCCGTGGCGGAGCAGATCCTGGGCAGCTGGGAGCCCGACGCCGGGAGTATCAAGTTCTTCCGATCCAGCGCGAACTTTGTATTCCGTTTCCGCCGCGCCGGGGTTCCCTATTTCCTGCGCTTCGCACATAGCTCGGAGCGGCGGCGCGACGACATCGATACTGAGATGAGCGTCGTCGCATCGCTCGATCGTCAGGGAGTTCGAGTCGCCGCTCCGCTGCCCGGGCCGGGAGGGAGATTCGTGACAACGGCGGAGACCGAGTTCGGAACGTTCCACGGCGTGGTGCTGGTCGCGCTTCAAGGACGGACCCTCGACATCGACGAGCTGATCCCCCCACAGTTCCACGCCTGGGGTGCGGGACTGGGGCGACTGCACCGAGGTATGACGATGCTCCCCACCGAGACGGTCTCGGCTCGCCGCTCCTGGCAGGACGACCTCGCTTTTGCTGCGGTCTACATCCCGCACGATCGACCGGCCGTCCGGTACGAGCTCGAGCAATTGTCCCGGCAGCTATCGATCCTCCCGGTCGAGCTCGAGCACTTCGGGTTGATCCACTTCGACTTCGAGCTCGACAACCTCGTCTGGGATGAAGCCGGGCTCGGGGTGCTCGACTTCGACGACTGTGCCCGCTACTGGTACGCCGCCGACATCGCATTCGCGCTCGGCGACCTCTTCGAGCGCGGGTATGACCCGAGGAACAGGTCGCTCCAGGAGTTCCTGCGTGGCTATGAGACGGAGCGGCCGCTCGACTCGGACCTGGCGGCGGCACTACCGACGTTCTTGCGGCTCGCCGACCTACTTCGTTACGCACGCGTGCGGCGTGCTGCCGACCTGTCGGATAGCGTGCCCCAACCGCAATGGATGCTGGAGCTGCGTCGCAAGCTGGCGAGCCGGCTGGGTTCCTACGAGGCGTCGTTGGCCGCGAAGTGGCGCCCAGGCCAGAGATGATCAGGCGGCCGGCAGGTGCGGACCGTTCCCCCCGCTGTTCTGCTCCGGTCCGCTACCAGACGTCGCCGGGCCGCCACTCGCAACTGATCGGCGCGGTGAGGTCGAGGGGAGGGGAGGACGGCGTCAACAGGACGAGGATGCAGCCGTCCTCGTCCGGCGTGGGCCGGGTGCCGGTAGCGGTGCGGACGGACGACGCGCCTCGCCAGCTCAGCCAGCCGAGACGCTCGTAGAACCCGTGACTCCCGGTGGCGAGCGCACCGAGCTCGAAGCAGTCCTGGACGTACGCATGGACCTCCCGCATCACCCCGGAGCCGAGCCCCTTCCCCTGATGCTCCGGCGCCGTTGCGACGGCCTCCACGTAGCCCGTCCGGAGCGGTCGGCCGTCGACGTGGAGCTCGCGCTCGACGACGGAGGCGTGGGCGACGATCTCGCCGCCGATGTCCACGACGAAGTGCAGGCCGCCGATCGCGTGCTGCCAGTCGTCCTCCGCGAAGCGCTCCTCGTCGTCGGATCCGAACGCCGACTCCAGCAGCGCACGGAGCGCGCGGACCTCATCCGGTGTCAGTTCGTCGGTCCTGAGGCGTCGGAAGCGGATCTGTTCTTCAGCAGGCTTCATGTCGATCCAACAGAACCACATCCGGCCGATGAGTTCCGCCGCGGCCCGCAGTCTTACTGGTGACGATCGAGGGGAAGGCGGAGGGTGTTCGCCACGCCGACGACACGAAAGGACGAACCGACATGGACTGGAAGCTGGAAGTGGTGGTGGTCCCCGTATCCGATGTCGACCGCGCTAAGCGGTTCTACAGCGAGCAGGTCGGCTTCAAGGTCGACGTCGACAACTCGTTCGGCGAGAACTTCCGGAACGTGCAGCTGACGCCTCCCGGCTCCGCATGCTCGATCGTCATCGGCGTCGGCCTCGCGCCGGGTGAACCCGGCTCTCTCAAGGGGCTCCAGCTCGTCGTGAAGGACGTCGAGGCCGCCCGCGCCCAACTCGTCGAGCGCGGAGTCGAGGTCAGTCCGGTCCGGCACGTCGACACCCAGATCGGACAGTGGGTCGACGGGCACGGCGGTCCATGGAACGCGTTCATCTTCTTCGAAGACCCGGACGGCAACAGCTGGGCGGTGCAGGAGAAGCCCGGGATGGAGTGACGCAGTCCGGGATGGTCGGCGCTGCCGCTGCTCTCGGACTGGACGTCGTGCCGGCGCTGAACGCTTGACGGAGTGATCGACCAGGCGACGCAGACGGGATGTGTGCGGCTATCGTTGCTGCGATGACCGCGAGCTACCGCGCGCCCGGTGTGATCCTTACCGAGCGGGAGCACACCGTCCCACTAGACCACGGGCGACGCGACCGCGAGACCATCACGGTGTTCACGCGTGAGGTGGCTGCGCCCGGGGGGGAGGCGAGGCCATATCTGCTCTTCCTGCAGGGCGGCCCGGGGATGGAGGCGGCCCGCCCGACGAGCCAGTCGTCCGGCTGGATGAAGCGAGCACTGCAGGACTACCGCGTGCTGCTGCTCGACCAGCGGGGAACCGGACGATCGACGCCTGTCGGTAGGCACATCCCGGGAGAGACGCCGGAGGCCCAGGCGGAGTACCTGACGCACTTCCGGGCCGACTCGATCGTGCGCGACGCGGAGCTGATCCGCGAGGAGCTCGGCGTCGACCGCTGGAGCGTGCTCGGACAGAGCTTCGGCGGCTTCTCCACGATGACCTACCTGTCGATCGCGCCCGAGGGGCTGCGGGAGGCGTTCATAACGGGCGGACTGTCGCCGATCGGCCGCCCCGTCGACGACATCTACGGCGCGACGTACGTCCGGCTCGTCGAGAAGAACCGAGCCTATTTCGAGCGCTACCCGGACGACCGCGAGCGGACGCGAGAGATCTTCCGGCGGCTCGACGACGAGGACGTCGGCCTCCCGTCCCGTGACCGGCTGACCTCTCGCCGATTCCGCCAGCTCGGGCTATGGCTGGGCGACAGCGCCGGGTTCGAGCTGCTCCACCACGTGCTGGAGCTGCCGTTCGGCTCGAACGCGTTCCTTCATGACACCGAGAACGCCGTCCGCTTCCACCGCAACCCTATCTACGCCACGCTCCACGAGTCCTCGTACGCCGACGGCGTCCCGACCCGCTGGTCCGCCGCCCGGCTGCTCCCGCCCGAGGTCGAGGAGGAGGGCTACTTCACCGCGGAGCACGTGTTCCCGTGGATGTGGGAGGACTACGCTGCGCTCCACGGTCACCGTGCGGCCGCCGAGCTCCTCGCGGAGCACCCTTGGCCGCGCCTCTACGACCGGGATCGGCTCCGGCACAACGACGTGCCGGTCGCCGCGACGATCTACGTGAACGACCTGTACGTCGAGCGCGCCTTCGCCGAGGAGACGGCAGCCTCGATACGCGGGCTCCGGCCTTGGATCACGAACGAACTCGAGCACAACGGGCTGCGGGCGGACGGGGAACGCGTCCTCGGCCGGCTGATCGAGATGGTGAAGGGGAGGGCGTAGCCGCTTTCATCCGTTCGGGCCGCCGGGTCCTATCAGTACCCCGCCCGGCACTCCCAAAACTGATGCCCTACCTGCGGGTAGGGTCCCAGTTTGACGGCGGGCCGCCGAGCCGCACGCGATGCCGCAATCGCCAATCGACCCCGCCGGGAGTGCTCGCTCGCGAGAGTGTGTAGACCGAAAGAGTGTCCAAAAGCATCCGGCCCGGCACGGAAGTGCGCAACAGGTCCGTGGCGTCGCTCTCCGATACCGGCGCCCGCGTGCGGAGCGTGCAGTGTGGCACGAACGGGAATCGCGATGGCTCGAAAGCTAAGTCCTGCGCGAGGATCCGCTCGCGCAGTCGTCGAAACGACGCCTCGTCGTCGAGGCGCATCACGAACACGTCCGAGTTCGGGAACCGGTCCGCGCCCACGAAGGACGTCACGATCGCGGGCGTGTCGGAAGCGATCCTGTCGAGGGCCGCGAATGACTCTCCGGCGTCCTGCTCAGCAGCAAAGCTGTTCGTGAGCGTTATTTCTACCGGAAGCGCTGCGCGGAATAGATCGCCGTGAGCGACGCGCACCGACATCACGGCTGACGCTTGCGGCTCTGGTACATCGAGGACAACATAGGTCTGAGACCCTGGATCGTGCATCCGCGTGTGCCTCCAGCGAACGCCTCCGCGCGATCCAGAAGCCTAGTCCAGCAGCGCCGCGATGTCCTCTCACGTCCAGATTCGGTCGGCGACGCCCGCCGCCATCGCCGGGTCCGGCGGTACGGCTTGGCAAGGCTCTTGTGGGGCCGCGGGAAGTCCGACAGCTCGCGTTTGACGTGTCGCAGCAACTACCATGGGGGAAAGTTCGATGCGCAACCGCGGCATCACGGCGGGTCGACCAGAAGGCGCGACCCAAGCTTGATAGGAGGCAGGGAGATGTCGGCGAAGACGGCGGCGGAACTGGTCGCGGACGCGAAGCAGCGCGTCGAGAATCTCTCCGTGGAGCAGGCGGCCGCTGAGCTGGCGAGCGGTGACGCCGTCCTCGTGGACCTGCGCGAACCAGGGGAACGGGTCGAGCACGGGGTCATCCCGGGAGCCGTCCACGCGCCACGGGGGATGCTCGAGTTCTACGCGGACCCGACAAGTAAGTACCACCGACCCGAGTTCGATCCGAATCGCCGCGTCATCCTGCACTGCGCCTCAGGTGGTCGCTCGGCACTTGCGGCTGACACCCTCCGCGAACTCGGCTACAGCAACGTCGCGCACATCGACGGCGGCTTCACCGCGTGGAAAGGCAGCGGGCAACCCGTCGAGGACGTGCAACCGCAAGCGTCATGAGCTGAGCACCCGGGGGAGGGGAGCTCGGGCGTCCAGCCGCGGGCTGGGCCAGGAGTCGTGCGGACGGTTCCCCCCCCGGCTGCCCAGCGCGACGAGATCGCGGCCGAGGACGACCTACAGGTAGCGCGCGACCGCCATGGCCAGTGCGGCGAGGATGAGCAGCGGCAGGTCGATGCGGCTCGCCAACGTGAGCCGTCGGTCCGCCCGTTCCAGGCGTTCCCGTTGCGCGCTCGTGGGCACGCCGTCGCCACCCGCCATCTCGCGTGCGACCGCTTGCTGGTCGGCGGCGCTCGGGCCGATCAGCACCATGCCACCGACGAACGCCGTGATCGCCGCGAGTCCGCCGATGGTGAACGCGAGACCGGTCGGCGACGCGATCCACGCCGCCTGCAGCCCGCCCGAATCGCGCCAGTAGAGGACCGCTCCACTCAGGATCGTCAGCCCGGCGACGACCGGAAAGAAGATCCCGACCTTGCGCCGCTCCATCAGGTGTTGCATGAACGGCTGACCGGCGGCGCCCAGCGCCTTGGCCGTCGGGTCCAGGAAGAAGGCGAACAGGATCGCGCCTCCGAACCAGAGCATCGCCGACCCGATGTGGATGACCCTGGCGCCGATGAGCAGAACGTCCACCACTGTCCTCCCGCTTTCAGCCCGATCCGTCGTCGTCCGGCGTCGTGGCGTCGACGATGCGGTTCAGCGACTCATGAAGTTCCGCCAGCCGTCGGCCGCCCAGCAGCGATTCGAGATTCGACTCCATCCCCTCGATCGTCCGTATCGCCGCGGCGACGCACGCGCGTCCACGCTCGGTGAGGACGATGCGCTTCGCGCGCCGATCCGCCGGGTCGGGTTCGCGCACGAGGTATCCGAGCCGCTCGAGATCGTCGACCAGCTCTCCCATCGCCTGCGGCGTGATGTTCGCTCTCGCCGCGAGCGTCGTCAGCCTGGTCCCGTGCTCGATGTCGATGTGGGCGAACACCGCGGAGTGAGCCGGCCGCTGCGGAAAACCGGCCGCCAGGACGCCGTCGACGATCCGCCGGCCGAGAGCCATGTAGGCGAGGCCGAGCAACGCCGTCGTGTTCGATCGCGGGCCTTCCCGGGGAGCGGATATGACTTGACGCGCTGTTCGGTCCGCGATATCTTCAGGCATCCTGAAATACAGGATACCTTACGACCAGCGCGAGGGAACCAGGGATGCCGTCGTCGGGTCGTAACTCCTGGTCGAGGCTCGTCGGGATATCCACGCGCCCGTTCGCGCGGCGACGGGATCGCGGTGTGGTGGAGGCCGCTCGATTCCCTCAGCTCGGCCGGGTTTCACGGCTGCCCGCACCCGATGCGTGCGGAAGGAGGGCGACAGATGGTGGCGCTGGCTCGATCCGCGTACTCGTGGGTCGCCTGGTTGTTCGCCGCAGCGGCCGTCGTGCAGGTGTTCCTGGCCGGCCTCGGCGTATTCGACGACCCAGGCCGATTCGCGACGCACCGCGAGTTCGGGTACCTGATCGGCTGGTTCACGCTCGTGTTGCTCGTGCTTGCCGTTGTTGGGCGACTCGGGCGGCTGCTTATCGCTCTGCCCGTGCTCCTCGGGGTGCTCTTCGCGCTGCAGTCCGTCTTCGTGTTGCTGCGCGAGTCGGCCCCCTTCATCGCCGCGCTCCACCCCGTGAATGGGTTCCTGATCATCCTCGTCACGGTCGTCGCGGCGCGCGAGGCGCGACGAGTCGTCTCCGGCGACGCCCGCGATGCCGATGGCCCCCGGGCCGGTCCTGCCTGATGGTTTTCGAGCGGTTTCGAGGGCCGGGCGTCGGTGCGCCGGGCGACCGGGCGACGAAGCGCGTCGCCATCAGGCGAGCAAGGGGAGGCAAGCGATAGCAGAGCTGACGTTCCTTCGCTGGTCGAGGTCGACAGCGCGGACGCTGGGATAGGCGACGTGCTCTACCTGCCACGGCACGCGAGAGCAGGAGTGGCGAGATGACGCCTCTAGGCAGCGTGCCTGGCGACCACCGTGCTGCCGTCCTGGCATTCCCGTGGGGCTCGCTGCCCCAGTTCGCGACTTGGGCGATCGGCGCCGCCGTCGGCCTCGTCGGATGGGTCGGGTGGCCCGTCTGGTATCTCGTAGTCGGGCGGCGCCTCCGCCACGGCGCGCCGATCGGGCGCCGGCGAACGCCTGACTCGAACGTCGTCCGTCGCGAGCCCGCTACGGTCGTTCTCGTCTCGACCTGCGCGTGCCGTCGAGAGGGGTTCGGAACGGCGAGCGCCGCGGCTCGCTCGCACTGTGCTGCTGTCAGGCATTCGCGGAACCAAAACCGGGTCCGGCGACGTCTGGGTAGGGATACCCGCATCGGGGAGGTGTCATGCGCCAGCTGGTCGTCGTGGTGGTCTGCGTTGTTGCGCTGCTCGCGAGCGCGTGTACCGGAAGTGCGTGGCGTGCTGGAGGACCGGACGTGGGTACCGGTGCCGCCGGCGCGGAGGCTCGCTCCGGCAACGACCCTGGCTCGTCCCTCGGGTCCGACCCATCCGTGAAGCCGCGATCCTCCGCCGAACTCTCAACGCTGCCCATGTGCGCCGCCATCCCCGAGATCACTGCCCCTGCCGAGTGGTACCGCGACTCGCCGATCTACGTCTCCAACGAGATGCCCATCGAGGAGGTGCGCGCGTGGGCTTCTGGGAAGCGCGGGTTCGAGGAGATCTGGATCGACCGCGACCATCTGGGCTGGATCGCCGTCGCGTTCAGCGTCGATGCGGAAGCGCGTCAGGCTGAGCTCCGGGAGCGGTTCCCTGGCGTCGGTGCGGTCGTCGTTCCCGTCGACTGGAAGATGGCCGAGCTCGAGGAGCTGCAGCGGCGGGCGGCCAGGGAGCTCCAACCGCTGTTCTCGTTCGGTTCATGGATCAGCGTCACCCAGGGCGTCGTGAGCATCGGCGTCGGCGTGCTGACCCCCGAGCGTCGGGCGGCTATCGAAGAGCGGTTCGCGGGTGAGCGGATTTGCGTCGAGGGCACCGACCCGGCAGAGGCACCGGCCGAAGGGCCGCAACCACAGCGCGGTGACGGATGGCGCCTGCTGGCGGACCAAAAGCGTGTCGGCGAGTCCTATCGCACGGGGATCGCGACCGATCAGAGATCCTACGAGACCCTCTGGGCGGAGATCGGCCTGAAGGGCGAACGTCCGGCCGTCGACTTCAACGCCGAGGTGGTGGTGTGGTTCGGCGCCGTCTTCGGCTCCAGCTGTCCGAACATCAGGCTCGACGACATGGTCGTCGACGAGGAGCGGCGCCTGGTCCATGCGCTGATCGTGCTCGTTGACCCCCCCGCCGCGTGTACGTCCGATGCCATCCCGCACGCGTATGTGGTCGCGGTCCAGCGAGCGAAGCTACCAAGCGGGCCGTTCGCGATCCAGCTCGGGGCGGATGATCCGCCGCCGGGCGCGCCGGAGGAGCGGACGGTCGTCGATGTCGATCTGTCGCGTGCTGGAGCCGCGGCGCGACCGGGCGACGTGCATCCCGATCCGGCACTATCGGAGCCCGAGGTGCTCGAGTCCGGGTCGATCATCGAGCCCGACAGCGAGTATCCCTACAAGCTGAGCGTCCATTGCGGGATCGAGTGGCTCGGCGTCTTCAACGAGCTGGCGTGGCGGACCGACGTGCCCGACGGGGCCGTGGACTTCATCCCGCCGGAGTGGAAGTCGAAGGTCGGATCGGACGCGACGATCGAGGTGTCGCTCGTGCTGCGCGTCGATCCGGAGCCCGTCATCGAAGCTGCCGCGAACGGTCACAAGATCATCTACCGCCCGGCGACGGAAGACCCGCCCGGGTGCAGATGACGGGCTGAGCGCCCTTCTGAGTGCACACGTCCATGGGTCTGCGCTGCGTCGCCGGCTTCGTCCGCTCTCGCTCGCAGTACGCTTTCGAGGCATGACACGTGATCGGGTGCAGTCGCATCGCGACCGCTTCCGGTCGCTCCACGCGGCCGGGTCGTTCCTCATGCCGAACGCGTGGGATCTCGGTTCGGCTCGCCTGCTCGCCTCGATGGGGTTCGCCGCTCTGGCGACGACAAGTTCCGGACACGCCGCGTCGCTCGGGCGGCCGGATCAGCACGTGACCCGCGACGAGCTGCTGGCTCACGTGGAGGCCGTGGTCGGGGCAATCGATCTCCCGCTGAACGTGGACGCGGAGCGGTGCTTCGGTGACGAACCAGCCGACGTTGCCGAGACGGTCGACCTGATCGCCGACGCCGGCGCCGCGGGTTGCTCGATCGAGGACTACGACCCGCGCCGCCAGGCGATCGATGACATCACCGTCGCTGCTGAGCGGGTGGCGGGCGCGAGCAAGGCGGCGAGGCGGCACGGTGTGGTGCTCACCGCCCGCGCCGAAAATCACCTGTACGGGATCGACGACCTGGAGGACACGATCACGCGGCTCCGGGCGTATCGAGATGCCGGCGCGGACGTGGTCTACGCGCCCGGGATCGTCGGCGGCGCGGACATCGCACGGCTCGTCGCGACAGTGCCGGCGCCCGTGAACGTGTTGGCGATGCGACACGGTCCCTCTATCGGCGAGCTCGCGTCGATGGGTGTACGACGGATCTCCACGGGGGGTGGCCTCGCGAGGGCGGCGTACGGCGCGCTGGTCGCCGCGGCTCGTGAGCTCCAGGAAGATGGCACGTCGCGGTATCTCGATGCCGCCATCCCGAGTGCGGACCTGGCGGCCGCCTTCGCGCCACCCGCGTGAGGGGCAGCGCCGGCGATCAGCCGGCTGGAGCGGGCGCCATCGGGCTCATGAGCTGGAAGTAGTTGTCGTCCGGATCGGCGAGCGTCGCGATCCAGCCGTCCGGCATCTCATCGAACGTGTACGGCTCGCGGATGACGATCGCGCCCGCAGCCACCAACCTCCCGACCTCGGCCTTCACGTCGCGCGTCTCGATGTTCCAGATGATCCGCCCCGGGTGCGCGTTCCGCCCCTTGACCTGGTCGTGCGGCCCGACCGTCACGAACCCACTACCGAGCTGCCAGCCGGTGTACCCACCGTCGGAGAAACCGGGCTCACCGAAGAGCCTGGTGTAGTACTCGACCAGCCGCTGCGGGTCCTCCGATCCGATCAGGATGCTGTTGAAGTTCACTCTCGCCTCCTTCTGGGTGCCGACTCTACGGTCGGGTTTACCCGCCTGAGCGTCCAGCTGACTGCTGGAACTCCTCCAGCGGCAGGTTCACGAAGACCATCCGGGGCATCCGCTGCTCCTTTCGCCAGCCGGGGGAGGTCGGGACGACCTTCCCGTCACCGATCAGACGGACCCCTCGCCCGATTCTCATCGGTGCAGTGTCGTCCCCGGAGAGTCCGATCCCCGTTCGCGTTAGTGCTGCAGCGGACCGAACGGCACGATCGCCATCGCCGAGCTCCGCCGCCACGAGATCGACGCGAGCGTCGGGGAACGGGGCGGCCTGACGCTGGCGTAGATCCCGACTCGTGGTACGTGACCTCGAGCAGGGACACCGATGAGTTTCGGCGTCAGCTGCCGTCTAGAAGGGCGAACGATCCGTCCCAGCAAGAGCTGGTACCGGGAAGACCCGACGGGCGACCAGGAGGGTAGAGATGGCCGAGACGGCGACGAGCACCCGCGCGCGCCCGAGGGGACTCGAACAGGGGTCGACACCCAGATTCGCTTGACGACGCAAGATGCCGGGGCGGACCATGCGACGCTGCGGTCCCGCGGGGTCGACGTGGACCCCGAAGTGATGCGCTACCCGTGCCGATGTTCTCCTTCCGCGACCCGGATGGGAATCGGCTCCTGATCGTCGAGCGCCCCCAGGGGAGGTGACGACGCCAACATGGTCGACTCCGCGGGCGGCGGCGGGAACGGCGCCCGCGAGCGGTGCAAGCTCGATCTCATCGACGCCGGACGCGGGTGGCCGGCAGATCCCGCGAAAGGAGTTTCAGCATGGCTCTGGTCTGGGCAGACGTACCAGTCAAGGACATCGATCGCGCCGTCCGGTTCTACTCGCATGTGCTCGGGATGCCGCTCGACGTTCCGCCTGACTTCGGTGGTGGCGTGGCGCTCGTCCGCGGCGTCGAAGGTCCGAGCATCGATCTCGTGCAGGACGATCCGTCGAAGCCGACGACCGACCGCGGGACGACGATCTACCTCTCCTCGAACGGCGACATCGACGGGATGATCGCCCGCGTCGAGGAGGCCGGCGGGCGGATCCTCGGGCAGAAGCAGTTGATGGGCGACGTCATCGGCTGGCTGGCCTACTTCGAGGACACCGAGGGGAACCGGATCGGGATCCACGAGCCGGCTCAGCAGGGACAAGCGGGCTAGCCGCCCCGTCCGGGGGAGTGGCTCGATGATCCGCGTCGGCTCGATCGTCATCCGCGTGGACGATCTGGAGCGCCAGACGGCGTTCTGGTCGGCAGCGCTCGGCTACGTGCGCCGGGAGAGCGAGTACGAGAGCGACGACTTCGTCCTGCTACGACCCCCGGACGGGGTCGGCCCGAATGTTTCCCTCGACCGGGTGCGCTCCACGCTCCAGATACCGCCCCGCATCCATCTCGACCTGTACGCGGAGGATCAGGCGGCGGAGGTCGAGCGCCTGAAGGCGCTGGGCGCGACCGAGGTCCACTGGGACAAGCGACCGCCGGACGCGGACTACGTGATCCTTGCCGATCCCGAGGGCAACCGCTTCTGCGTCATCGACATCACCCGCTGATGCGTCGAGCGGGGCCGCGGTCGTAGCTCCGGGCGATACCTTCTCGGTTGACGGTCCGTCGCCGTCAGCCTCCTCGCCGGCCGTCCGCGCGCGGGGGCGCGTTGCTACCCTGCCGCGCGTGCTCGTGCAAGTCCTCCCCGCGCGCATCGCAGACACGCTCGCGCCGAAGAGGCTCGGCTCGAGCTTTCGCTGGCTCCTGTCGGCGACCGTCATCAACAACGCCGGCGACGGCGTCGCGATCGCCGCGGGCCCCCTGCTCGTGGCCTCGCAGACGCGCGACCCGTTCCTGGTGTCGATGGCGCTCCTGAGCGAGTTCCTCCCGGTGCTGCTTTTCGGTGTCGTCGGCGGCGTCGCGGCCGATCGCTTCGATCGCCGCCAGATGGTCGTCGCGGTGAACCTGGTTCGTGCGCTCGTCCTTACCGCACTCGTCGCGATGATCGCCAGCGGGGTGGTCAACATCGCGCTCGTGCTCGTCGTGCTGTTCGTCCTCGGCACGGCGGAGACGTTCGCGGACTCCGCCAGCAGCACGCTCTTGCCGACCGTCGTGGCACGTGAGGACCTGGGCATCGCGAACGCGCGGATGCAGGGCGCGTTCCTGCTCACGAACCAGTTGGTCGCACCGCCGATCGGCGCCTTTTTGTTCGCGGCCGGCATGGCCTTGCCGTTCGCGGCGAATGCAGCCGCCTTCGCGCTGGGCGCGGTGCTCATCTCGCGTGTCGCGGCGAGCATCAGGAACGAGCGGGGGGAGGGGACCAGCGTCCGCGCCGATCTGGTCGAGGGGATCCGCTGGCTCGTCGCGCATCCGCCGATGCGGACGCTCGCGCTCACGATCTTCACGTTCAACGTCACGTACGGCGCCGCGTGGGCCGTCCTCGTCCTCTACGCCGTCGAGCGGCTCGGGATGAACGAGGTCGGGTTCGGCCTCCTGACGACCGCGATCGGCGTCGGTGGGATCGTCGGCATCGTCTCCTACGGCTGGCTGGAGCGGAGGTTCAGCCTCGGCGACCATCATGCGCGTCGGGTTGCTCATCGAGACGGGGACGCATCTCTCGCTCGCGCTGACGACGTCCCCCGCGGTCGCGCTCGGCACCCTGGTGATCTTCGGTGCACATGCGTTCGTGTGGGGCACGACGGCGACCGTCGTCCGGCAGCGTGCCGTCCCGAACGAGCTCCTTGGCCGGGTCGGCGGCGTGTACCGCGTGGCGATCGTAGGCGGGATCGTGATCGGAACGCCGCTCGGTGGCGTCCTCGCGAGCAGCTTCGGGATCACCGCCCCGTACTGGTTCGCGTTCGTCGGCTCGGCGCTGCTCGTCGCGATCCTGTGGCAGGAGTTCGGCCACATCGCCCACGCAGACGCGACGTGAACGCAGACTCGTCCGGCTGCGGGCGGCCCGAGGACGAGCGACTCCACGCAGGTCCGCTCAGCGACGAGCCGCGGAACCAACTTTCTAGAATGGCCGGATGAAGACGACCACCTTGACCGAAGCGAAGAACCGGTTCGGTGCGCTCATCGATCGTGTTCGCGCCGGCGAGACCATCACCATCCTGGACCGGGGAACGCCCGTGGCGCGCCTCGAGCCTGTCGCCGCGTCGCGCGCCCAGGTCGGCCGTCGGGAGCGACTGGAGCGAGCCGGCATCGCTCGGCTCGGCTCCGCATCCCCACCCATCGACCTGGTCAGGCTCGACCCGCCATCGCTGATGGGCGAGGGGAGCGCCGTCGCGCTGGTGCTCGACGAGCGACGCACGGCCCGATCAGGTTCTGGGACAGCTCGGCCGTGGTGCCGCTGCTCGTCCGCGAAGAAGCGACCGAGTGGGTGACGGCCTCGTTCGAGGCCGACCCGGAGTCATAGCGTGGTGGGGGACGCCGGTCGAGTGCGTCTCGGCTCTCGCGCGACTGGAACGCGGCGACCTGATGCCGTCGACGGCGATGTCCGACGCCCTTCGACGGTTGGCCGCCTTCGTGACGCATGGACCGAGATCCTGCCGAGCGAGCGCATCCGCTCGTCGGCGATCCGGCTCCTGCGGACGCATCCGCTTCGGTCAGCCGACGCGACGCAGTTGGCCGCGGCGCTCGCCGCTGCCGAGGATCACCCGGCGACCTTGCCGTTCGTCACGCTCGACGCGCGCCTTGCCGAGGCGGCCGACCGCGAAGGGTTCCCCGTCGTTGTCGCAGCATGACCGTCGCGGAGGGTCCCGATGACCAAGAGCGGACCCGCGGCGCCGGTCGCGGCGAGCACTCAGCGCTGTCTGTCGGGCGGCTCCGTATCGTGGGGTCCCGGTAGGATGGCGGGCGGGATCCACGCACTGGGTGGAGGGGGGATCGCTTGACGCCGCTGAGGATAGGCCTCCTTGTCGCCGCGCCCATGCTCGTCGTCGCGTGGGCGACTGGATGGGTCTGGCTATTCGCCTGTGTCGCCGTGGCGGCGGCCATCGCATTCCTCAACGCCCGTGACTGGGAGGCCTACGGGCGGGATCCCTTCGACCTGCCGTCGACGGCGCCGCGGGTCAGCACGACTTCGACGGAATCGATCGACCTGGGCGACGAGCTGGCCGACCTCCTGCGATCCGCCGAGTACCGTGCGCGACGATCGCTGGAGGACACCGGCAAGCTGGATCCCTTCGTGATGTACGAGGACGCCGGTGGGAACGTGCGCGTTCGTGCGGTCGACGCGTCTGATCCCGAACGGACATTGCAACGTGCGCGCGAGGCAGCGCGCGCGGTGGATCCGACGGCTCCACGCCTCGTGCTCGCCGTACCCGGGATCGCCGAGATCGATGGCCGACCGCGGCGAGCCGTGATCTACGAAGCAGCGGAGACCGGATTCCGTGAGCGCACCCTCTCCTTCGCGCAGGAGTACCGACGCCGTCGCCTGATCTTCCCGGCGACGCTCGTCGGCGATCCGACCTACGTCGGCGCGGCCCCGCACACGCTCCGCTTCGCCCACCGGAAGCCGCACGCGACGCGCGGTGCGTCCGTCTAGCGCGACGCGGCAACAGGACACCGTGGGCCGTTAGCCGCCGCGGTGAAAAACGTCACGGGGCGCGAGCCACCACGGCCCGGTGCTCTTGCGACAGGCGCGCGAGCGCCGAGTCGGCCGCGGCATCCTTGGAGGTCACCTGACCCGTCGCCAGCGTCGCCCAGATGCGGACGAGCGTCAGAACGACGTTCCGCGTGTCTGTCTCGAGCTCATCCACGAGCGCGGGGACTCCTTCGACGATCGCGCGACGGAGGTCGGACGGTGGGACGGGGTCGAGGACCTCGGCCGGCGGTGGACCGGATAGCGGGCGGTCTGCCTGCAGGACCATGGTGAGGAGCGGAGCGAGATCCGAGCTCGTGGTGGGGGAGGGGATGACGCCCGCCGCGTAGTCGTCCCGCAACCACTCGCCGTACTGGAACTCGACGCGAGGCGGGTAACGCCACGGACGGACGTCCGACTGGACGACCATCGTCAGCTCGACTGGCCGCGCCGGCCCGCGTCGGGCTCTGGCGCCGGAGATCCCGAGCAGCCGTTCCGTGCCTCTCGGCGTTCCCCGGCCGTGGTCTGCCGGCGGAGCACGACCAGGACGTCGATGTCGCTCTGCGGCCGGAGCCCGCCGAGGACAGCCGAGCCGTGAAGGTACGCACCCAGCACGTCGTCGCCGAGCACGTCGATGACCAGTCGCACGACTTCGTCTGCGTCAGTCATACATCACCGGGAACGGCTCAGGGACCCTGACGCCGCGACTCAGCGCTGGGCGTCGAACGGGTGCGCGTCGTCGCGTGCGATCGCGATCGCCGTGCGCCGCCAGACCGCGTAGGAGGTGATGAGTCGGTCGTCATCCACGACGAGCTCCGCAGAGAAGGTGCCGCTCTCGTAGCGGTAGGTGAACTCGTCCAGGCGCGTGTACGTTTGACCGCTCTTGGTGACCGTCAGCTCGGGGAAGCGCACCCAGGCGGCCTGGATCGTCTGCGACGCACCGACGGCAAGGCGGAGTCGGCGGATCGGCAGCGTGTTCGTCGACGGGCTGCAGCCGAGGTTGACGTCGGTGCAGCCCTTCAGCGCCCGGTCCGCCATGCCGTTGACGGACCAGACGCCCTTGGCGGTCCGCTCGAGCGTCAGGGCGCGCTGCTCGAAGCCCCGGAGGGCCCGGACGTGCGCCACCGTCGTCATGCCAGCGCCGCCCGTCATCACTCGGTACTCGATCCGGAGCGGGACGCCCGATTCAGCGCCCAGCACGGTCCCCACGAGCGACAGGCCGGTGTCCCGGACGGTCATCGTGGCGTGCTCGTCGGTCTCCACCTCGTCCGACCGCCGCCACGCCACTCGCCTCGTCGTCATGCAGAAAGGCTACGCGAACCGGTGGCGCAGGCGGCGAAGGACCAGTTCGAGCGGCGCAGTGCGGCACCAGCCATCCGCCGCGGTCGAACCCGGCGCTGCGATCCTCACCGGGCCACCCGGTCCCTGCATGACGCCGTCGACCGAGAGAAACGTCGTGATCGTGAGTCGCATCATCGGCCTCCAGTCCAGTTCCTACGTTCCCGGACTTGGACTGCCGGGGCGGACGGAAGTCATCGGTCGTCCGTTCCGGCACCGTGATCACGATCGCAGGGATGGCAAGCCGCGCCGGTCGTTCCCGCTCTACACTTCCGCGATGCCGAACGCATACGGATACCTTGTCCGCCTCATCGACTACAACAACTGGGCGAACCGCGGCCTGCTCGAGTTCCTCGCAGGCCAGGCGCCGGAGACACTCGACGCGACGACGACCGGCGTGTACGGGACGACCCGCGAAACCCTGGAGCACCTGCTGACGAGCGAGATGGGCTATCGCCACCGGTTGGCTGGCCTGCCACGCTACGAGCCGACGGATCGCCCGGAACGCCAAGACCTGACCGACCTCCAACGGCTCGCGGAGGAGTCGGCCGCGAACCTCGCCGCGCTGGTGGACGCGCTCCCCGAACCCGACTCGATGCTCCCGACCAGTAGCGGCCAGCGCGCCGCCGCGACCATCCTGACGCAGCTCGTCATGCACGGCGTCGAGCACCGGACCCACGTCGGGACGATCCTGGGGGCGAACGGGATCGAGCCGCCGGACCTGGACTCGTGGGCGCACGGCATCTTCGTCCACGGCGACGACTGGCCGCCGGACTGGGGGCCGGAGCCGGAACGATGAACGGTCAGATGGTGCGACGCCAGCCCGGCTCACCGTCACGGAGGGGCCGCTTGGGTGACGCCAGCGCGGAGGTGATGGGACCCGTGTCGATGATCCGCACACAGGTTTCACTCACCGAGGACCAGATGCGCCGGTTACGGCGGACGGCGGCAGACCGTGGCGTTTCGATCGCGGCAGTCATCCGAGAGGCCGTCGAGCAAATCGTCCCGGAGGAGGACGCCGACCGGATGGCGAGGCAGCGCCGCGCGTTCGCCCTCGCGGGAGCCTTCCACTCCGGCCATCGTGACACGTCCGAGCATCACGACGAGGTCCTGGGCGAACAGACTCGCTGGTGACGGCGTTCGTCGATACGAGCGCGATCTACGCGTTGTTGGACCGCGCCGACGAGGGGCACGCTCGGGCGGTACGCGGCCAGGCGGCGATCACCGGTGAGGAATTGGTGACTCATGGATATGTGGTCGTCGAGACCGTCTCCATCGTGCGGCGGCGTCTGGGCGCGGACGCCACCGCCCGACTCATCGACGACTTCCTGCCTGCACTCAGCGTGGTTGACTCGACGAGCGGGTGCGCCGGCGCGCCTTGGCCAGTTTCCGCGCAGCGGTTGCCGCGGACGTCTCGCTCGTCGATCGCACAAGCTTCGAGGTCATGCGGGACCTCGGAATCACCCGCGCCTTCGCACTCGACCGGGACTTCGAGCTCGCCGGCTTCGTGTTGGTCAGCTGATCTCTCGTTCTGACTCTCCACGGCAGTGAAACTCATCGGCCGCTCGCCGATATGTCGACGCCGCCTGGGCATTCGTGACAGGACCAGAAGGGGAGTGGGGCATACGGTGGACGGCATGAACAACCTGACGATCCGACCCGCCTACAGCAACTGGCGCCGGTACAACGAGGCGCTCCGTGACGTCGTCGCGGCGATGACCGACGAGCAGCTCGCGACCCGTCCAGTTCCGGAACGCTGGCCGCTGTGGGCGACCGTGGGGCACACTGCCTGCCAGCGGGTGTCCTGGCTGTGCGGCTTCGCCGGTGAGCCCGGCGCGGAGACGACGCCGTTCCCGGACGCCCTGCATCGCTGTCCGGGGGACGAATACCTCGACCCTCGGCTCGGCGCCGATGAGCTCGTCCACGCTCTCGACTCGACCTTCCGCATCGTCGAGGACTGCCTCGACCGATGGACCCTGGACATGCTCGGCGAAGAGATCCGTCGCACATTCGGCGACCAGGAGTGGGTGTACCCGCGCGGCTCGGTCATCCAGCGAGTCTTCGCCCACGACGTCTGGCACTCCGCCGAGCTGAACGAGGCACTCGTCCTTGCGGGGCTGCCGCAGGTCGATCTCTGGGATTAGGACGACTCGACCACTGCGAGGCCGAGCCATGACGCGAGGTCGTCGAGTTCGGCTCGCACGGCTTCCTTCATCCGGAGCGTGAACGTGACGTCCTCGTGGACGGCGTTCACCCGCAACACCCACGCCTTGCGGTCGGCCACGGCGTCGACCTTCCCGACCAGGCGGTCCTCGTGGAGGATCGGGAGGGCGTAGTACCCCCAGCGACGCTGCGCCGCGGGCTTGTACATCTCGAGCGTGTACTCGAAGTCGAACAGCTCCGCGGCGCGGACGCGGTCGTGGACGAGCCGGTCGAACGGCGAGAGCAACGCCGTCCGGCCTTGGAAGTCGTCGCCCAGCGCGGCGTCGACGCGCCACTCTCCCTTCACGCCCTCGACCACGGCCGGCTCGCCGACCTCGCCCACGTCTACCGGCTCGATCGGCGTCGCCCTCGTCTTGGGCCGGGCGATGCCGAGCGACGCGAGCCGCCGCTCGTTCTTCCTGCGCGCCGCCTCCTCGACCGACGGCACGTCGACGTCGGACGGGTACACCCGCTCGGCGAGATCCCAAAGCCGCTCCCGCCCCACGCGCCCGGCGATCGCGACCTCGCCACGCATCACCAGGAACTCCAGCATCTGCGTTACGTTGCGGTCGTTCGTCCACCCACTCGACGGCCACGGCACGACCGACGTGTCCGGGATGTCGCGCGAGGTCAGGGGGCCGGAGCTCGCGAGCCGATCGAGGATGTCCCGACGGAAGCGGTCGTTGTCGCGCAGCCACGTGCGCTGCTTCTGGTAGGGCGGCCGCTCGGAGGCGCCGGCGAGGTAGAGGCCGAGGTCGCGCATCGGCCGCACCACCGCGTTGAACTCGAACAGCGTCCGGTCCTGCTCCAGCGCCTGTTTGAGATCGGCAGGCCGGTACGACGCGCCGAGGCGGCTCCAGGCGACGAGGTCCGCGCTCGGCGCGATCGCCGAGGTCGGATCGATCTGCAGCAGCGTCAGCCGCTCCACCAGAGAGACGAGGTCCGTCGGCCGCGTCGCGTCGAGCCACTGCGCACGCACCGCGATCCGCCGAGCCTGCGCCTTCGTGAGCTGGTGCACCGTGGGACTACGTTACTCGGCGACAGCGCGCGCGATCGGCTACAGACTCGTTGGGACGGCCAACGTCACCGGCCGTCCACGACATCTCGCGCTGCAGCGGGGCGCGAGGTGTGACAGCGTTCTCCAGGACCCGGACCTCGAGCGGAAACGTCGTCGTGGAGGTATGACGTGACGAGGTCTCGCCTCGATCTCACGCGGCCGCAGATCCTCGCGTTCCGACGGCACGTCGGGGCGCTAGACGAGCGGCTGCCACCCGGGCGGCGTTCGCTTCGCCGGGCGGCGTGGGCCGGCCTGCAGGACAGCATGCCGCGAGCCGCGCTCCTCTCGATCCATGCCCGCGTCGAGGGGACGCAACCGTCCACCTGGGAGGACCCGTCGCTCGTCCAGCTCTGGGGGCCGCGGTTCAGCGCGTACGTCGTCGCGGCGCGCGACCGCGCGATCTTCTCGCTCGGGAGACTGCCGGACGATGCGACCGCACGCCAGTTAGCTGACGACCTGGCCGCCCGCCTGCACGCCCTGCTCGACGGCAGAAGGTTGACCTATGGGGAGGCGGGGCGCGCGCTCGGCGTACATCCGAACGCGCTCCGGTACGCCGCACCGACCGGTACGGTCGTCATTCGCTGGGACGGCGCCCGGCAGCCGACCGTCTGGACGGTGCCCAGACCGGAGATCGACCCGAGCGATGCTCGCCTCGAGCTCGCCCGTCGGTACCTGCATATCTTCGGTCCGGCGACGGCCCAGGCGTTCGCTGGGTGGGCCGGGATCGCCGCCGCGGCAGGCAGTGCCGCGTTCGAGGCGCTCGTCGGATCGCTGACGCCCGTCCGAACACCGGTCGGCGAGGCGTGGATCCTGACCCGCGACGAGCCTACGTTCCGCGCGCCCGAGCGGCCCGCGGCGTCGGCACGGCTCCTCCCGAGCGGTGACGCCTACTTCCTTCTCCAGGGAGCCGATCGCGATCTCTTGGTCCCCGACGCCGATTGTCGCCGCGCGTTGTGGACCCCGCGCGTCTGGCCCGGCGGCGTCCTCGTGGCGGGCGAACTCGTGGGGACGTGGCGGCGTGCCCAGGCGGACGTGACGATCCAGCCGTGGCACCGTCTCTCGCGAATGCAACGCGACGCGGTCGAGGCCGAAGCCCAAGCCCTGCCGCTGCCCGGTCTCCAGCGGCCGATCGCCGTCCGCTGGGACGACTGACGCTGTCACTGTCATATCAGCCGCACGGTCGAGGACGCCAGGACGATCGGAGCGGCCTACAGCGCAGGACGGATGGATGTCACTCAGCTCACGATCGCCGGACGACGGCGTCCTCCGCGAGGATCGCGTCGATCTGGCCGACCGCCTGCGTGAGGCCTTCCTCGACGCCCATCGCCACGATCTGCTCCATCGCCTCCGCGCTCGGGAAGACGCTCTCGATGGACATCCGCGTGCGCCCGCCACCGATGTCCGCGATCGTCACGCGGGCGATCGTCTGCGGTAGCTCCTCGTTCGGGCTGCCGTCCTCGTTCGCGAAACCGTCCCGGAAGGCGAGGGAGCGCGGTGGATCGACCTCGAGGACGTCCCAGTAGCCACGCGGCTGGTCACCCTCGGGCCCGGTCATGTGGTACTCGACACGGCTGCCCGGCGCGAGGTCATGCCTGGTGAAGGTGGCGGGGTACGTCGGCGGTCCCCACCATCGCTCCAGCTGACGCGGGTCGGCCCACAGCTGCCAGACGCGCTCCGGGGACGCGTCGAACTCTGCGGTGAGGGTCAGGGTCAGGGCGTCGGGGTCCTTTCGGACGGCGGTCACGGTCATGCCTGGGTCTCCCTCGTTTTGTCGGTGCCTTCGGTGTCCTCGGTGATCAGATCGGCCATGCGGTCGATCCGTCCGCGCCAGAGCTCCTCGTAGTGGTCCAGCACGCGTCGCGCGGCCGCGAGTCCGTCGGCGTGGGTCCGGACGACCTTGCGCCGTCCGATCCGCTGCTTGGTCACGAGGCCCGCACGCTCGAGCACCGCCACGTGCTTCTGCACCGCGGCGAAGCTCATGGGGTAATGGTCCGCCAGCTCGGCGACCCCTTCCTGTCCGGCGATCGAGCGGCGAACGATGTCTCGCCTCGTGGGATCCGCCAGCGCGGCGAAGACGCGGTCGATGTCCGTCCCTGTCTGCATTAGTACAACCATCAGGTTGTATCGACACCGGCGTCAAGCCCCCACCTCGTGTAGGCGGTCGCACGCCGGAGCAAGTGCCTTCGTCGTTTGCCGACCACGGTCAACCCTGCCACGGCGAAGACACTGCGGGATCCCGGATGCGCGAGGCGGTCGATGAGGAGCACGTAGACCCGGAGTGTTCCACGCGTGATCCTCCGGCGCATACTGCCGCAGCCGTTATGACCTTGCCCGAGACAGGGGATCCGGGAACGAGCGACCGCTGGCTGTCGGCTTGTTCGGCCTGAGCGTGATGACCATGCTCGAGATCCGCTCGCTGGCCGCGCTGCTCTCGCTCGTGGTCGCGATCGTGCTGGCCTGGGCCGCATCGGTCGTCGTCGCGCGCCTATCCCGGAACGCGGGCTCCTCGGGATAGGTTCCGCTACCCCTCGAAAACGACAGGGCTGCGGCTGCCAGGAGCGGCGAACTGAACACGTTGTCACTCTCCAACCGGATCCAGGTCCCTGAAAGGAGGTCTCCGCGCGTGAGTGCTGTCGACTGGTTGCTTGAGTCGGATCCCTCGATCCGCTGGCAGGTGATGCGTGACCTCACCGATGCGCCGCAGGACGCCGTGGCCGCCGAGCGCGGGAAGGTCGCGAAGGAGGGATGGGGCGCACGGTTGCTCCGGCTGCAGGGCGCTGAAGGCACGTGGGCGGGCGCCGGTCTGTTCCCCGCGTTCACGTCGACGAACTGGACGCTGATGCAGCTTCGTGACTTCGGAATCGAGCCAGATGCGCCCGGTGTCCGTCGCGCGATCGCGCTCGTGCGCGAGCACGGCCGCTGGGAGCACGCCGGCCAGCCGTTCTTCGAGGGCGAGGTCGAGCCCTGCATCAACGGGAAGGTGGTGGCCCTGGGGGCGTACTTCGGGGAGGACGTCGCCCCGATCGTCAACCGCCTGCTCGGCGAGCAGATGGCTGACGGGGGCTGGAACTGTGAGCAGGAAAACGGCTCGATTCGAGGGTCGTTCGACTCCACGATCGCGGTGCTCGAGGGTTTGCTGGAACACGAGCGCGCGACGGGCGGCACGTCCGAGGTGAGGGCAGCCCGCCAGCGAGGGGAGGAGTACCTGCTCGACCGCCGCCTGTTCCGGCGCCTCTCGACCGGCGAGGTGGTGAACCCCGCGTACACGAAGTTCTCATTCCCGACCTACTACTTCTACGACGCCCTCCGTGGGCTCGACTACCTGCGCGACGCCGCCGTTGCGCCCGACGAGCGCGTCGCGGAGGCGATCGGCCTAGTCGAGGAGAAGCGCGGCGAGGACGGGCGATGGCCGCTGGAGAACACACACCCGGGCAAGGTCCACTTCGAGATGGACGAAGGGGAGGGGAAGCCGAGCCGGTGGAACACGCTGCGTGCCATGCGGGTGCTCCGGTGGTATCGAGCTTACGGCGACGGTCGCCCACGAGGCGACCGCCTGACCGGTACCGCGAGAGGAGATTCGGAATGAAGGACACGAAGTCCCCCAGGAGCACCACGGCGATCGATGACACCTCGGAGGGATGGACGGACGAGGAACGAGTCGCGATGAAGGAGCGCGCCCGGGAGCTGAAGGCGGCGGCGCGCCGCGGCCCGCGCGTGGACAAGGCGGACGGGGAAAGCGTCGTGCTCGCGAAGATCGCCGAGATGCCGGGACCCGATCGGGCCATGGCCGAGCGGCTCCATGCCCTCATCAAGGCCAGCGCGCCCGTCCTCTCACCAAGGACCTGGTACGGGATGCCCGCGTATGCCAAGGACGGCAAGGTCGTCTGCTTCTTCCAGAGCGCGCAGAAGTTCAAGACGAGGTACGCGACGCTCGGCTTCAGCGACGAGGCGAACCTCGACGAGGGCGCCATGTGGCCGACCGCCTTCGCTCTGACGGAGTTGACCGCCGCTGACGAGGCAAGGATCGCCGCGCTCGTGCAGAAAGCGGTGAGCTGAGCACGCGCATGAAAGCGATCGTCCGGTCCGCCTACGGAACGCCGGATGTGCTCAGGCTCGAGGAAGTGCCGACTCCGGTCCCCGGTGACGGAGAGGTGCTCGTTCGCGTCCGGGCTTCGTCGGTCAACCGGGCGGACCTCGAGTCCCTCGTTGGCAGGCCGGCGATGTATCGCGCGTTCATG